>JBGTJW010000494.1:0-32116 GCA_041744955.1 Stenomitos sp. | reverse complement strand
ATCTGCCAGGCTGTACTCAATGTCTCAGTATGGCTAAGGGTCAGCGGCGATCGTGTCATCACTGCTTCAACGGTGGTTGCCTCTGGATTAACGCCCGCCGCGATCGCCCGTAAACAATCTTGCTCTGTGCAAATGCCAGCCAGTTGCTGTTGTTTCATCACCAAAACACAGCCGCTTTGCTTCTGGCTCAACTGCCGCACTGCTTCCAGTACAGTTGCATCTGGAGTAAGCATAAGAAGCGGCGGCTGCATAGCGGGGGTAGCTGAAACCTGCATTTCACCTGGGTATAAAGAGCACAAGCGAGGTCTAGTTTTGTAGGCGGTAATTAATGGCAGTGATACGGCAGACAAGACCCTGGTTGAAAATACCCTGCGACAACAACTACAGACTTGATGAACACATTCAAGCCAGTCCTGCTTAAATTCTAGACCTTAGAGACGTGACCCAAGACTGCATATGAACGAGGGAGTCCGATCGCTCAAACAGATCAGCGTGTTGTCAGGAACTTAATCCGTAGCTGGTACGAAGCAAGGGTGTTCTAACCCTGCCTGAAACTCACTGAGGGATCTAAGTAATCGAGCGTATCCTAGAGATTGATGTTACAAAAAGCATCCGGCATTTGGCTGAACTGGGGGATGGGTTCTCCTCTCTGCTTGGCTGCTGCTGCGTCTCTGCTTACGGCATCTTCAACAGTGCTGGGTCTTCAACAGTGCTGGGTCGATCGCACGTGGATAGATCAGCCACGCCCGTTCATAGGGATTGGTCAGCGTTTGTACCAGGGGCGACAGGGCGCTCAATTCCTGCAAGCCTGTGGGAGTATGGCACTTAATGCCGCGCTGGTAAAGGGTATAGCCACGGCTGAGAGAAACTTGCAGCCCTGCATAATAGGTTGCGTCACCGTTCACCATGTCGAGCCTTTGCTGGATGCTTTGCAATAATGCCTGTCGATCGTGCGTCTCCAGATGGGTGACATCCAGTGTTTTGGGCAGATCGCGATCGATAAACTGTCGGCAGAGATCGCTGAGAATGGCATCGGTGCTACTTTGCCAACGTTGCAGATGGTAAGTAAAAACGCCATCATCCGCAGCAAGGTATTGGTTTAAAGGCAGGCGATCGCAGTTGCCCGTCAACCAGGCTTTTACCGTGTCATCGGCTTCTAGTAAGCCCTGCTGTAAGCAGTCACGAGCGCGCACAAACGCTTGCTGCAACACCCAGGAGGCTGCGATATTTTTGGGATGGTTGTAAACCTGGGCGTACATAAAGTAGCGCACGATTAAGTAATGCTCAACAGCCGTCATGCCTTTACGGGCGACGACAAGCTGCTGCGTGACAGGGTCATAGCGCATTGCCATGAGAATGCGCTCGAGGTCGATTTTGCCGTAGGATGCCCCAGTAAAGTAGCTGTCGCGCATCAGGTAATCGAGGCGATCGCAGTCCAGTTGGCTGGACACTAGTTGCCAGACCAGCGGGATTGGATGTTTCTTGAGATAAACCTGGAGAATTTGCTCGGTCAAGTCTGGAGCTACAGTGTCCAACGCTGACCGAATGGGTGCCGACTCCTGTAGAATGCGCCCCGTCCAATGTTCGTGATTGCTGCCGAAAACTTCTTCTCCCGTATGGCTAAAGGGCCCGTGACCAATGTCATGCAGTAAGGCAGCACAGAGAACAACCCCACGATACGGTTGGAGTTGGGGATAGGCGCTGGCAAGACGATCGAACGCCCGACGCGCGATCGCCAGCACACCAAGCGAATGCGTAAACCGTGAACTCTCGGCTCCATGAAAAGTAAGACTGGCTGAACCTAACTGCCGAATCCGTCGCAACCGTTGAAAGGCAGGCGTATCAATGAGACGGATGAGTGCCGCTTCGATCGGATCACCGCCGTTGAGCGCGATCGCACCGTGGAGTGGATCGTGATACGTGCGCTCAGTACTAAACAGCACCCGCCACCATTGAATGTGTGGTCAACAGCTCCACTGCTGCTTGATATTGTCGGTCAGCGGGTGTGCCAACCTGAACGCCCGTAATGGGGTCAAGCGGCACGGTTACATCGGGCTGAATACCCTGTTTGTTAATGTCAATATGACCAGGGGTTTCATACTTTGCCACAGTAACCGCCAAACCAGAACCATCTGACAGGTCAAAGAGCGATTGAATCAACCCTTTCCCGAAGGTCTTTTCGCCCAGGATGGTGGCGCGCCCGTTATCTTTCAAGGCTCCCGCCAAAATTTCGCTAGCGCTTGCTGTACCCTGATTCACCAGGACGACGAGCGGATCATGCGTCAATGCCTTCTCTGTCGCGTCAAAGCTACCTTGAATGCCCTGGCGATTGACGGTGTAAACGATCGTTCCTTGATCTAACCAGAGACGGGCAATCTCGACACCCGCTTGCAGCAGCCCACCGGGGTTATTTCGCAAATCAAGAATGTAAGCGTTAGCGCCCTGCGTCTCCAGACGAGTGAGTGCGTGGGCAAACTCAGCCGTTGCATTGGCGTTAAATTGGCTCAGGCGAATGTAGCCGATTTTGGCAGGCTCATCCGTATTCGCAGCAGTAGATTGCGACCTTAAATCGGCGTAGACCGGGTTGAGTTCAATGCGATCGCGCACCACCTTAAAATCCAGAAGCGCCTCTTCCCGCTGAATCGTCAACGTCACCTCGCTACCGATCGTCCCCCGCATTCGTCCCGCCGCGTCATCCAATGACAGCGCTTCAGTCGGGGTGCCATCAATGCTCACGATCGTGTCTGCTGGCTTAATGCCTGCATGATCGGCTGGAGAACCAGCGACTGGAGCAATCACGCGCAATTTGCCAGTTTCCGGGTCAGAGGCAATCTGCAACCCAACTCCCGTTAATTCGCCAGAGGTATTCGTCTGCAAGCTCCGGTATTGCACCGGCTTCAGCAACCGCGTAAAGGGATCATCCAGGCTCGCCAACATTTTCTGGATCGCCGTATAGGTTTGTTCGCGATCGCTCAGCGGTTGCTTAAATGCCTTCTGACGCACCAGCCACCAGTTCTGCTGATTAAACGTGTCATCCACATAGGCGCGATCGACCAGCCGCCAAACTTCTGCTAAAAGCTTTTGCTCTTCAGTCAATGCGTTTGCTTGCGGTGCCGACCAACCCAGCACCATCAAAACTGCCAAAAGGACAGCCACTAGCCGTCCTGTCCAAGCGGTATGTTTACTCATAGTGAATAATCTTAACCTCAGCAACGGAGTGTCTGCTACCCACAACACAAGTTCAATCGCTTTGGGCAGGGTACGGGTGGGGCAAAACCTACCTGCGGTAACGCCACATAATGCCCCTCTCATCCCACTCTCTTCCCATATTCTCAACGGCTGAGCGATCGCCAAGACCATCGTCTCAGGCAACGGTTTACTTTATAAAACGGTTTACTTTATAAAACTTCATCCCGTCTTAAGTATTTAAACCAGCCACTAAGCAGAGCAATAAGTTGAGAAGACGCTGACACAGCCATGCCTTAACACAGGGGGCTGATTCACTTTGCGTATGAAATCCAGCCTACGTCTGTGTTACATTCTTTAGAACAGCCATACATTTTTTTAGGAATTCTTGCTTCATGTTCACTAAGCAGGTGACCGACTCGAAAACATTCCAGTGGTTCGAGGAGCGGCTAGAAATTCAAGCACTTGCAGACGATGTTTCTAGCAAGTATGTCCCTCCCCACGTAAATATTTTTTACTGTTTGGGCGGCATTACGCTGGTTTGTTTTCTCATCCAGTTTGCCACTGGGTTCGCTATGACGTTTTATTATCGTCCAACCGTTGCCGAAGCGTTTGACTCTGTTCAGTACATCATGAACGAAGTGAGCTTTGGCTGGTTGATTCGATCGATCCATCGCTGGTCTGCCAGCATGATGGTTTTGATGATGGTACTTCACACCTTCCGGGTTTATCTAACGGGCGGTTTCAAAAAGCCCCGCGAGTTGACCTGGGTAACGGGCGTGATCCTGGCTGTCATCACAGTTTCTTTTGGCGTGACTGGCTACTCGCTTCCTTGGGATCAGATTGGTTACTGGGCAGTCAAGATCGTTTCCGGTGTACCTGAAGCGATTCCGGTTGTCGGGGTACTGATTTCTGACCTGCTCCGTGGTGGTTCAAGTGTGGGTCAGGCAACTCTGACTCGTTACTACAGCGCTCACACCTTTGTCTTGCCCTGGCTGATTGCGGTGTTCATGCTGCTGCATTTCTTGATGATTCGCAAGCAAGGTATTTCTGGTCCTCTGTAGTGCTTGTTCCCTGTGGGACAGCTTATCTACGATCGTGACATTTGTCTACCTGCTTCCATCCCTCTGCTGACCTTCAGAACAAAAGGAGAGTGACTTTAATATGGCAACGGTTAAAAAACCGGATCTATCCGATCCTCAGTTGCGTGCCAAGCTTGCCAAGGGTATGGGTCATAATTACTACGGTGAACCTGCCTGGCCCAACGATTTGCTTTACATCTTTCCAGTCGTTATTCTGGGGACGATCGCGCTTAACGTTGGTCTGGCAGTGCTTGACCCCGCGTCAGTTGGCGAACCTGCTGATCCCTTTGCAACTCCGTTAGAGATTTTGCCTGAATGGTATCTCTACCCCGTCTTTCAGATTTTGCGTACTGTCCCTAGCAAGCTCTTGGGTGTGGTTGCTATGGCTTCGGTGCCTCTGGGATTGATTGTGATTCCTTTCATTGAGAACGTTAACAAGTTCCAAAACCCATTCCGTCGTCCGGTGGCAACCACTGTGTTCCTTGTTGGCACATTGGTGACACTGTGGCTGGGTATTGGTGCAACGTTCCCTATTGACAAGTCTCTAACGCTCGGTCTGTTCTAGATCGATCGTTTTTGGACTCTTTGTAACACCTGTTTGATTCCTGCTTTTGCTAACAGCTAAACGGGAATTAGATGGGTGTTATTTTTAGGTTCAATTATTTTTACCTCAAGGTAGAGACGCGGTTATAGCTATTGCCACAGAACTTAGGACATTGGGATCAAAGGAGGTGTGGGGGCTTCGCCCCCAGCCAGGGGTTCTACCCCTGCACCCCGTCCTAACCAGTATGGCTACGGCTATAGCAGAGCTTTCGCTGAAGGAATTTTTTTTCAAAGTAGGGTTTTCTACCCAAACCTTTGGGGGTTTGCGCTTGGGCACTGGGGCAATTTCTGATTAGGATGAGAGTATTCGAGACAACCTTGTGCAGGAGACTGCGGTGAACCAGGATAGCTTTAAGAATTTCCAAATCGGCTTTGCCGAAGTGAGTCGGTTCCTTTTGCCCTTTGCGGTGATTTGGCTGCTAGGGGCGATCGGTTTGGGCTGGCTTGTCAAATCATTTTTTATCCTGGTTGGGCTGATTTTGATTACGCCTGTGATTGCGTTTTTTGGCTTTCGCTGGTGGCTGAGGCGCAACCTAATTCAGGCAGATTGTCCGGTCTGTCAGTATGAGTTTGTTAGCCTCAACCAAACGGAGTTTAGCTGCCCCAATTGTAATGAGCCGCTGAAGGTGGAGGATGGACGCTTCAATCGTCTGACACCGCCGGGAACCATTGATGTGAGCGCTGTTGAAGTGTCAGCTAGAACGATCGAGGATTAGCACTAAAGACGCGAGTCTTCCAGGTTGGGCACTAACGCTACCGTTGAAATATTGACTTAAACGATCGCAGCTTAGTGCAACACTGGCGCGTCAATTATTTAACGCTTCTTTCAGCACAAAGCCGGAATGTTTTATGGAACGTCCCGGCTTTGTGCTTTTAGTTTTGAAGCGATCGCTGTTTAGCTGCGAGAAATTGACAGCGTGTAAGCGTGTTGACCATTGGCACGATCGCCAATATAGACCGAGTAAGTGCCTTTAGTCCACCGTCCAGGAATCGTAACTTTACCATTGGAGTAGCTGTCGGCTGGTACGCAGAAATCCTGCCCGGAACTGCTACGAATTAGCAAAGCAGGCGCACCAGAGGACTGCAACGTAAATTGCAAATTGGCATCTTCTGACACCTGAATAACGTGATTTGGTGCAGCGGCAATGAAGCCAGCACAGCCCTTGCCATCTTTTTGGCTGCCGCCCGATGTTCCGTTAAGTTGAACGGTCGGTGAACTGGCATTAATGGCGACGGCTTGACTGAGAGCAGTTGAAGCGGTTCCCAGTGCGATCGCTAGTGCCAAGGGCACAGCGAACCAATAACTGAAGGTTTTCATTTGACTCCTCTCTGCCGATAGGTGAAACACATTGATGAAGCGATCGCTCAGTAGCTCAGTGCATGGCGCTTAAGAGAGTTAACGGTGTCACCTGTCAATTCGTCTTAAGCTGTGAAACGATGCATACATTTAGTATTACAAGGAACAGCAGAACTGGTCGGGCAGATGTACCTGTTGGCTGAGTGGCACTGATAGCCCAGCCCCTAACATCCCACCTTGCGGGCAAACAGGTCTTGCAAACCTTGTAGCCTTTACCCTGCCGTTACCCAGGTTGCCGATACTGCTCGATTAACGTGGGCAAGTGGTCGTAGCCATCCACGCCGATCGCGGCAATGAGTTCCGGGCGAAGTTGGGCAAGCGTCGGTGCAAAGGTATCACCCATTTGCCCCTGAAGAATGGTTAAAAGTCCGGCGGGTTGTCGCCAGTCGCGAGAGGCAATGCTTTCGAGGAAATACATACCCAGGCAGCCTGTATAGACCGCTCTGCTAGTGTCTTGCAGCCGATAGTACGCTTCTGCTAAATATGCCAGGTTCAGCCCTTGCAGGTACAAATCTCCCGCCACCTGAGCGGCTTTCAGCCCATCGGCAAGATAGTCGATCGCCGCTTGCGGTTGTTCTAGCACCACATGGGCGATTCCCAGGCTATTAAAGGCAAATGCCTGACTCTGGCGATCGCCCATCTGTTCTGCCAGCTTTAAGCCTTGTTGCAAATAGCTGATGGCAGCTTCGTAGACTTCGGCTTCGGCTTGCTCTAGCTGCTGTGCCTGAAACACTTCGCCATAGCCGAGATTAACCAGGGCGTTGGCTTCGCCCAGTCGATCGCCAACCTGACGACTGAGAATGAGTGCCCGTTGACTGTAGTTAATTGCCTCTCGATAGTTCTTTTGGGAAACGCAGGTGCGACTGAGGTGGTTGAGGTTCGCGATTTCGCAGGGACGATCGCCTGCCTCGGCGGCGATTTCTCTGGCAATGTCGTGAAATTCCTTCGCCCGATCGATCTGCCCCTGCGCCCGTTCTGAGGAGCCGATCAGCGTGAGAATGCGTGCTTTTTCTTGCGTACCCTCTGCCCGTTTTAGTGGCTCATCCAGATAATTCACCACGCTTCGTAGCTGGCTGCCCGGAAAGGAGGCAAACACACCGCCGTACAACGGAAAGTAAGGACGCTGGGCGAACGATCGCAGAATTTGCAGCGTCATCTGAAACGCCCCTTCCGCAAATTGGCTTTGATGGAACGAGTTGAGTGCCGTTGCCTGATGAAAGCCCCGCGCCAGTTGCGACCAGAGGATAGAAAACGCCAGAAAGGTTGAGATGGATAGCTTTGCGCCGACTTTGGCATCGTAGACCAGGCGATCGAACCAGGCAACTAGCCCTTGTTGGATATATTGCAAGAGGATGACCAGTTCTACCCAGGTGCTACTCTCCACAGTAGGCATTTGGGCGACGAACTCGCTGACTGACTCATTGCGCGCGATCGTCTGGAAGAGTTGGATCAACTGGGGTTGCGTCAGTTGCTTTGACCAGACCGTCCACGGATCGCCCTTACTTGACGTGCTAGCAAAACCAAGCGTCTGCTCCTGGTCGTAAATCCAGCTAACGAGCTGACTTTGCACCCGCTCCCACGAGGCTAACCCCTGGCTGATTCCCATTGCTAACTGGTGGAGTTCTTGCTGTACAGCGCTGTCGCTGGTAGCGTCACTCTGTTGCTGAAGCACTTTAGCAAGTTGTTTAAGCTGCGTTGCACTGAGGCATTGAGGCTGGTTAGGGTCGATCGCCCGCAAAAATTCTGGTAGTCGCTGCGCTGCCTCCGCCGTGATGATTTTCTGCATCACACTGGCGATCGCTTCGGTTGCCTGGTTGTTTTGCTGCCAGCGCTCCCACTCGCCCTGAATGGTTTGCAAGGCTCTGCGGCTGCGGGCTGCTTTTGCCTGCTTTAATTCGTTCGTCTCAGCCTCAAGCTGTGTCTGCACGCGATCGACGTACTGTTGCAGGCAGCGCTCAAAGAGTTCGCCCGTGCCGATACTAACCCCGTCTATCAGCATTTGATAGACCTGTTCTTTCGATCGGATGTTGCCCTTCAGGGTCATTTGCACAATCTGATCAAGCAGTTGCAGGTAGCGATCGGGCGAAGGAAGCGTCTCTGACATAGGGCTAATCTGAGAGGACATCGCCGATCGCTAACAGCGCCCAGCACACTTAGTTTAATCAAGTCTGGCAAGTCTGTTTGCTTCTCAACCACGAAACGCGTGATTACTGCTGCAAGACTTGCTTTTTATGGTTGCTTGACTGCCGTCCAGTGCTGCGGCTATGGGTATCCCGGTAGCCTGCCCTTATTGATGAAACATTGCGGCTGCTTTGATCCCTGAATCTGACAAATAAGTGCTTCAATAGTAAAGAACTGAGCTAAATTGAAGCATTGCACAAAGCCCTTGCTGGGTGGGCGTTAAGGAGTAACCACATGAACCATCTCAAGCGCGTCAGCTCCAACAAGCAAACAGCAACCGTGTGGCAAGGCAGTGTGACGCTGCTGGGCGGTGCTGCACTTGCTGTTGGCATCACGTTGGCTAGCTCTTCAGCCGTCATGGCGCAGGCTGCTTATGGCAGTTATGTCGGTGCCGGTGTGGCGGTGGGCTTAACTGATGGTGATGCAGGTGGTGAACCAAGTCGCACGTCCGGCGTAATTGCGGCTCGCTATAAGTTTCTCAAGCTACCAGTTTCCATTAGAGCGCAAGCGCTGGTTGGTCGGCGCACTACGCTCGTCCCAACGGTCTCCTACGACTTTCCAATTAACTGGCGTACCGATGCCTATATCGGTGTGGGTGCGGCTGTGCCTTTAGATGACGATCGCACGACACCATTGGGTAACAAGACCAGTTTTGCGATTCAACCCGGCATCGACTATGTGTTGCCTAACAGTCAGCTCGTTGTCTTTGGTAATGCAGTCATTGCCTTTGATGCCTACCGACAAGGTGGTAATAATGCGTCGTCTTTCCAGGCTGGTGTTGGGTTACGGTTCTAACGCTACCAGCAGTCTTTAACACCCTGGACGCAGGTAAAACGCGCAATTCTGTTGTTTTTAGAAACGGCTTGCCCTGTTCCTTTGCGTGAGTGCCCAAAGCTTAAAGGACTGAAGGGTTTGATCGTTCATTCTTTATGATTAAGGACGTGAACCTTCTGATCTCCTACACCTCTGGTCAGGGGTCAATTTCGCTGCGGCAACATTGCAGCGTGACTAAGCGCGGCTAACGATTGATTGGGATGATTGCTCAGATGCTTTGAGCTCAGCCGTGTTGAGCGATCGCGGTTCCAGTGGTAACGCGACTGTAAAGGTCGTGCCCATTCCTTTGTCGCTGCGAACCTGAATCCGTCCCTGGTGCAACTCCACGCACTTTTTAACGATCGCCAGCCCTAGCCCTGTGCCCTGGATGTTGCCCACATTACCGCAGCGATAGAACGTCTCAAACAAATGTGTCTGGTCTTTGACAGGGATACCAATGCCCTGATCTTGTATCTCAAAAAGTGCAGTGCCTTCCTGGCAACAAAGCCGGAACTGGATGTCGCCGCCCTGCGGTGAATACTTAAAGGCGTTGGAAAGTAAATTCGTGAGAATATGCCGCAGCAACGCAGCATCCATCGCTGCATTGGAGCAGTTACCTTGAGGGGTAAACATGATGGTATGACTGTCGCTGTGACTAAATTGTAAGTCTTCGGTAATCCCCGTGCAAAGCTTGATCAGGTCAAGGGGTTCTGGTCGATAACGCAAGCCAGCTTCGGTGCTGCCCAATAGTAAGACTTCATCCAGCAATTGCGTAATTTGATGAATCGCTGTTTTAATGCGGTCAAAGTACTGCTGGCGCTTTGCGTCCGTTAAATCCTGGCTGAAGTTTTGCAACAGTTCTATAGCCGTGCGGATCATCGTCATTGGGGTACGGAACTCATGCGATGCCATGGAAATGAAGCTTGACTTGAGCAGATTGAGTTCTTGCTCTTGTTCCAGGGCTTTGAGCATACTTTGCTCGCTGTTTTGCAGTCGTTTCAGAATCTGCCCCCGCTCAATGCCATACCGGAGCGATCGCGCCAAAAGTGACGGGGTAATCTGTCCTTTAACCAAATAGTCTTGCGCCCCGCCCGCCATCGCCTGTAGTGCCAGCGTCTCGTCATCCATCATCGTCAACACGACGACTGGAACATCGGGCACACTGGCGCGAAAATCAACTAACGTATCTGCCTCATCAGAATCAGGCAGACGGAGATCAAGCAGCACAATATCAACCGTATCTGTAGAACAGGTAGCAATGGCACTGCTGAGGCGATCGACGTGTGTTAGCTCCCATTGCGCTCCTTCCAGACGCAGAAAAAAATGGCGCATTAAATCAGCGTCGGTCGGGCTATCTTCTACTAAAAGGACACGCTTCGATACTTTGTCCATAAGGCTGCCTCACCGCAAAGCGTGCTGGTTACGTTCAAAATTTTTATACTGTCGCAACCTGCCACAAGGCTTTGATGCTATCTCTTTACTCGTTTTACTACCTTGCCCGGACAGAACAGGTGTTGCATCCGTAGATTTACTGCCATCGTTCCGCACTCTGATAATACTCTGTGAAGTGAGTAGCGCCTAGGTCGGTGGTAGTTTGACGGCTGCCAGCCAAAAGTTGCCGATTAGCTGCACTACCTGCATAAATTGCTGGACATCAAAGGGTTTGGTGACGTAACAGTTGGCGTTGAGATTATACGAACGGAGGATATCCTCCTCACTGCTGGAGGTCGTAAGCACCACAACTGGAATCCGTTTGAGGTCAGGATCGGCTTTGATCTCTGCCAGCACTTCGCGACCATCCATACCGGGTAGGTTTAAATCCAGCACAATGAGATCGGGGCGAACTGCATTGGCATATTCGCCCTCCTGTCGCAGGTACTCGATGGCAGTTTCGCCATCTTCAACCCAGTGCAGGCTGTTGGCAATTTTGGCTTGATCGAAGCTTTTGATTGTGAGATGGGCATCGCTAGGAGAGTCTTCAATCAGCAAAATCTCGATCGTGTCCAATGGCTGTAGAGTCATGGTGAGGAAGGGTGAAGTAAAAAGTTGTTCCGGCTCCTGGTTGTGATTCTGCCCAGATGTGCCCACCGTGGCGATCGACAATCTTCTTGCAAACGGCTAACCCAATGCCAGTGCCGGGAAATTCTGTGCGGGTATGGAGCCGCTTGAAAATTTCAAAAATCCGTTCGAGATAGCGCGGCTTGATGCCGATACCATTGTCGTGGACAGAGAATAACCAGGTGCTTTCGGAGGGGTGGGGTGACGTTTCACGTTGAGTGTTCTCGCTGGCGTCTCCCTCGTGCTCTCGCTGCTCTCCTTGCTCTTTCTGTGCCTCTGCTTTCCCCGTTCTCCTGGCGCTGATATGAACCCTGGGAGCATCGTCGCGACAGAATTTGATCGCGTTGCCAATCAGATTCTGTAAGAGCTGGGTTAATTGGAGTTTATCGGCTGTGACGGTTGGTAGTGGATCGGACGTGACAAGCGCTTGACGTTCAGCGATCGCGACTTGCAAGTTGCCGAGCACCTGGTTGAGTACGACGTTGCTGTCAAGGGGTGCAAACACAAGGTCGCGAGTACCAACGCGAGAGTAGTGGAGCAGATCCTGAATCAACTGCTGCATCCGCTTCCCGCCGTCAACAATGTACTCGGCGTATTGCTGTGCTGCGGCATCAAAGTGAGTCTGGTAATCTTGCATCAGCAGTTGGGTATACCCAATGACGGCTCGCAGCGGCTCTTGTAGGTCATGGGATGCGATGTAGGCAAACTGCTCTAACTCTCGGTTGGAGTTTACTAACTCGTCGTTTAGCTGCTTTAAGGCGGTCGTGCGTTCCGCCACTTTCAGTTCCAGCGCTTCATTCATGTCCAGGACTGCTTGTTCTGCTAACTTGCGATCGGTAATGTCGGCAATCAACGCAAAGTAACCCTGCACTGTTCCATGCTTATTAATGTCGGGTAGATAGGTCGCACTCACCCAGCGTTTTTCATCATTTTTATAAGGGATGAGACTCTCGTAGGTAGCAATTTCCCCTAACAGCGCACGCTTAACATGAGGCTTAATGCTTTGATACGCCTGCTCCCCTAAGACCTGTCTGAGGTGCTTTCCACCAATGCTCCTCCAATCACAGCCAAACCATTGTTCATAGGTCTGATTGTTGAAGCGAAAGCGCTGGTCGGCATCAACGTAAGCAATCAGGACGGGCAGCGCATTGGTAATAGTACGAAGTTGCTTTTCACTCTCTAAGAGTGCCTGCTCTACTTGCTTGCGCTCGACCAGTTCACTATGGAGTAGCGCATTGACCTGAGAGAGTGCGGCGGTGCGCTCCTGTACTCTTGCTTCTAGTTGCTCGTTTGCTTGCTGAAGGGCGATCTGGGCACGTTTGCGATCGGTGATATCAAACAACGTCGATCGGCTCATCAAAAAATTACCCTCTGAGCCTTTGATTGCAGTAGCGCTCAGGCTAACGGGCAGAATGGTGCCGTCTTTGCGAACCAGTTCAAATTCAACATCACTGATCCGACCTTGCTGTTTGAACCTGGAAAAGTTTTCCTGAAATGCCAGCGCACTGTTGGGTGTTGCCAAATCACTAAACTTCAGCTTATGTAAAACTTCATCACGGGTATAGCCTAGCCAACTTAGCTCCGTATCATTGATGCGGCTAAACGTCCCTGTCGCATCTAAAGAGTGGTAGCCGCAGGGAGACTGATTGTAGAGGTCGTAGATCTCTTCGGCGTAGGCTTGTAAAGCAGTCTCAGCGCGCTGGCGAATGCGAATCTGCGTATGGAGCAGCAAAAAGACCCCTGTAAGCAGACTGAAACTTAAAAGATAGCCCGACCCATTGACTCTAATTGCCTGCTGCACACTGTCATCTGTCGCTGCTTTGCGTAGCTGCAACAGTTGGCGTTCTTCGTTCTTCATCCTGTTGACCAGGAATTGCACTTCTTGACCCAACAGCAAGTTTTCCTTCGCAAACGCATCTTGCCTTGCTGCGTTCGACTGCCCCTTTTGTACCAGGGCGATCGATCGTTGAGACAGGTCAATACGTTTTGCAATTACCTGTTCCAGTGCTGTGAGCTGTTGCTGCTGCTGTGGATTATCGATCGTTAACCGTCGGACATCTCGAATACCCTGTCCTGTTGTCTTTAGCCCAGTTTTATAATCAGTTAGGTAGGTTTCTTTGCGGCTGACTACGTAGCCATAACGCCCACTTGCAATGGTGATGTTACCGTCAAAGATTTTGTCTAGCGCTTGCAGCACTTCAAAGGTATGCTCAACCCGTTGCCGACTCGCAATGAGTTTTTGGACGCTCAAATAGGAACCGATAGCGACCCCACTCAGTACAAGCAGTGCCAGAGCAAAACCGCCTGCAACCAGTTTTTCAGCCCGTCGTTTCATGGCAGCGGTTTCCGTTCAGCTTGAGGTGTCAGCTTACCAAAGCAGACGTTAAAGATTCTTCAGGGTTATTACTGAATGGCGGTGCCGACTCTGGATGCTAAGGATTGTGGATTAAATAACCTGTAATTCTGCGTAGGATGCCGTTAGCGTAGCGTAACGCATCAATGCCTGGAGTTGATGCGTTACGACTAGCGTCTAACACATCCTACAAAATTCGGTGTTATTGCATTCTCATTCCTAAGGATCGTGGATTAATGATTGATAAGCTGTATTGAGACTTCGCGTTTGACTGAGCGCTCACGCCAAAGTCTCAATGCTCTTAGTCCTGTGTGTAGGCGGGTTTCGACTGCGCTCAACCCGATCGCTGCGTAGTGCTGAACTTAGCCCTCGAACGGTAGAACTGCTGGCTGGCGCAACACCTATACGTCCCCTTTGTTCCCAACGTTCTCATTGCTATGGCAGTGGCTATAACTACGCTAAAGCCAGCTCAGTTTCTAATCAAGTTCTGATGTGCGATCGGGATGACAGGATTCGAACCTGCGGCATCCTGCTCCCAAAGCAGGCGCGCTACCAAGCTGCGCTACATCCCGTTACTCTCCAAGCTTAACCAGTATAGCCTGTCTCTTCAGTTTTTAGCCTTCAGTCGTAAATCTCCTGCTGACCGTTTAGTCTGGATACCAGAACATCCCTTTAATGCCTTCTGGATCTGACATAAAGCCTAAATTTCGGTAAAAATCTACTACTTGCGGGTCGGCAAATAGAGTAATGTTGCTTATGTCTTCGCTCCGCAGCTTTTTGATGACCTGCTTCATCAGCGCCTTGCCAAACCCTTTACTCTGAAAGTCTGGATGCACTACTACATCCCAGATCGTCGCGTTAAAGGCGTGGTCAGACGTGGCTCGTGAAAAGCCGATCAGCCGCCGATGGGAACCGTGCTGCTCCCACATTGAAACAACGAGAAAGCTATGCTGAATCGCTTTTTTGACTTTTCGTAAGGGACGGCGTGACCAACCAACAGCATCACACAGTTCTTCTAGCTCATACAGATCAATTTCCCGGTCTGTGCTGAAGAAAATACGAGCACTGGGGCGATCGCCAGCCACCTTGCCGATGTAGTCCTCCATTTGCATCGCCTGAGGTGCAGAGGACGCATCAGAACTGCTAAACAGGCTTTTCCAAAAACCCATGCAAACGTGGTTAAGGTAGTAAAAGTTAAATCACAGTAATGAATAGTATACGCTCTGAACCCTTTTCTCGTCCGTTTTACACTGCCAGATTCAGCGACACATCAGCATCCCCCGAAAAAATAACGGTAAAGCTTGGAAATGTCTTGAGCATTGACCTAAAGTTAAGTTCTTAATGGCAGGCGATCGCTCCATCACGCAGCAGGTTTTCACCCCACAAACGAGTGTTTCGATTATGGCGCTGGGCTTAAAGTCATCGACGCTGGAACTGTTAAAGCGCTTCAATCGGGCGTTTCCCCAGTTTTATGAGCAGTTTGTCAGCAGCGAGATTCAACTGCAAAACTTGCGGCTGGCATACCATCTTTACAAAACGAAGCAAGCTGTCATCGAACTGAAGCAAGAAGGCAGCAAGAGCGCCCTCCATTTTGCCTACCGCAATCAATCCTTTCTCCTCAGCGATATTTTTGGCGTGCTGGCTGCTTACGGGCTGACGATCCACAGCTTGAGCCTGTACGGTCAGATTTACCCGCCGATGCTGGTTTTCATCAAGCTGATTGTGTCGCGTAGCGGGAAGGCACTCACCGAGAAAACCGCCGAAAATGTCTGTCGTGCTATCCGGGAAGCGCTGGCAGGACGCTTTGAAGTCGAGGAAATGCTGGCGGTAGAGTTTAATCTGGATGCGGGGTTGGAGCAAGTCGAAACTGAGTTTTACGTCGATCCAGTGTTCCACCTACCAGCTTTGTTGATTGAAGCGGATAACCAGCCGGGGTTGTTTTATAAAGTGATGTATGCCATCTGGCAGGAAGATTTGCTAGTCGTAAATGCCAATTTGCTGGTCTGGCGGGGTCGCACTCGCTTGATTCTCTATCTGCTGGGTCCTAACGAGAGCCTCATTCCAGAATATCTGGGGCAAAAGATTGCGGAAGGGGTCAAGCAGCGGCTATTGGGCAGACGGTTTTAGGAAAGGCTAAAGGATGAAGGATAAGGGCTAAAAATTGATCTTTTAGCCTTTATCCTTTCCCTGCGCCTTTCTTCGATCGGGTTACGATGAAGCTATGGCAGTTGAACAGAGAGTTCGGACAGGTTAGGGTTCCCAGTGCTGCTTCTGGTAAGGGTTCTACTTAATCCTTTAGCCTTAATCCTTTAGCCTTTTGCTATATGCAGACGATCGCAATTTTAGGAGCGCCTCACGCTTACGAGTTGACTGCTCCGATTGGCTCAAAGGCTGTTTTAGTCTTTATTCATGGCTGGCTGCTCAGTCGTTGTTATTGGCAACCGCTCATTGAGCAACTGTCGCCTGAGTATCAGTGCTTATCGTATGATTTGCGGGGCTTTGGTGGATCGCAGTCTTGCCCAGAGTCACCCGTTGCTCAAGCCGCTGCTGGTTACGGTTTGACGGACTATGCTAATGACCTCGTACTGTTGCTAGAGCAATTACAGCTTGACAATGTTTGGTTGGTCGGTCATTCGGTCGGCGGTAGTATTGCCCTTTGTGCGGCTGAACAGTTGCCACAACGGGTAAACGGCGTGGTTTGCCTGAACTCGGGTGGTGGCGTTTATTTGCAGGCAGAGTTCGATCGCTTTCGGGCGGCAGGACAACAGTTGGTCAAGTTGCGTCCACGCTGGCTCGGTCAGGTGCCGTGGCTGGATCTACTGTTTACGCGAGCAAGTGTGGTACAGACGATCGCACGGCGGTGGGGACGACAACGGTTGCTTGATTTCGTAGCGGCACAGCCGGAAGCAGCCCTGGGGCTGTTGCTGGCTTCTACTACCGAAGCTGAAGTCCATCGCTTACCGCAAGTAGTGGCTAGACTCAAGCAGCCTGTTTACTTCATCGCTGGGGCACAAGACCCCATTATGGAACCGCAGTATGTGCGCCATCTCGCTAGCTTTCATCCTTTGTTTGCAGCGTGTGGAGCGAACGTGGCTGAAATTGCGAACTGTGGGCACATGGCGATGCTGGAGCAACCAACGGCGGTGGTGGCTCAACTCCGAGCTATTCTTGCCCAGAATGATGCATCAGTCGTAGGTAGTTGAGGCAAAAGAATGCTGGTTTGGTTCATGCATGGAGCGTCGGTGAGGGAGAGCAGCTATGCCGATCCGCTGCGATCGCAGATTATCAGCACGTTTCCTGATCAGGGGTTAGCGTTACCAGAGTTTTACTCTTGTTTTTGGGGCGAGGCACTCGGTCGCACCGATCAACTGTGGGGGTTGATTCAACAAGACTTAGAAGCCTTCCGGTGGGATCATCCTCAGATTGATCTGGATGATGTCTTTCACTATCGCCAGCGTCGAGAACAGTTGATTAGTGGGTTCTTTAACGACATTTTCAACTACCTGAACACTCAGCAGGGGCGCGAAGTCCGGCGGCTGATTGCGGTGCAGTTTCTTAGCTTTTTAACCGAAAATCCCTTTGAGGAAGACCTGCATATCGTGGCGCATTCGCTAGGCAGCGTGATTTTGTGGGACATTCTCTTTTCTGAAAATTTTGATGACTCTGATCCGGCGTTCTATATCCGTCATACCATCAAGGGGCTGAGTGGGCACAGTGACGGTCGTAAGGTGAAGCTGAGAAGTGTTACCACACTCGGTTCGCCCATCATTATTTTTAGCCAGTTTTTACGCATCAACGGCGATCGACTAAAAGCGTTTGCCAGTCGTTACACGGCTGAACCACTGCGTTGGGTGAATGTGATCCATGCGTCGGATGTGTTTGCCTATCCCATCCGCGCCAGCCTGGAGCTAGACAACTCAAACCTGTACTTTCAGGATCATTACTTGGGCGATCGCAGCTTTTTCAAAAAGCAAATCGGGGATGTCACGATGGCACTGGGACTGCTGGCTGACCATAGCCGCTATTGGCGCAGTAGCAGAGTAGCGCGAGTGGCGATCGCCAACCTGCTTGGTGACTACCCTGCCCTGGAACAAACCAGCCCCATTTTGGAGTTTGGCGAATCTGATTGACCCAGAAGCCCAGGTTAAAGAAAGACCGTACGTTGATCCGCCGCCATGCCCTGGCTAAATGCTGCTTCGTCAGGTTTTTCTGGTTTCAGCAGCGATCGCTCGACGAACCGTTAAAGATACTTTTGGAGCAGCAAATTTAGCTTCTCCTTTGTGGCTGCCGAAATTTTATCCAGTGGGGTAAGAATGGCGTACTTGAGCGCTGAATGAGCATCCGATGTGGGTGGATTCTCGGTCAGGCGGCGAACGGTTTCTTGAATGACTTTCTGAGCGTTGACGGCATTGCGCTGAAGATTGGCAATCACCAGATCAACCGTCACGCTGTCATGATCGGGGTGCCAACAGTCGTAGTCAGTCACCAGCGCTAACGTGGCATAGGCAATCTCGGCTTCTCGCGCCAGCTTGGCTTCTGGCAGGTTGGTCATACCGATAATGGTTGCACCCCAGCTTCGATACAGATGCGATTCGGCTTTGGTGGAAAAGGCGGAACCTTCCATGCAAACGTAGGTGCCGCCGCGATGCAGAGTGACATCAGTAAGATTAAGGCTGGCAACTGCATCGGCTAGAACGCCTGCCAGATTGTGGCAAACAGGATCGCCAAAGGCAATGTGGGCAACGATGCCATCCCCAAAAAAGGTGGAAGCGCGGTTTTTAGTGCGATCGATAAATTGATCCGGCACCACCATATCCAAGGGCTTGGCTTCTTCCTTCAGCGAACCAACTGCCGAGGCAGAAATCAAATACTGTACGCCCAGGCTTTTCATCGCGTAGATGTTGGCGCGAAACGGCAACTCTGATGGTGTGAGATGGTGATTTCTGCCGTGCCGTGCTAGAAACGCAACCCGCGTGCCGTCGATCGTCCCCAGAATGATCGCATCAGAGGGTTTGCCAAAGGGAGTGTCGATCGCCACTTCTTCTACATCCTTGAGCGCGTCCATTTTGTAGAGTCCGCTGCCGCCAATAATGCCGATCGCTGCCTGAGACATGGGGGTTTCCTTTGGTGGGTCGTAGTTATTCTACCTGTTGAGAGAAGTCTAAAGGCTAAAGGATGAAGGATAAAAAATGTAGTCCTTTACTTTTAGCCGTTTGAACCAGCAGCCCTTTGATCTCGACGTTGTGATGCCATTGCTGCGAGAAGCGGTGCGCCCTTTTCCAAAAGCGGCGATGTTTGCGTTAGCAGAACTGGGCTACACGTCGCCGTTTGAGCAACTGATCGCGTGCATCATTTCCATTCGGACGCGGGATGAAACGTCGCTTCCGGTGGCTATCAAGCTGCTCGATCGCGCCCGGACTCCAGCGGCAATGGTGCGGCTTAGCACTGACGAGATTGAAGACCTGATCCGTGACTCGACCTTCCATGAATCGAAGGCACCCCAGATTTGGGCGATCGCTCGTCAAATCATTGACACCTATGGCGACGAACTCCCGTGCGACTTTGATACGCTCATCTCCTTTGCAGGCGTGGGTTCCAAATGCGCCAATCTGACGCTGGGCATTGCCTGTAAGCAGTCTTCGATCAGCGTGGATATCCATGTGCATCGGGTCACAAACCGCTGGGGTTACGTGCAGACGCGCACACCTGAAAAAACGTTGAAAGCGCTGGAAGCAACATTGCCGGAGCGCTATTGGATCGAAATCAACGAACGGTTAGTGCCCTTCGGCAAACACATTTGCACTGGAGAGTTACCGCGTTGTTCAACTTGTCCGCTGCTTGAGATGTGTCAGCAAGTGGGTGTACAAAATCATCGGTAAGGAGTAGAGAAAGAAACGTTAAAGAAGCGATAAAGATCCCCGACTTCTTGCTTCAGTTGCTGTGATTAGCCGAATCTGGTGCAGAAGTCGGGGATCTAGCCTTCTTCTTGGCTAGTTGCTGCGATTAGCCGAATCTGGTGCAGAAGTCGGGGATCTAGCAGGGGATCTAGCATTCAGCAACGCCTACAATCAGAGCAGACCGTCATTGCCGCAACGTTATGATTTCTGATTCTCAGGCGCTTCCCATCCTTAGCGCGAAACAAGAGCGGCAGAGTGGTCGGCAGTATTACGTCAACGATCGCGGCGATCGTCTGCCCAGTGTCAGCACGATTCTCAACGCAACGCGATCGCAACAACAGCGAGATGCCCTTAACCAGTGGCGCGAACGAGTGGGCGTAGAGGAAGCCGCGCGCATTAGTGGCTCTGCCAGCCGACGTGGCACAGGCACACATAAACAGGTGCAGCGCTATTTGCAAGGCGAAGTCGTGACCTGTCCCGATGGCATCAAACCTTACTGGGAAAGCATTAAACCCGTCTTATTTGCTGTGGATGACGTACGACTGGTTGAGGGGACGGTCTTTCATCATGATCTTGGCTATGCTGGCAAGGTCGATTGTGTTGCCAGCTACGAAGGCGTTCCCTGCCTGTGCGAATGGAAAACAGCCGATCGACCAAAGCATTCCTTAGAGCGCCTGAACGACTACCCCTTGCAAGTGGTTGCCTACTGGGGAGGCGTTCAGCATACTTATCAAGACTATGACCTGGACTTAAACCATGCACTGCTGGCGATCGCCATTCCCGATCTGCCTGCTGAGATCTTTTGGTTTGACTCAGAGACGATCGCGCACTACTGGCAGCAATGGGAAGCACGAGTCGCTCTCTTCTGGCGACGGCAGGGAGGAAGGATAAGGTATGAAGGATAAAGGATAAGTTTTTAGCCTTCAGACTTTAGCCTTTAGCCTTTTTCCCAATGTCTGCCTACAACGCTATCTATGCGATCGTGCAACAAATCCCTTATGGACAGGTAGCGACCTATGGGCAGGTAGCAACATTGGCAAACCTACCAGGACGGGCGCGATTGGTAGGCTATGCATTGTTTCGGGTTGCGCCAGAGATGGATATTCCCTGGCATCGAGTCGTTAACGCGAAGGGAGAGATCTCTGAATCACCTGTGCGATACGGCAGCGATCACTTGCAACGATCGCTCCTGGAAGCAGAAGGCATCCAGTTCAGCGCTGAGGGTCGAATTAACCTGCGGACGTATCGCTGGCAAGGGCTAGTTGATGCCAATTAACCACAGTCTCAGCACCCCTTCACCCCTTCACTCTCCCACTTCTTCACTTCTTCACCCCTTCACTCCTCACTCAATAAACCTGAGCAGCCTCACTTTCGGTTCCGCAACGTGGTTGTATCTACCTGCCATTGCCTCAATTTGCGCTAGCTGACCCAGCGCTAAACCGCACGGGCGACCGTACTTTGCCTGGACACGATCGCTGGCAATGTTAAGCGCCGTGCGCGATCGTTCAATGAAATCCGTCAGCGCATACTCATTTCCTGGCGCAAAGTATTCTTTGACGACCAACGAGGGCGAGTAGCACGTCTCTTGAGAACCATCTGGCAGTTCAATCTGAAAACGGATTTCGGGCATGGGAATCGTCGATAGATCTGAATGTGCAAATGTAACGCTGGGCTGGCTATCAGCGGTCAGCGATCAGCCCATACTGACTGCTGACCGCTGACTGCTGACCGCTTAACTCACTTCTACTTAAACGCAGACTTGCCAGCGAACCGTGCTGCTTTGCCCAGTTGGCGCTCGATTCTCAAAAGCTGGTTGAATTTGGCGACTCGTTCACCCCGACAGCCAGAACCTGTTTTGATCTGTCCGGCACTGGTAGCCACAGCGAGGTCGGCGATCGTTGTGTCTTCCGATTCACCAGAGCGATGGGAGACAAAGTATTTGTAGTTGTTCTTGCTGGCTAGCTCGATCGTGTCTAACGTTTCAGTCAGCGTACCAATCTGGTTCACCTTAATCAGCACCGAGTTACCAACACCTGCTTCGATGCCTTCTGCAAGAATTTTGGCATTGGTGCAGAAGAGGTCATCGCCAACGAGTTCAACCGTATCGCCGATCGTCTCGGTGAGCAGTTTCCAGCCTTGCCAATCGTTTTCGCCCATCCCGTCTTCCAGGGAGACGATCGGGTACTGGCGTGCCCAGGATGCCCAGAGGTCTACCATTTCTTCGGAAGTCTTGGTGGATTTGTCTGATTTGAAAAAGACATACTTGCCGTCTTCCCACATTTCGCTAGTGGCAGGGTCGAGACAGATGGAAATGTCTTCACCGGGCTTATAGCCTGCTTTTTCAATCGCTTCTAAAATCACTTCCACTGCTTCAACGTTCGATTTGAGGTTGGGTGCAAAGCCGCCTTCATCGCCTACGCCAGTGCTCAAGCCTTTTTTGTTGAGAATGGACTTGAGCGCATGAAACGTTTCCATACCCATCCGAATCGCTTCGGTGAAGGAAGGCGCATTGTGGGGCGCAATCATGAATTCCTGAAAATCTACTGTGTTATCAGCGTGACCACCACCGTTGATGACGTTCAGGCAGGGCACAGGCAGCAGGGAGGCATTTGTGCCGCCCAGGTAGCGATAGAGGGGTAATTGCTGATAGTTTGCGGCAGCCCTTGCCACGGCTAGCGAAATGGCAAGAATGGCATTTGCGCCCATCGTTGCTTTGTTGGGTGTGCCGTCTAGCTCAATCATGGCAAGGTCGATCGCACGCTGATCGGTAACCATCATGCCAATGAGTTCGGGAGCCAGTTTGTGATTTGCATTCTCAACGGCTTTGAGCACGCCTTTGCCGCCGTAGCGCTTGCTATCGCCATCCCGTAGTTCGACCGCTTCTTTTTCACCTGTAGAGGCACCAGAAGGGACGATCGCCGATCCTTCGGTGCCATCCTCCAGCACAACTCGCGCTTCGACGGTAGGGTTGCCGCGTGAGTCTAGTACTTCGCTTGCAATAATTTCCTCAATGTACATGGGGTCACTACTCCTTGGAGGGGAACTTTAGGTTAGGAACGGCGCATGTTGCCTGTGCCATCTTTTGCCTAGACATCGTACAGTACGATGCCTCTTCATAGGAGTACTACAGGCAACAGACCATGCCAGAATTCAGTTGGCAGTAGGGGCATCGATCGTGCTGTTGCTAGGTAATCGGTAGGATAAGCCACGTTTTGTGTCGTTGGCTGCTAAAGTCCAGAATCACTTCGAGGTAAGGTTAAGAAAGGGATATAAAACAACATAAAGCTTGCGATCGACGTTCCACTTGTGTCTGCGTGTGTAGCAATCTTTACAGGCGGTAGGGTGTGTCACCAGTTACGTCAGCGACGCGAGTTTGCTTCGATCAGGCGGTTAGTGCCTCTCGCAGCAGCTTGCTCAAAGATTTAGTAAAGCCAACAGCACGGAAAGCAATGTTTGCACCTTCTTAAACTTTGCCCGTACTGCTTTCTCTATCCAGTAGTTATATTGTTCTAATAGGGAATTTTAGTGTCGCCCCTTCTAACCCTACAGCCATGCTCGTGATCGTTACTGCATCCAAGCTCTTACACTGCTGATGGCAACGCCTTTGTCCCAGATTGAACCAGGTTACACCGCTCTTAACATTATTGATTTAAAGCCAGGTACGGCTGAAAGTGCGCGATCGCAGCTAGAAGCGCACCTTTTGCAAGACATTGCTGATGCGATCGTAGGCGTACAGACCTTTGAGCTTGCTTTGGATATGGCACTGCAACACGTTTGCCAGAGCATGAACTGGGTCTTTGCCGAAGTCTGGGTGCCGAACAGCGCTCAGACCCAGCTTGAATGCAGTCGCGCCTGGTATAGCGGTAAAGACAGTCTGCAAACCTTTAGGGTCGCCAGTGAAAAGGTCGCCTTTGCTCCTGGTGAGGGCTTGCCAGGACGGGTGTGGCAAAGCAAACAGCCAGAATGGATTCCCGATGTGAGCCGCTCATCCGATCGTGATTTTTTGCGAGTGCGGCTGGCTCAGACCACGCCACTGAAGGCGGCGCTTGCCGTACCTGTCTTGGCAAAGGGCAAGGTTCTGGCTACGGTTGTCTTCTTTCTTGCAGCGCCACGTTTTGAAGAAGAAGAATATGTGAGGATTGTCTCTAGTGTGGCGGCACAGTTGGGCACCATTATTCAACACAAGCAGGCTGAAACAGAAATAACGTTGGAGCAGCACCCGCAGCAGTTATCTACTTTAGTTGACTCCTTACCAGGCATTGTTTTTATCGGCGGCAATGACCCAGAGTGGTCAATGCTTTACCTGAGCGAGGGCTGCTTGGCGATTACTGGCTATCGTGGTGAAGAAATTGCTGGCAAACAGCGGCAGCGCTCTTACAACGACATTAGCCACCCTGATGATGTGCCGTTTATTCTCAGCAGCATTGCAGCGGCGATCGACTCCCAGAAACCGTATGAGATCGAGTACCGCATCGTCACCAAAGCCGGACAAGAGAAATGGCTGTGGGAGAAAGGGCACGGACTCTACGACTCAAATGGCGCAGTGCTTGGCATTGAAGGTTTTATTACCGACATCACGGCACTGAAGCAAGCTGAAAAAGCCTTGCGCGAAAAAGAAGCCTTTCTGCGGCTGTTGCTCGATAACCTGCCCCTTGCAATTTTCTGGAAAGATACCAACTCAGTGTACCTGGGCTGTAACAAACAGTTTGCTGAAAATCTTGAGCTTGCTTCTATTACCAGTGTGCTGGGCAAAACGGATCACGAACTGCCCTATGATCCCACTCTTGCTTGCCACTTTCAACAGCAAGACCGCCAAATTATCGCTTCTAATCAACCGCTTCTGAATCTGATTGAAGTAAACACGATCGCAAATAAACATCAAAACTGGACGCGCTCTAACAAAATTCCCATTCATGATGCTGACGACACGGTGATTGGTGTGCTGGGCACCATCGAAGACATTACCGATCTTCGTCAAACAGAAGAAGTGATCCGTCTCCAGCTTGCCGCGATCGAAGCCTGCACCGAAGGCATTGCCGTACTCAATGCCAGCGGCGAATTTGTCTATATGAACCAGGCGCACGCGCAGTTCTTTGGCTACGACGATGCCGCTGCTTTGATTGGCAAAAACTGGCGTGTCCAGTATGACCCTGATGAAATCCAGCGCTATGAATCTGAGATTTTTCCAGCCTTGCAGCAGCATGGATGCTGGCAGGGAGTAGCAACTGCCAACCGGCGAGACGGTAGCACCTTTGCCGAAGAACTCTCCTTGACTCTATTGAAGGATGAAGGGTTGCTCTGTGTCTGTCGCGATGTCAGCGATCGCAAGCGTGACGAAGCCGATCGCAAACAGGCAGAAGCCGCACTGAAGCAAGCGGAAGAAAAATATCGCAGTATCGTTGAAAATGCCGTTGAGGGTATTTTCCAAACGACACCAGACGGTCATTATCTAACCGCTAACCCCATGCTGGCAAAGATTTATGGCTATGACTCCCCACAAGAATTAACGACCCGCCTGATTGATATCCGGCACCAGCTTTACGTGAATCCACAGCGGCGGGATGAGTTTAGCCGTCTGCTACAAGCGCAGGATGCCGTTCTAGATTTTGAGTCACAGGTCTACCGCAAAGACGGCAGCATCATCTGGATTTCTGAGCACGCCCGCGCCATGCGTGACGCAAACGGTTATCTGTTGGGCTACGAAGGCACCGTCGAAGACATTACTTTACGGAAACAGGCAGAAGCCGAACTGTTGCAACGCGATAGTCTGCTGCAAGGCGTTGCCACTGCCATGACCTATTTGTTAACCGATACGAACTACGAAGCGGCGATCGCCAAAGTTCTGGAAACCTTGGGCGGCGCTGCCAACGTCGATCGCGTCTATATTTACGAGAACCACCCTCATCCCGAAACAGGTGCAAGCGTCACAAGTATCCGGTATGAATGGGTACGCGAGTCGATTTCACCCACCCTTCAGCAACCGCATTGGCAAAACCAGCCCTACAGTTCGCCTGGGCTACACGGCTGGTATGACGCACTCTCAGTGGGACAGTCAGTGAGTGGCGTTATTGAAGATTTCGCGGCACCAAAACAGCAGTTACTTCAGTTAGATCAGATTCTTTCGGTGCTGCTGGTGCCGATTCTCATTGATGACCACTTCTGGGGTTTCATTGGCTTTGATGATTGTGCAACACCGCGCCGCTGGTCAAGCAATGAAGAGTCAATTTTAGTGGCGATGGCTGCCAGTGTTGGCGGTGCGCTCAAACGCCAGCAGGCGGAAGCCACCATTCGCTATCAAGCCTTTCATGATTTACTGACGGGCTTGCCTAATCGGATGCTGTTTAACGATCGCTTGCCTCTGGCACTGGCAAACGCCCAACGTAACGGAACCATGCTTGCGGTGATGTTTCTCGACCTCGATCGCTTCAAAACCATTAACGACACTCTGGGACACGCGATCGGCGACCAACTCTTGGAAACTGTTGCTAGTCGTTTAGCTGGTTGTCTGCGGGAAGGCGACACGATCGCCCGCTGGGGTGGCGACGAATTTACCTTACTGCTGCCTCAAATCAACAATACTGAAGATGCTGCTAAAGCAGCACAACGCCTTAGTAAAGCGCTGAAACCTGCCTTCCATTTAGGAGTGCATGAACTTTACATCAGTTGCAGCATTGGCATTGCCCTCTACCCGCATGATGGCGACGATGCCCAAACGTTGCTTAAAAACGCAGATGCGGCTTTGTACCGTGTCAAAGAACAAGGACGCAACGGCTACCAGATTTATACCCCCGCCATTAACTCCCAGGCTTCGGCGTTGCTAGCGCTTGAAAGCAGCCTGCACCATGCCTTGGAGCGTCAGCAATTTGTGCTGCACTACCAGCCACAGATTAATGTCAATACAGGGCAAATCACTGGCATGGAAGCCCTCTTGCGCTGGCAACATCCCGAACTGGGGCTGATCCCACCTCGCGTGTTCATTGCGCTAGCAGAGGAAAACGGGCTGATTGTACCGATCGGTGAATGGGTGCTACGCACTGCCTGCGCCCAAAACAAAGCATGGCAAGTGGCTGGGTTGCCCCACTTACGCATAGCAGTCAACCTTTCAGCCAGACAATTCCAGCAGCCCCACCTGGTCGAAACTGTTGCCCAGACGTTGGCAGAAACTCGCCTCAACCCCTGCCACTTAGAATTGGAGATTACCGAGACGGTGGTGATGCATGATGCGGACTTTACTACGTCCATGCTCAAAGATTTGCAGGCAATGGGTGTAAAGCTTGCAGTAGACGACTTTGGCACGGGTTACTCGTCTCTCGGCTACCTGAAGCGCTTTCCCTTAAACACCATTAAGATTGACCAATCCTTCATTCGCGAACTGACGATCGACCCAAACGATGCCGCGATCGTCACTGCTGTCATTGCGCTCGGTCGGGGTCTCAATCTAAACGTCGTCGCCGAAGGTGTAGAAACACAAGCGCAACTGGACTATCTGCGATCGCGCCACTGCGAAGAAATGCAAGGCTACTGGTTCAGTCGCCCCATGCCAGCCGCCGCAGCCACCCAATTCTTACAAGCACACCAGCCTAAAGCTTTGTTCACTGCATCGTAAGAGCCATTCAGCATAATGCGTGAGAGAGGTGAGAGGTGAGAGGTGAGAGGTGAAGGAATGTTTTTCCACCTCATCACCCCATTACCCCATCACTCTCCTACCCCATCACCCCATCACCTTCCACAAGCGCAGCGGCGATCGACGTTACAATGGATAGGTTCTACAGGCTGAATCCTCCCGTCGCTAGATCGTTTGCAGCATTCGGTTGCACGGATTGATCACCTACTTTGACAGGAGCTAACGGCTGTGGTTGCACACGTCTCTACCGATCGTTACGAAGCCCAAACCCAGGCGATCGCCCGCCAATTACTCAGCGCGACCCGCGAAAACCGCTCCTTCTTCGCCCAGATGCGTGACCAGATGCGGTGGGATGACAAGCTGCTGGCGTGGACGATGGGCAATCCGGGTCTGCGGGTGCAGTTGTTTCGCTTCATCGACTGCCTACCCTCGCTTCGCAGCAAACCCGAAATTGCCCGCCATCTTCAGGAATACTTGGGTGATGCAACTGTTGAACTACCTGCCGCTCTTAAAGGGATGCTCAATTTTGCCAACCCTGACTCTGTACCCGGACAGTTGGCTGCAACCACCATTTCTACGGCTGTTGAAACGCTGGCGCATAAGTACATTGCGGGCGAAACCATTCAGCAAGTGCTAAAGACGATCGAGCGCCTGCGGAAAGACAAGATGACCTTCACGGTCGATTTGTTAGGTGAAGCGGTAATTACGGAAGTCGAGGCACAGTCCTATTTCGATCGCTATCTGGAACTGATGGCGCAGTTGACCACTGCTGCAAAATCCTGGTCCAACGTGCCCCAGATCGATCAAGCCGACGGCGAGACGTTGTCCAAGGCGCAAGTCTCTGTGAAGCTCACTGCCTTTTATTCGCAGTTTGACCCACTGGACGTTGAAGGCAGTCGCGATCGGGTGAGTCAATCTATTCGGCTGCTGCTGCGTCGTGCAAAGGAACTGGGTGCTGCCGTCCATTTCGATATGGAGCAATACGCTTATAAAGACTCAACGCTGGCGATTCTCAAAAAGCTGTTGCTCGAAGATGAGTTTCGCACTCGTACCGATGTTGGTGTCACCCTACAAGCGTATCTGCGCGACAGTGAACGTGACCTGACCGAGCTGATCGCCTGGGCAAAACAGCGCGGCACGCCTCTGACGGTTCGCCTGGTGAAGGGTGCTTACTGGGATCAAGAAACCATCAAGGCGGCACAAAAAGATTGGCAGCAGCCCGTCTTCAATGACAAAGCCTCCACGGATGCCAACTTTGAAACCATGACTCGCTTGCTGCTAGAGAACCACGAGCATCTCTACAGCGCGATCGGTAGCCACAACGTCCGTTCTCAGGCGTATGCAATGGCGATCGCCGAAACCCTCCAGATTCCGCCCCGTCGCTTTGAACTTCAGGTACTCTACGGCATGGCGGATAAGCTGGCAAAAGCGATCGTTGCTAAAGGCTACCGTGTGCGGGTTTACTGCCCCTATGGCGAACTCATCCCTGGTATGTCGTACCTCATTCGCCGCCTGCTTGAGAACACCGCCAACAGTTCCTTCTTGCGCCAAAACCTGGAAGAACGCCCGATTGAAGAACTCCTTGCCCCACCAGTGATCGGAGGGATGAGGGATGAAAATGGAGGTATGAAAGTAGCGGATTCATCCCTTATCCCTCAGCCCTCATCCTTCCAAAACGCTCCCGACTCCGACTATGCCGATGCGACACAGCGCGATCGTGCCCTGCAAGCGCTCCAAACCGTGCGGCAACAGCTTGGCAAAACCTATCAGCCGTTGATCGATGGTGAGTATGTCGCGACAGACGTGCAGATCAATTCCTTGAACCCTTCAAACTTCAGCGAAACGGTGGGTCAGGTCGGGCAGATTAGCGTTGAGCAAGCCGATCGCGCGATGGAGGCTGCCAAAACCGCCTTTCTTGACTGGAAGCGCACTCCGCCAACGAAACGAGCCGCTATTTTGCAGATGGCGGCTGACCTGATGACGCAGCGACGCGATGAACTGGCTGCCTGGATGGTTTTCGAGTCCGGGAAACCGTTGAATGAAGCGAATGGCGAAGTGTCGGAGGCGATCGACTTCTGCCGCTACTACGCCGATGAAATGGAACGGCTCGATGCTGGCGTTGCCTACGATTTTCCAGGTGAAACCAACCGCTACCACTACCAGCCGCTGGGCATTGTGGTCGTCATCTCGCCCTGGAACTTTCCGCTGGCAATCCCTACTGGGATGGCGGTTGCAGCACTGGTGGCGGGTAACTGCGTTCTGCTCAAGCCTGCCGAAACGTCCAGCGTAATCATTGCCAAGCTGACCGAAATTCTGGTTGAAGCAGGCATTCCGAGTGGTGTGTTCCAGTATGTTCCTGGTAAAGGCTCTACTGTGGGAGCGCATCTGGTCAAACACCCGCAGACCAACATGATTACCTTCACCGGCTCTCAGGAAGTGGGCTGTCGCATTTATGCCGATGCCGCGATTCTGCAACCAGGGCAAAAGCACCTGAAGCGCGTTGTGGCAGAGATGGGCGGCAAAAACGCCATTATTGTCGATGAAAGCGCCGATCTGGATCAGGCGGTGCAGGGCGTGGTGCAATCTGCCTTTGGTTACAGCGGTCAGAAATGTTCTGCCTGTTCGCGAGTGATTGTGCTGGAGCCGATCTACGACCTGTTTTTGCAGCGGTTAGTGGAGGCAACCCGATCGCTCAACCTCGGCAAGGCAGAAAATCCCAGCACTCGCGTGGGTCCCGTCATTGATGCGGCTGCCCGCGATCGCATTCTGGAGTACATCGAAAAAGGACGGCAGGAATGTGAACTGGCGTTAGAAATGCCAGCACCCGAAGGCGGCTACTTCGTGGGTCCTGTCATTTTTCACGATGTGCCCCCAACCGCGACGATCGCCCGTGAAGAAATCTTTGGTCCCGTTCTAGCAGTCATGCGGGCGAAGAGTTTTACTGAAGCATTAGAACTCGCTAATGGTACTCAGTTTGCCCTCACGGGGGGACTTTACTCACGCACTCCATCGCACATTGAGCAGGCACGCACCGACTTTGAAGTGGGTAATTTGTACATCAATCGCGGTATCACTGGGGCGATCGTGGCGCGTCAACCCTTTGGTGGCTTTAAACTCTCTGGCGTTGGCTCCAAAGCAGGCGGTCCCGATTACCTGCTGCAATTCTTGGAACCCCGCGTTGTCACCGAAAACATCCAGCGTCAGGGCTTTGCACCGATCGAGGGCGCAGAATAAGAGCGTGTTGAAAAATAACTGCATAGTTTGGGACCGCTATCAGCAATCAGCTTTTTCTGGCTCCTGACTACCTATTCCTTCACAGCGACTCACTCACCAGCAATAGAGGCACGCTCATGCTAACAACGTCTACCCCTTTTGCTGTTACCTGGGAAAAGCTGCCTCATGACTTTGTGTTAGACGATGATCCTGTGGACAACATTAATCAGCCTCTGCTAGCAGCCGCGTTGAGCGAAAGCCTTCAACTCAGTGGCAAGCTGCCAGCCAATGCCCTGACTACAACCAACTACGGAATCTGTGCAACGGTCAACCAAAAAATTGTCGTTAAAGCACCCGATTGGGCGTACATTCCTGCTATTCGGGTGCCGAGAGAAGATGTCGATCGCAGCTACACGCCCCAACTTCAAGGCGACATCCCAGCAGTAGTGATGGAATTTTTATCCGCGACCGATAGTGGCGAATACTCGGTTAAACCAACGCATCCGCCAGGTAAATGGCTGTTTTACGAACAAATTCTGGCAGTGCCGACTTACGTCATTTTTGCGCTGGACACAGGCGCACTGGAGGTCTATCACCTCAATGAGGCTGGGCGCTACCAGTTGGCTACGCCTGATAGCAACAACCGCTACTGGCTCGTTCAGATAAACTTATTTTTGGGCGTTTGGCAGGGTACACGCGAAAATCGTACAGGAAACTGGTTGCGCTGGTGGGATGACGCTGGCAATCTTCTGTTATGGGGCTTTGAGAAAGCAGCACAGTTACAGGAAAGAGCTGATCGCCTTGCTGCCCAACTTCGCGCCGCTGGCATTGAGCCGGAAAGCTGATACAGATTGACCTACCTTATTAAGTGCTTAAGGCGATGAAGATTAAACACGCGATCAATTTGCATAAAGGTCTGACAGCCCCGATCGTGGTTGGCTTCATGGTGGCATACCAGAACTTTACCCTGGGTCCCTGGGTTTACCTGGCGCTGCACGGGAGCTATGGCTTGCTGTGGTTGCTGAAAGATCGGCTCTATCCAGACAAGCAATGGGAACAGGTGATCCCGCTGGGGACGGGTATGTTTACGTTTGCGGCGTTGGGGCTTTACTGGGTGCCGCCGTTTCTGCTCATTAGCCGTGGCACTGTGCCGCCGTTACCGTTAGTCGCAGTGGCGATCGCGCTCAACCTTTTGGGCGTATTTCTGCACTTTGTTAGCGATGCTCAGAAGTATTATACGCTCAAGTATCGAGCGGGATTGATCACCGAAGGTTTGTTTGCCCGTTGTCGTAACACTAACTATCTGGGCGAAGTGTTGATTTACCTGTCCTTTGCACTACTGGCGCAACACTGGCTACCGTTTGCGATTTTGGCGTTATTTATCAGCCTTGTGTTTGTGCCCAATATGCTGAAAAAAGACCAATCGCTCTCGCGTTACCCTGACTTCGCCAGCTATCAAGCGCGATCGGGTTTGTTCTTGCCAAAGCTCTTAGGGATGACATTTCCTACGACAGACGGTATTGTACCGACTGAGGAGCCTTGATCGCTTGAGTCGTCTGCATGAAACCTTTTGTCAGCCAACCACTTGTGAGCCAATCCCACCCACTGTCTCCTCTCTGGTTGCGATGGCTGGTGATTTTTCTCATCTCTACAGGCGTTATCTTTCGCTTTGTCAACCTGAACCATAAGGTTTACTGGCATGACGAGGTGTATACGTCACTTCGAGCCGCTGGCTATACAGGTCAGGAA
>JBGTJW010000493.1:0-20484 GCA_041744955.1 Stenomitos sp. | reverse complement strand
AGCCTTCACAGAAATCATCGACGGAGCAGAACAGTTCTTCTAAACTAAGCATGAGGGCAAACTGGGCGTGAGCTTTTAGCATTTTCAGCCTATCGGGTTTGCCCCTTTTTTGTCCTGTCTCTTATCCCGAACTCAGGTTAGTCTAAAGCCACTGACTACAGTACGGGTCAAAAACAAAAATTGCTCTCTGACCACATAGCAGCCATTGAGCAATTGAGTTTACTTACTCAAGCGTGAGCTTGATTGAATCAGCCTGATTAGACTGGCACGATCAGCGGTAGATCCCGTTATTAATCCGATCAGAGCCTTCTACCAAAGCATCTTCGACATCGGTGACGGTGAAGTTATCCAGATTTGACTGCAACACTGCTTTCTGTTTGTCAGTTAAACCCGCGATCGCCAAAACATCCTCAACGCTTTTGTAAGGTGCGTTCTTGACAATTAACCCTGCCAGAGTGGGATATAAGCCCGCATACTGCCTGAATGAACGCACGTTAGTGTTATTCAAGTCGAGCTTCTTACCGTACTCAGAACTGAGTTTTTCGCCTACAACATCACGAATCGCTTCAGCCGCAAGCAGAGTCGGGGCGATCGCCACGTGCTGCAACTGATAGCCAGTCAAATTGTCCAAATTCGCCGCTAGAGCCGTTTGTGGCATTCCGAACCAACCCAGGCAACCAACCAGCATGCAAAGAACTGTTAATACACCAATCAACCGTTTCATGAATACATTCCTCCCTTCCTGTCGTATGGAAGCCATACACAGCATTTGTTTAGAGCCTATCATTTCCTGGTCATCATCTCTCACTATGGCGCACCTGACTAGAGTGTCTTGGTGCAAATCTTTACACTTGGGGGAGCAAGCAGACAGGCACGACAAGCAGTTGCCTTGTTTAGTTGCATTGTCATAGCGAACGCTCACGCCTGGGCATTATGAAGTGAGGCAGCGTGAGCGTTGAGCGATCGCCATCTTGTGCAGAAAGATTCAGTGCAGAAATGGCTGCTCAAGTCCTTAAACACACGCTGTTTTGCCCCGCACCAGCAGCCCGATCGCCGTCTAGCTGGTTTGCCTAGCTTCTACTCTTCATTTGCAGGAAAGTTTCCAGGTCGGGAAAAGAGCACGCATGAGCGATGGTCGAGACCTCATAGCCTTTAAGGTTGACCGTGTAGTTTCTAAACAAATCGATCGACGTGATTTCGAGATCCAGCAAGTGCTTATACGTCGTCTCGCCCACAGCAATATCGAGACCAATTTGCTTTGTAGAGGTTTCCAGTCTAAAGGCTGCATTTACGGTATCGCCCAGGGCTGTATAGTCGGGGCGATCGCCGCTACCCGTATTACCGACCATCGCATAGCCTGTATTAATGCCAGCCCCGATGCGTAGCGGAAAGGGGAGGGGATAGAGGTTGTACAGATCGCTCGTCATTTTGTGGAGCGCATTCAGGGCACGAAAAATGCGTAGCATCTCATCGTTATTCACACCCTGGGGACCATGAATCCAAATCGCCATGACGGCATCGCCAATATATTTATCAACCCAGCTACCATATTCGCGAATGATATCGCCTGCATGGCGAAACCAGGTGCCGATGACTTCTGACAGAATCTTTTCATCCAGTTGGCGCGTCAGCACTGTAAAGTCGCGGATATCTACCACCAAAACGGAGATTAAACGACGGACGTGCAGCGTCGCTGTTGCCGTAAATTCCTTTGAATCAGCACCAGCACCTGAATCGGCAGGCGGGTTTAAGGTCGGGCAGTAAAAGTCAAGCTCTGTTTGCCCAAATGTCAGTCGATCGCCGTTATGCAGCGTGACCGGAATGCTGACCCGACGACCATTCACAAACGAGCCATTGCGACTGCCCAGATCGATTAAATAAAATTCGCCCGTCTCCATGCACTGCAACATGGCGTGATTGCGAGAGATCCAACGATCGGGCAAGACAAAATTGTTATCCTCACTGCGTCCGAGCGTCCAGCAGTTGCTACCCGCAAGCGGTAACCGCCGACTGCCAGAGTCGGTGCGAAGTACGAGATGGGGAGTGGGTTGTAAAGTCACCACAGGCTGAGACAAATAATCCTTTCCTATGATGCATCCTGACATATCTCACTCTGACAGTGTAGTCTTTCGAGGAAAATTCGCTCAAAACGACTTGAACTAAAGTTTTCCAGCCACACTTGCATACAGAGAATACGGTAGAGCTACCAAGGCACATCAAGTCAGAGAACACATTAGGAGGCGGTCGCTGCCAGCCAAAACAAGCTATCTACCAGAATTGTACTCAACACTGCGCCACTAAATGCCCACCAGTGAAGCTGCCGCGAGAACAATGGCAACATCGCTACTGTAAAGAGGATAGAGACCAGTGCGATCGCCCAGCCAGAAGCCCACGGTGTCTGCATTTGAACGATCGCGCTTTGAAAAATGGGCTGCACGGCAGCAGCATCAACCTGCACATCAACCTGCATCAGTTGCCGCCAGTAAGGGATCAAATCAACCAGGTAAAAGTAAATATCTGTTACAACCGTTCCAAAGAGGGAACCGAAGTAGAAAAAGTTGCCAATCTTGCCAGAATTACGAGCCACGCCCCAGATAGCGATCGGTAAGCCGATCGCTTCTATAGGTAAATGCAGCAACGGTTCCCAGCGAAACCAACCCCAGTAAACCGATCCTGCCAGCCATGTCCAGGTGAAGCCGATCAGTAAATCGCCCCAACGCTCACTTACGGGACGTTTAAGCAGTTGCAAACTCAGCAAGAGCCACCCAAGCGTCATCACAAGGCTGAGCCACGGCATAAGACGCACAAGGGGGGCTTGCACGAAGACGGGCACCGACACTAAAACCACTGCGGCAGCCAGCATGAGCCAGCGTTGCAATCCTTCAGCTTTCTTCACTGAAGTACTTACTAACGTTTCACTCAACTCAGAATGCAGTTCTGGCAGGTAGATAGCTGGCGGAGGAGCAGCGGTAGAATTAGATGCGGGGGTGTAGGAAACCAAAGTATTACTAATGTTTCTTATTTACTTTACTTAACATAACACAAATCCAGCTATACCCCCCCAGGGGATATAACCGTTATCCTACAGCAGTTTTCATTTGTGTGTGCTGTACAAATTGCCTGTTCTGCCTGAATGCAGAGGTGTTACCTGTGTAGCATTGGTCTGAAAACCGCTGTAACTTGAATTTCTGCTAAAGTGCGGCTGCGGTTATCCTCAATCGGTCAGGGCTTGGTTAAGCTTGCAGTGTTTGTTCAAGAGGGCGATGAGTGCGCTACTGCTGCTGAGTCTAACTGACAGGAATGTTAGCGGTGCTGCAAGCTCTGTTTTTACCAGTGGCATGAATTCAGTCACGAAAGCTCTGTCTATCTTCTGGTGTAGGATGGCGGCGATCGTTATTCAGTGATGCACGGCTTAGTTGCTCAGAGATTACTCTAGCCATTAGCCATGCTGTTGCAAATCTCCTGTTGGACAGACATAGGAAGTGTAGGTTGGAAAATAAAGCGGTACCCTTGAGAGCGTTTGCCAAAGTTGCCGCGATCGTTAAGGGGAATAGTTAATGGTTTGGTCAATGTCAAATCCAGATTTTTTTCTGCTCAATCAGGAATGGCAGGGTCTATTCAGCACGGTTTCTACGCTTGCAGTCAGCGACACCGTAACACCGGTAGTGCCTTCCAGCCCTGGTTTGTTGCTTAGCCTCTTGCAGGCGATCGTGCTGGGGTTAGTGCAAGGCATCACTGAGTTTTTGCCGATTAGCAGTACGGCTCACCTCATCATCTTTACCGATATTTTTCACTGGGACTATCTGGGGCAAAAGTTTTTTGTTGATGCCATTCAGTTTGGCAGCGTGATAGCGGTGCTGTGGTATTTCTGGGCAGACATTCGCCAGATTTTGACTGGAGGTTGGGCAGCGTTTCAGCGCAAAGATTGGCAGCAAGAAGAGTGGAAGATCCTGGTTGGTATTGCTGTTGGCACCTTGCCCGCGTTAAGCGTAGGGTTTCTGCTCAAAGATGTGCTGCCCGAAAGCCCACTGGTCATTGGTGCTGCTTCTATTGTGATGGCGCTGTTGTTGGGGCTGGCTGAGACGATCGGTACCCGCAAGCGTGACTTTAATGCATTGGAGATTAAAGATGGCATTTTGGTGGGGCTGGGTCAGATGTTGGCACTGGTGCCTGGTGTCTCGCGCTCTGGCTCAACGCTGACAGCGGCTCTCTTTCTGGGGTTGGAACGGCGAACAGCGGCACGTTTTTCCTTCCTGCTGGGCATTCCAACGCTGACGATCGCCACGCTCTATCAGTCCCGTAAAGCGTTTGGCAACCCCGAAATGCTGCTGCCATTGGTCGTTGGGATCGTTTCTACCTTTATTTTTTCTTACCTTGCAATCACCTGGTTACTGCGCTTTTTGCAAAACCGGAACACCTGGATCTTTGTTTGGTATCGGTTGGCGTTTGGAGGAGCATTGCTGCTTGCGGTGGCAGCAAATTTGTTTAGAGACGCTTAAAGACCTGCACGATTAGAGTGCCGGGGTGTAGGGTGGAAGCAGTGCTAACCTGTTCACGCCCATGAGCGAAGTCTCGATTCGTCCTGCTTTAATTACTGCTGTTTTGCCAGACTCGATCGCGGCTGAGATTGGGTTTGAGATTGGCGATCGGCTCGTGTCGATTAACGGTCAACGTCCCCGTGACTTGATCGACTATCAGTTTCTCTGTGCCGATGAAGTGTTGGCGCTCGAAGTGCTCGATACGGCTGGCAAACCGCATCAGGTAGAAATCGAGAAAGACTACGACGAAGACCTGGGGCTAGAGTTTGAAAGTGCCCTCTTTGACGGCTTAATGCAATGCAACAACCGCTGCCCCTTTTGTTTCATTGATCAACAGCCACCAGGGATGCGGCAAAGCCTGTACCTCAAGGACGACGACTACCGCTTGAGTTTTCTTTATGGCAGCTATCTCACCCTGACCAATGTGAGTCAGCGGGAGTGGGATCGCATTGAACAAATGCGGCTATCTCCCCTCTTCGTCTCAGTACACGCTACAGAGCCAGACATCCGCAGCCAACTTCTCAAAAACCCTCGCGCGGGACAGCTACTAGAGCAACTGCGCTGGTTTCAAGAACGACGGCTGCAAATTCACGCGCAAGTGGTGCTATGCCCTGGGATCAACGATCACGATCATCTCACTCGCACCCTGCTCGACCTGTTTGAGTTTCATCAAGGCGATGTGCCTGCTGTTGCGTCGGTTGCCGTTGTACCCGTGGGCTTGACGCGCTTTCGTCCCAGCGAGGATGAACTCGTCCCAGTCAGCCGCGAAAAGGCGCAGGAAGTGATTGCCCAGGTGCAAGACCTGCAAGCCAAATTTCGCCAGCAAGTCGGCTCTACCTTTGCCTGGTTAGCGGATGAGTGGTTTCTTCTCGCCCATCAGGAGTTGCCACCCGAATCGCATTACGAAGACTATCCTCAGATTGGCAACGGGGTTGGCTCAATTCGCCAATTTCTCAAACAGTTCCACACGGCGGCTCGAAAGCTGCCTCAGCAGTTGGCTCATCCGCGTCGCCTGACATGGGTCGTCGGCAATGCAGTGGAACAAGCCTTTCAGCCCATCCTCGATCGCTTCAATCAGGTACAGGGGCTAGAGGTGAGTATGGTGGCGATTGCCAGCCAATACTGGGGACAAACTATGACCGTGACGGGTCTACTCACCGGACAAGATATCCTGCACGCGCTCAAGGGACAAGCGTTAGGCAATGCCATTCTTCTACCATCCTTGATGCTGAAGCACAATGACACCTTCTTTCTCGACGATATGACAGTTGCAGACCTGAGTCAGCAGTTGCAGACACCGATTCTCATTGTTGGCGATGTCGAGCATTTGATCGAGACGGTCATGGGGGAGGGATGAAGGCAGAGGGATGAAGGCTGAAGGCTAAGTTTCCTTACTTTTCCTGCCCTCCTCACTCCTCTCCCCTCACCCCTCTCTCCTTACCCCTCACTCCTTCCCCTTAAATATGCGTCCGATTCAACCTCACCTGATAAGCTGTTGAAGGTTTGCGATCGCCGCTTGGTGGGCTAATGCTTTTTCGGTGATGCTTTAAGGTTCGGCATGATATTTGAGCAAATTTCCAACGTCTTTGAAGCCGGTGGCATCGTCATGTTGCCGCTGCTGGGCTTCTCAATCCTGGCGGTGGCGTTAATTCTAGAGCGTCTTCGTTTTTGGCTACGGATCACAAAGCGTCAGGACAAATTTGTGCGTAAGATTCTAGATCTTTATCAGCGCAGTCCTAGAGAAACCTTGTTGCAACTCGAGCAAAATTTAGATTTACCAGTCGCTCGCATTTTTCTGGCGGCACTGGGACTCGATCGCCCCAACCCAGAAGAGTTTCGTCTGGCGTTGGAAAGCGCTGCTCAGGCAGAGATGCCGTCCATTAAGCGGTTTAACACGGTCTTTGAAACCATTATCAGTCTGTCACCGCTGCTGGGGCTACTGGGAACCATTTTGGGGCTAATTCGATCGTTTGCGTCGCTTAGAATTGGTGAAGTGAGTGCCAACAATGCTGTGCCCGTTAGTGCTGGCATCAGCGAAGCACTAGTTTCAACGGCGGCTGGCTTAGTAGTGGCGATCGTCACACTTGCCTTTGCCAATACGTTTCGCGGACTGTACTTGCGCCAGATCGCCTTGATTCAAGAGTATGGTGGGCAAATGGAGCTACTCTATCGCCATCGCTACGAACGAGGAGAAATTCCCTATGCGTCTTCCTGAAGAACCGGATAATCCGCCGCAGCTAAATATTGTGCCAATGATCGACGTGATCTTTGCGCTGCTGACCTTTTTTATCCTTTCTACCCTATCTCTCACGCGATCGGAAGGGTTGCCTGTTAACTTACCAAAGGCAGCGACCGCGCAATCGCAATCAAGCAGCCAGATTGTAGTAACGCTCAACCAGCAGGGACAGCTTGCGCTTAACCGCCAATCGGTACAATTAGGCGATTTGCAGACAAGGATTCGGGCATTGATGGGCAAGAACCCGAATGCCGTAGTGGTAATCAATGCGGATGAGCGTGTGAGCCACGGACAGGTTATTGCCGTGATGGATCGACTGCGGTTGATCCCTGGCGTAAAACTAGCGATCGCGGCTCAACGCCCAGCACCGTAGGAAGGCAGAAGGCAAAAGGCAAAAGTAAAAAGGCAAAAGGATAAAACGCTACAGCGGTTGGCAGCTAGTATGAAGTACACCTTTACAGTCTGAAAGCAATACTGGGAGCCTTCTTCACTTCAGACTTCAGACTCCTAGCTCCTAAATTTCGCTGTATAGCGTCACTTTTGCCTTTTACCTTTTACCTTCTTTAACCTCTTCCCACACCGACATAGCGGAAACCGGCTTGCTCTAGCGCCTTGCGATCGAGGAAGTTACGACCATCAATCATGACAGGAGCATGCATCAGGGATGCCATTTTAGCGTAGTCAAGTTCACGAAACTGCTTCCAGTCTGTGACCAGTACCAGCGCATCACAACCATCTGCCAGGCGCTCTGGATCGGTTTCGACGATGACATCTGAGAGACCGTGCCGCATTCCGGTTTGCGAGATGATTGGGTCGTATGCTTTTACTTTGGTTCCTAGGCGAGCAAGCTGCTCAATGATATTGAGCGCAGGTGCATCCCGTAGGTCATCGGTGTCAGGCTTGAAGGTGAGACCCAGCAGCCCAACCGTTTTACCTTTGAGGATTTTCAGCACTTGCTGGAGTTTTTCGATCGCGATAATGCGCTGTTGCTGGTTGACGCTGACGGCAGCTTTGAGCAGGTGTGCTTCGTAGCCATAGTCATCCGCTGTATGGATGAGAGCAGAAACGTCTTTGGGGAAACAGGAACCACCCCAGCCAATACCAGCTTGCAAAAACTTGTTGCCCACGCGAGAGTCTAAGCCAATGCCTTTAGCGACTTCAACCACATCGGCACCAACGCGCTCACAGATGTTAGCCACTTCGTTAATGAAGCTAATCTTAGTTGCCAGAAACGCATTGGCTGCGTACTTAATCATTTCTGCCGAGCTGAGGTCGGTCTCAACAACCGGCACAGGGGGCAGAGTTTTGTCGATCGCATACTCACGGCTGACAATGGGAGCATATAGCTCTTGCATCAGCGCGATCGCCTTCGCACTGGTGCTACCCAGCACAATGCGATCGGGGTTGAATGTATCGTCAACCGCACATCCTTCTCGCAGGAACTCAGGGTTGCTTACGACATCAAAAGATGGGTCTGGCGACAGCACCTTACGTGTTACTAGATCTTCTGTAGCGCCAGCACCAGTCAGCACAGCTGCATTCAATGTCGCTCGCTGCTCGGCGAAACCTTCCATAATCAGCATTCTGACCCAATCGCCAGAGCCGATCGGCACCGTTGATTTGTTCACAATCACCTTATAGTCACTGCTGAGATGAGAACCAATGCCCCGTGCAACGGCTTCAACATAGCGTGTGTCGCTTTCACCATTGGGTAAGGCAGGCGTACCAACTGCAATGAACAAGATTTGTCCATGTGCCACACCCGCTGCCAAGTCGGTGGTGAACTCAATCTTTTCTGACTGAATCGCCGCTTTGATGATGTCTGACAGCCCTGGTTCAAAGATGGGCGACTGACCACTTTGCATCAATTTCACTTTCTCTTCGTTGTTATCAACGCAGATGACGTGATGACCGACATGAGCGAGGCAGGCTCCAGTGACTAAACCAACGTAGCCTGTACCAATGACACAAACACGCATAGAAAAATCCTCAAGGAATATGAGCAATGAGCAAGAAACAATACGTCGGCAATGTAACCAACGTAGAGGATAGGGTCAGACCCGTTGATGACAACTGTTAGATATTAGTCTGCTCAGCGCTGGGACTGATGGCAGCAGACAACAGTTAAAACTTAAAACTAAAGCGTCGTCACGCGATCGCGAAGGGTATCGCTTTCATGAGAAGCACCCTCGTATTGAGCATCTGGATCGATCATGCGAGCCCGAAAATCGTCGATCGTGTAGTCAAGCCCCTGCTGTAAAGGCACTGTGGGCTGCCAGCCAAGCCATTCGTTTGCTCTGGTAATGTCAGGCTTGCGACGGCGAGGATCGTCTTGAGGCAGGGGTTCAAAGCGAATCTCGGCTGACGGGTTGATTTTCTGTTGAATCGCCTGAGCCAACTGGAGGATCGTGTACTCGTCTGGATTGCCCAGGTTAATGGGTCCCTTCTGTTCACCATTCATCAGACGGATTAAGCCTTCTACTAAATCAGCGACGTAGCAAAAACTCCGGGTCTGAGAGCCATCACCATAGAGAGTTAAGGGCGTGCCTCTTAGCGCCTGCACAATAAAGTTGCTGACGACGCGCCCATCATTCTCTAGCATTCGCGGACCGTAGGTATTAAAAATGCGTGCGACCCGAATTTCAACCCCGTTCTGGCGATGATAGTCAAAGGCAAGGGTTTCAGCAACCCGCTTGCCTTCGTCATAGCAGCTCCGAATGCCGATCGTGTTCACGTTACCCCGGTAGTCTTCGGTCTGGGGATGCACTTCGGGGTCGCCGTAAACTTCAGAGGTGGAAGCGAGCAAAAACCTTGCTTTGACACGCTTTGCCAAGCCCAGCATATTTAGCGTGCCAATGACATTGGTCTTAATCGTTTTAACTGGGTTGAACTGGTAATGCACGGGTGACGCGGGGCAGGCAAGATGGTAAATCTGGTCTACTTCTAAGCGGATTGGCTCTGTGATATCGTGGCGAATCAGCTCAAAATAGGGATGATTAAACCACTTCAGCAAATTACGCTTGTGACCTGTATAGAAATTATCGAGGCATACGACTTCGTGACCTTGAAGCATCAACCGATCGATCAGGTGCGAACCGATAAAGCCAGCACCGCCCGTTACCAGAATTCTCATAGTTACTTAGGAAGGATATAGGGATTCTGCAAGTTAATTCTTTCTCCCAAGGTTAACGGGCGAATCCGTACAAACACAGTCGTTAATCCTAAGAATTCATGAAATCTTTAAAGCCGAGTTGCACGATCGCCATCATTTTTCCAATCGCAGCACTGCCATAAAGGCTTCTTGAGGTACATCAACCGTGCCGATCGACTTCATCCGCTTTTTACCTTTTGCCTGTTTCTGAAGCAGTTTCTTCTTACGAGAAATGTCACCGCCATAGCATTTAGCCAGTACATCCTTCCGCAGCGCCGGAATATGTTCACTCGCAACAATTTTGCTGCCGATCGCGGCTTGAATGGGAATTTTGAACTGGTGACGCGGGATGAGTTCCTTCAGCTTTTCGGTGAGGGCACGACCCACGCCATAGGCCTTGTCGCGATGCACAATGCTGGCTAAGGGATCAACCGGATCGCCGTTAATCATAATGTCCAGCTTGACAAGCGGGTTCTCTCGATAGTCAATCAAGTGGTACTCCATGCTGGCATAACCGCGCGATCGTGACTTCATTTGGTCAAAAAAGTCAGTTGCGACTTCCGCCAGCGGCAACTCGTAGATCAGCGTGGTGCGTCCCGGCGTGAGGTACTTCATATCTTTGAAAACCCCTCGCCGCCCTTGACTTAGCTCCATCAAGGTGCCAACGTATGCCTCTGGGGTAATCATGTCTACCTGGACATACGGCTCTTCGATTTTTTCGCGCAACTGAGGATCTGGCAGTCGGCTAGGGTTGTCGATTTCTAGCACTTCGCCTTTAAGTGTCGTCACACGATAGACAACCGACGGTGCAGTGGTAATTAAATCCAGATTGTATTCTCGTTCTAGCCGCTCCTGAACGATTTCCATGTGCAGCAAGCCCAAAAAGCCACAGCGGAAGCCAAAACCCATCGCGCTAGAGGTTTCAGGCTCGTAGTACAGGGCTGCATCACTCAGCTTGAGCTTTTCTAAGGCTTCGCGCAGGTCTTCAAACTGGTCGGCATCAATCGGAAACATCCCGCAGAAGACCATCGGCTTGGCTTCGACATAACCAGGCAACGGTTGTTTAGCGGGAGCCGCGGCTAATGTAATGGTGTCACCCACACGGGCATCCTCTACGGCTCTAATGGAGGCAGCTAAGTAACCTACTTCGCCTGCGTGGAGCTGGTCAACCTGCACTTGAGTGGGAGAGAGCACACCTAGTTCATCGACTGCATACTCTTTGCCAGAGATCATCAGCCGGACACGATCGCCCTTCTTCAGTGACCCATCCATCACTCGGAAGTAAACGATCACGCCCCGGTAAGGATCGTAGTAGCTATCAAAAATGAGCGCCCGGAGGGGTTCGTGCACGGTGTCTTGCGGTGGTGGCACTTGCCGGACGATCGCTTCGAGAATGTCCTCAATGCCGATCCCTTCTTTAGCCGATGCCTGAATCGCGTTGGTACAGTCCAGCCCGATGATTTCTTCAATTTCTTGCTTGACGCGATCCGGCTCTGCACCGGGAAGGTCAATTTTGTTCAAGACCGGGATGATTTCCAGGTTGTGTTCCAGTGCCAAATACACGTTTGCCAGCGTTTGCGCTTCGACACCTTGAGACGCATCCACTACCAGCAGAGCGCCTTCACAGGCAGCCAGCGATCGCGACACCTCATAGGAGAAATCAACGTGCCCTGGTGTGTCAATCAAGTTTAAAACATAGTGCTGTCCGTCACGGGCTGTATAGTTCATCCGTGCGGCTTGCAGCTTAATCGTAATGCCCCGCTCTCGCTCCAGCTCCATGTTGTCGAGAAACTGTTCTTTCATTTCTCGCGCCTGAACGGTGCCCGTGTCTTGCAGCAACCGATCTGCCAGGGTGGATTTGCCGTGGTCGATGTGGGCAATGATGGAAAAATTACGAATATGAGAGACAGGTGCGTCGGTCATGCACTTCCACTGTAGTTGGGTAAGACGGTCGCTAAGCTGAGACGGAAAATAGACAAAAAGAAGACAGTAGAATTAAATCGTCACGGCTTGGGCTTCGGATCTTAGACTCTAGCTTACTGATGCACGATCGTACACCCAAGAATCGCACATACAAGCGGCGTTCCAGTCCTTTCTACTTAATGTATTGTAATGCTTTCTTGCTGGCAGCATGGCACAGGGCTATTCTGTTGAAGCTTCTGATGCGCCCTCAGCCACAGGTCAGTAGAATTTATAAAGAAGCGATAAAGTTTTGCAGGGTATAGCAATGTTAATTGCCTTCTGGGAATTGCTCATCGCTTTCCTTAGGTAGTAGGCTAGGCAAGATGGATATAATCCATACTTTAATTTGCGTTTTTTCTACAGAATCCTCCGGTTTCCCCTTATGAACGAGCCTGCTGTCCATTCCCATCCATCGGCTGAAAAGGTGGCGGTTTCCGTCCAGCTTGACCCTGACTTGCTCGATCAACTTAAGCATTTGACCAACGATCCAAGCAAAGTGATTGAAGTAGCAATCCGGCAGTGGCTCAGAAACCAGGGTGGTCGGGAGGATGAACTGGCTCGGACGTTGAAGCGCAACCCGCCTGTACCGCCCCGGGGCGAGTGGAACGATTAGTGCTGCTCGCAATCGCTGATACTGAGTACCAACGTTTTATCTCTGTTGAACGCTGTTGAACGCTGTTGTCTGGTTCCAAGTCTTATTAGTAACGGGATTGTTGGCAAACGCCTGAAGTTGTTTGTTTGATCGGTTTAGCTTCAAAGCCTCTGACTGCATCTACCCTGCGCGCCTCGCACATCAACTCATTCCCATTCTGACTCTGATGACTACCCCTACAGAATTTCAACGTCCCCTGTCAGCAGGTTTGGCGCTCATCCCAGTCAGTGATCAGCCAACAGGGACAATGGATGAGTTGATGTTCCTTCAGGACGCAGCAGGAAATTATCTTTCCTTTGTTTGGCAGCGGGCGGGCGACTATGGTCTTGAGCCAGAGCAATTGCTGGGAAGCCGTCCTGATGCTAGCTTTAGTCCGATTGAATTAGCGCCTTACCTGGAACGACTTCAGCGCGTTTTAAACTACCGTGTCGCAGAGCATTTTTGCTGCTACTTCCGCTGTGGTGAACAGACGCTGCTGTTTGATTTGGTGATGAGTCCTGTTTTGGTGCCAGGTCGATCGCCAACAGTAGTCGTTGTTGCTGGGCGATCGCTGTTGCCAACAGAGTCTAGTGTCATGCCAGAGCTAGCAGAACCACTGATCCCTGGAGACAGTTATTCGCTTACCTCATTAAGCTCCGATCGCTACCAGCGGCTGTTGACCCAGATTGCCTGGAACGTTCGTCGGACGCTCGATTTACCCACTATTTGGCAGCAGACGGTGCAGGGCTTAGGCAGAGCACTGAGCGTTAGTCGTTGTTTGGTTGGGCCCTACGAGCGTCTGAAGCCCCACATTACGGTGATAGCGGAGTACTGCCAGGAGTCAATTCCTTCGATGCTGGCGATGGAGTTTGGGGTGGCTGATCATCCCTTACTGGCAGCGTCGATCGTCTCGCTCAAACCGATTGCGGTTAAAGGCAATACCGCTCTACCGATCGCTGCTACAGACTTGCAACAACAATCGACACTGGTTGTAGCAACGTGCTATCAAGACCAACCTAACGGACTGATTGTGCTGCACCAGTGCGATTACGTCCGCTTGTGGACAGAAGCCGAACTGGAGCTAATGCAGGAAGTGGCAGACCAGGTTGGTACGGCGATCGCCCATGCATCTCTCTTTTCTGCTAGTAATGCGCTGACCGCAGACTTAAAGCAAGCAAACAGCCGTCTGCTGCAAAAGCATCATGAACTGGAAGAAGCCAAGCAACAGGCTGAAGCAGCGTCTCGCTTAAAGAGCGAGTTTCTTGCCAACACCTCTCACGAGTTACGCACCCCTCTCAACGGGATGATTGGCTTTCTCAAGCTCATTTTGGATGGCATGGCGGATGACCCCGCCGAAAAAGACGAATTCATCCGAGAAGCGTATGGGTCTGCCCTGCACCTCCTTGAAATTATTACGGACGTGTTGGATATTGCCAAGATCGAGGCAGGCACGCTGCAAATCGAGCTGAACCCGGTGAACCTGAACGAGCTATTGGATGATGTTCGCCGCTTTGCCAATAGCCAAATGCATCAGAAGCGACTCAGTTTTGAGATCCAAAAGCCGCCGACTGATGACGAGATCATTCTGTTTGGTGACTACTTGCGGCTCAAGCAGGTGATGTTTAATCTCGTTGGCAATGCGATTAAATTCACGCACGAAGGCGGGGTGACGATCGGAATTGAAGTCATCAAGAAAAAAACGACCTTTTTGACCCACGATCTACCCGGCATGGTGAAGGTGCGCGTTGCAGATACAGGCATTGGCGTTTCTCTTGATAAACAAGATCGGCTCTTTCAGTCGTTTAGTCAGATTGACGGTTCTCGTACACGACAGTATGGCGGCACAGGGTTGGGGCTAGCGATTTCTCAGAAACTGGTCGAAGCGATGGGTGGCACCGTTGGTTTTTACAGCATGGGCGAAGGCTTGGGATCAACCGTCACCTTCACAGCGCTGCTCTACCAAGAACCCGTCATGATTACGTCTTAGGTGATTTACGTCTAATGTGCCTTAGACGTGAGCCTTAAAAAACAGTGCCGTCACTCTCGATCTGGATCGGTGGACTGCCGTTGGGTCGCAAGGTGGCGGCAATCCGTCGTCCAGCCGTCCAGGTGCCGCCTTGAAGAATCTTGACTAACGGTAGGTCAGTTGTAGACAGATTGAGCCTCTGTCGGATGGTCTCTGCAAGACGATCGAGCAAAATGACTGTCAACGCACGCCACTCGACGATCGCCTCTGAACCGGGTGAATGCGCCCGTTGCAAGACGATCGGATCTTTGATTTGCAGCAAGCCCAGATCGACACATAAGCCACCATTGCGATATTCTGGCAAGCCTGTGAGAGCATCTAGCCCAGTAATAGTCAACCCAAGTTCTTGAAGGGGTTCTAACAGGGAATAGGTGAGCCATTGAGAGAGCTTGTGGAAGGGGATAAGGGTGGGAAGGAAAGAGTGGGGAGTCGGGAGTCGGGAGTCGGGAGTGGGGGCGAGGGCGGAGTGAACCCAAACATCACCGAGATTCACCTCTGCCAGCGTGAGTCGTCCCGCCCAGATAGCGCCAAAGCCTTCTAAAACAGTGCTTAGAACTGTACTTGCCTCTAGCTGTCCGTTGTGAACCTGTCTAGTGTAGGCACGATCGCCAGCCTGGGCACGATCGCGCAGATAGGCAACCAGTGCTCCGGGACGGGCAGGCTGAGAACCAAACAACGTGGGCTGCTGCTGGATGACGCTTCCCAGTCGTTGCAGCAATGCCAACCGTCCCGACACTCCGACAAGGGGATTGTCCTGGCTCACCTGAAAGGCTTGGCTCAAGGCTTCCTCAGTCAGGTTTTGCAGCCTGATCGCGTCTGCCTGCAACGGCAGTTGAGGATCGCTTGAAAAAATGCCCTGACAGAATGCGTGTAAGCTGGCGATTGCCAAACCTTCCGATCGTCGCCAAACCGTTCCTGTGCCGGGTTCCGTATACTGCCAGCGATCGCCTGCACCCGCATCAAGCAACACGCTAACGATCGCCAGATCAAATTTTGCCTTCGCTTTTGCCAACGGTGCTAGAGCCTCCAGAGCCGTGAGGCGATCCTGCTGACCGACTTCAAAATGTCGCCAACGGCTGTGAAACGGAATGTTCAAGTCGGGATAGCTCTCGCGAGTCACCTGAAGCACATAGTCAGCCACTCGCTCAAGCTGGCTCAGGTCGCAACGAAAGTATTGCAGCTTGTCAGAACACGCCAGATCGAATAGTTGCCCACACCGCTCCCGAATGGCGATGGGAGAACGAAGATACGCGATCGCAGCCGCATCCTCTGGGCTAAGTGGTTTAGCAGTCATGATCAACACCTCTGATTCCCATTAATGATTTTTGCAACCGTCATCGACCACCGTCTCCACATTGCCGTACTGCTACGCTGGAACTAAGAGCGCTTACCAGGGTCGTCTTTAACCATGTACATTAGTTGTTCACCCCTTCACCCCTTCACTCTTCACCCTTCCACTCCCCACTCCCCACTCCCTACTCCTCTAAAACTCGCCTAAGCTTACTGCACTAGCCCACCTACGTGCGTTCATTACCCAACCCCAGGTTCGGTTCTACACACTGCAACTTTGCCTGGAGCATTGATACATTTATTTATACAAGCCGACAGTAGATCGAGGTTTCTCAGTGAATAACACATCGAATCGATTGCCAGAATTTTTGGGCGGTGAGTCTGAGCCAGCCAACCAGTTTCTGAACTATGTGCAGTCGTTAAGCCCAGAAACGATCGCTCGCCTTTCTCGTCCGGCTTCCTCTGATGTCTTTCATGTGATGGAGCGAAACATTATTGGGCTTTTGGGCGCACTGCCACCCGAAGGCTTTGACGTTACAGTGACAACGAGCCGTGAAGACTTGGGTCGTTTGCTTGCGTCTGCCATGATGAGTGGCTATTTTCTCCACAACGCCGAGCAGCGCATGGCGTTTGAGTCTTCCCTTGTTGCCACTGAAACTGATGCTGCCATGACAGAGTGACACGCCCGAAGTTGATCGTTTCTCATCAACAAAATCAGGATATATCAGGCTCGACGGATGATTGTGATCGTCTTTCGAGCGCTGTGATTCTTCGCTTACGGCAGGCGCTTCTGACCTGGTATAGACAGTCTGGGCGAACGTTGCCGTGGCGACAGACTCGCGATCCCTATGCCATTTGGGTGTCGGAGATCATGCTTCAGCAGACACAGGTCAAAACAGTGTTGCCCTATTACGAGCGTTGGCTCACGCTTTTTCCAACGGTGCAGGCGTTGGCGATCGCAGAGCAACAGCAGGTGCTGAAAGCCTGGGAAGGACTAGGCTACTACGCTCGTGTTCGTAACTTGCATCGTGCCGCTCAAGACGTTGTGCAGAAGCATGATGGCGTTTTCCCTAGTGATTTTGCCACCGTCATGCAGTTACCTGGCATTGGGCGCACGACGGCGGGTGGCATTCTGAGTGCAGCGTTCAATCAGCCGATCGCCATTCTGGACGGCAATGTGAAACGAGTGCTGACGCGGCTCCTAGCATTACCCGTTCCACCCAAGCGGGCGATCGCGCAACTTTGGCATTGTTCCGAAATGCTGGTTGATCCAACCGTTCCCCGTGACTTCAATCAAGCAATCATGGACTTGGGCGCAACAGTTTGTACGCCACAGCAGCCATTGTGTGCAAACTGTCCGTGGAAGGAGCACTGTCAGGCTTACAATCAAGGCATTCAAACGGAACTGCCTATGTCTGAAACCCGTGTGCCCGTACCGCACAAAGTGATTGGTGTGGCGGTGATCTGGAATGATCAGGGACAAATTTTAATCGATCGTCGTCGCCAGGAAGGTTTGCTGGGCGGCTTGTGGGAGTTTCCGGGTGGTAAAGTTGAATCTGGTGAAACCATTGAAGCCTGCATCCAGCGTGAGATTCACGAGGAATTAGGGATTGAAATAGCCGTGGGCGATCGCCTGATCGTGGTTGATCACGCTTACAGTCATTTTAGAGTGACGCTTAATGTCCACCATTGCCGCCACGTCAGCGGTGAGCCACAGGCGATCGAGTGTGACGAAGTGCGTTGGGTCGCTCTAGCAGAACTTGACCAATATCCCTTCCCTAAAGCAAACCTCCAAATTATTGAGGTGCTGAGGAAGGAATGTGTAAAGAATGAGGGCTAAAGGCAAAACGGTGAAACGCTGCTTTTGAGCCTTGAGCTTAGAGTTTTTAACTAGAGGACGACCGAAAAGATCCCCGACTTCTGACTAAAACTCAGCGGTGACAGCCCAGTACCTTGCAGAAGTCGGGGATCTGCATATCCCCTAAACCATACACTTCTGCTGCCTGAGGCACTCTCTCAGCAAAGATCCTGTTGGTAGAATCAGAAGCTCTACTCGTTATGAAGATTACAGACCAGACAGGTGCGGTTGTTTGGTTTTGGGCTTTATACCAGTAGTGTTAAGTGACGCGATCGGTAGACTCCAAGCGTGAAGGACTGCTAGATGTGCGTCCGTGTTGCTTCTACTCTATTTCCTTACTGGGTGCCCTATGTCGAGCGAAAAAGCAGCGTCAAGTGAAAAAAACGGGTCTCAAGCAAAGCATATTGTACTGACTTCCCATCCTGCCAGTTTTGGGCCCAAACCGATCGCGATTCAATGGGGTGAAGCCGACTCACAGGTGCGTGGAGCCATCGTCGGCACCCTGACGAATTCAGCCCAGCGTAATGTCATTGGCAGTCACGCTGGCGCGTATGGCATTTATCGAGCGTTGGCAGTTGCAAGCGGGCAGTTGCAATCTGACCATCGAGCAGACCTGACCAACACCTCTCCAGCAGCACTCCTGGGACCGCACCCCGCCTGGGCTGACCCAGAAAAGATTGTTGCGCTTGACCCCTTTGGGGCGCTAGTGGGAGAGGTCTACAAGCCGTTATACGAGCAGGGCTATGACATTCGCCCGACGATCGCCATCACCAAAGCGCATATTAATATGCCTGAACTTCAGGACGCGGCAGCAAAGGGTCGCCTCAAAGTTGATGGCACCATCATGAAAGCAAACGGCGATCTGGTCGTGACGAAGGCAGCGATCGAGCCGGTCTGGTATCTGCCGGGATTAGCCAAACGACTGGGTGTGGGCGAAGCGGTGCTGAGACGAGCGCTTTTTGAGCAAACAGGCGGGATGTTTCCTGAGTTGGTGACACGCCCTGATTTGCGCGTTTTTCTACCGCCGATCGGGGGGATGACCGTTTATATCGTGGGCGATGTGGCGGCGATTGCCGATCCCGATCGTCAGCTTGCGGTGCGTGTCCATGACGAGTGCAATGGATCGGATGTGTTTGGGTCAGATATTTGCACCTGTCGCCCCTATTTAGTACATGGCATTGAAGCGTGTGTACAAACTGCACAGGCAGGTGGCGCAGGCGTGATTGTCTATTTCCGTAAAGAAGGTCGAGCGTTAGGCGAGGTGACTAAGTTTTTGGTCTATAACGCTCGTAAACGTCAGGAAGGCGGCGATCGCGCCGATGCCTACTTTGCCCGTACAGAGTGTGTGGCAGGCGTTCAGGATATGCGCTTTCAGGAACTCATGCCCGATGTGCTGCATTGGCTGGGCATCACCCGTATCGATCGCCTGATCTCCATGAGCAACATGAAGTACAACGCCATTACTCAATCTGGGATTACGGTCGTTGAGCGCGTCCCCATTCCAGATGACCTGATTCCAGCCGATGCCCAGGTTGAAATGGAGGCGAAGAAAGCCGCTGGCTACTATACCGATGGTCAGGTGCCAACAGAGGCGATTCTAGCCGTAGTCAAAGGTCGTAGTCTGAGCGATTAGTCTGTTGCTGGAAGGCTATCTCGCTCTAGTCAAACGCAATGCGCCCTGATTCTAACGAGGCACGTTTTAAGGCGATCGGTCTTGGGAGTGTGTCGCGGAGCAGGGCGATCGTGCGTTCAATTGCTTCCAGTAAGACCAATTCCCTTTTTACACGCTACAAATTTACGATCCCCCTGCCTACGGCTCCTCTAAGCGACATAACAGATTTCTTAGCTTCCTCCAAGCGATCGCTCATCACCCCTTCAGCTCATGCACGCATGATGAGGCTCTAGCCAGACTACACCTCTTAGGAATCGGTCTTTGAGGGCTGGAGCCAGTGATCAAGCAATGATTAAACACGAACATGAAAAAACGGCATTTTCTCTGGGCAGGTACAGCGGCGCTCAGCACCGTTTGGCTATCACGCTCTTTACTAGGACAGGTAAGCGAAGACGGGGCGATCGCCACGACTAAAACTACAAGCGCTGGTTTTACGCTGATGAAAACAGAACAGGAGTGGCGCAGCATCTTAACGCCAGAGCAATTCCGGGTGTTGCGGCAACATGGGACAGAATTACCAGGCAGCAGTTCTCTGAATCAGGAACATGGCAAGGGCATCTTTGTGTGTGCCGGGTGCGAATTACCACTGTTTCCATCAGACACTAAATTTGAGAGTGGCACTGGCTGGCCTAGCTTTTATGCCCCGATCGCAGGTGCCATTGGCACAAAAACCGACACATCCTTCTTCATGTCTCGTATAGAAGTGCATTGCCATCGCTGTGGTGGTCATCTCGGTCATGTCTTTGATGATGGACCCCAACCAACAGGCAAACGCTATTGTATCAATGGTGTAGCAATGAAATTTACGGCGGCGTAAGCAACGAGCTGAAAGAAGGCTATCTGATGGAGCCTGAGCAGCATAGCAGGAAGTCTATCTTCAACGCTGACTAATTAGCGATGCGCTGACAGGGCAAAAACAGGGCTGAATCTGCCTGGAAAATTACTAAAGCGTCAACTTGGTAGCGTCTACGAAGCGATCGCTGCCTCAGTGCGGTTGGGAAAGGAGATTTCCAGCACAAGACAGCCAATGTCTGTTTTAAAGGGTCCATGCAACTCGCCAGGTGGTCTACTGGCATAATGACCGCTCTCTAGCCACAGATCAAAGGCTGCGTCATACAGC
>JBGTJW010000492.1:0-4010 GCA_041744955.1 Stenomitos sp. | reverse complement strand
CATTCACGGACTGCCCCATCATTTGATGGAAGCCGATTTGAACCACTATCCCCCCAGCACCGAACAGCGTCCAGACCTCTCTAGTTTTACCAGGGAAGCCTCTTGATACTGGCAGACCTCGTTACACACTTACAGCGATCGCTGGGCATCTTGCATAAGCAGGATATCCAGGTAGCAGCACGGCTGTTGGGAATGAGGGAGCAGAGCAGGCAATCTGATCAAAGCAGTCAGCAATCAACCTCAGCGTTCCCCACTCTTCACTCCCCACTCTTCACTCCCCACTCTTCACCCCTCATCCCTCACCCCTCACCCCTCACCCCTCACTCCTCACCTGTAACGCTCCTCGGCGATGATTGCGCTGCCATCCCCGACGGCTCTGGCTATCTGCTCTTAGCCGCAGAGGGTATGCTGCCGCTACTGGTGGATACAGAACCCTGGTTTGCAGGCTGGTGTGCTGTGATGGTTAACGTCAGCGACATTTATGCGATGGGTGGTCGCCCGATCGCGGTCGTTGACACAATCTGGAGCCAGACAACAGCCCTTAGTGAACCGCTTCTAGACGGTATGCGCGCCGCCGCCGCCGCCTACAACGTGCCGATCGTCGGTGGACATACGAACGGGCATAGTCCTTACAATGCGCTCTCGGTTGCCATTCTGGGACGAGCAAACCAACTCATCACCAGCTTTGACGCACAACCGGGCGATCGACTGTTATTGGCAACCGACTTTCGCGGTACGCCCCACCCCAAGCATCCCTTTTGGAATGCCGCCACAACGGCAGATCCCATCCAATTGCGTGACGATTTAGCTATCTTGCCGCACCTGGCAGAAACAGGGGTTTGTAAGGCAGGCAAAGATGTCAGCATGGGCGGTATTGTCGGCTCCTTGCTGATGCTGCTAGAAACCTCAAAGTGCGGCGCAGTACTGGATCTGGATGCCGTTCCTTGTCCGCCAGCATTGATGCTCGAACAATGGCTGCTGTGCTTTCCTAGCTATGGCTTCTTGTTGAGCGTCTGCCTAGACAAAGTAGAAGCAGTGCGATCGCAGTTCCATCAGCGTCATCTAGTGTGCGAGGCGATCGGTGAAGTGCAGTCAAGCCCACAGCTTGTACTTCAAGCACAAGACCAATCAGCCATCTTTTGGGATCTTGCCACACAAGCCCTCACCGGGTTTTCGCCTACCTAGACCAGTTGTATCACCACGCTTTCTGCCATCGCTGGCAACCGTTAGGACTCGAAAAAAGCTGCTGGAGAAAGGTGAAAGAAAGCAGCGAGTTTTTGAATGTGAGTTGCCGTTAACTTTCGTTGACCCTTCAACACTTCAGAGACGATCGACTCTGTTTTAAAAATTGGCACCAAATCTTTCTGACGCAAATTAGATTCAGCAATGAGTGCCTTTAAAAGTTCTACGCCATACAGCTCGGGGATGTGAATGTGCTGCTCTTCATATTCGTGAACAAGCGTGCCTAGAAGATCAAGATAGTCTTCTTCATCGGGTGTTAGCTCACCGCGATCGATGAGCGAATCAATGACGTTTTGAGTCGCAAGGAATTCTGCTTCTGAATGAATGGGTCGGGGCGGAAAGGCGTTCAATAGCTCAATGTAAGAACCGCTACTCTTTAAGCCACGAATCGCTTTTCCAGTCTCCCCTGCTGTATTCTGCATGGGTAAGAATTGTTCGGATATAAATGATTTGGCGGTTGTAATCGACACGGGCAATAAGCCGATATTTGTTGCCGCCAATGTTAAAAACAGTCAACTTACTAACTTGATCAGCCGATGCAATGTCTTGGCGCAATTCGACAAAGTTTTGCCATCGCGCTAAGCGCGTACGCTTACGCCATAACCGCAAGCTCGTTTCGGCATCAGGATGCATCTCCCAAAACGTTACGAGCCTGGATTCGGTTATTACTCGCATAAAGTCTTGCTTGATTTGAGACTATTTTGTGCATGGCTGCAATTTCCTTAACGTTACTCTTGAGACAAGACAATCTTCGCATTTTGCGAAGAAGCTGTCAAACCTTACTGGGTAGTTATAGTACAAAATTACTGACGTTGATAGCGCATTCCAGGCTGTTGAGCGACCAAGCCCATGAGTTCAAGCTGAAGCAACGCACTAGAGACCGAACCTGCCTGGAGCGCTGACTGCTGCACAATCAAATCGAACGGCAAAGAGTCAATGCCGCCGTCCTGCGGGAAGTTGGTGAGGATTTGTAGGACTTTTTCGAGGTCAGGTGCCAGGTCTAAGGGAATAGCGGTTTGATGGGCTGTTGTGGGTGGTACGAGTGGTGGTAGAGTGCCCAGCATTTCGAGCATATGTGCTTCGCTGAGAATGACCTGAGCACCTTTGTTAAGGAGGTGAAGACAACCGATCGCCTTGGGGTTATCCAGGCTACCAGGCAGCACATACACATCGCGCCCATAATCATTAGCAACGTGTGCCGTAATCAACGCACCCGATCGCAAGGGCGCTTCCATGACGATCGTGGCGCGGCTAAGTCCTGCAATGATGCGGTTGCGGCGTGGAAAGTGGGTGCGATCAGGCTGTGTCCCTGCTGGATACTCGCTCAACAGCAATCCGTGCTGCATTACCTCCTGGTGCAAGTCACGGTTTGACCAGGGGTAGACGACATCAACCCCAGTACCCAGCACGGCTAGAGTCCGTCCATGCAGGCTAATACAGCTTCGGTGGACTTCTGTATCAATGCCTTCTGCCAGACCAGAAACGACACTAAAGCCGCTTTGTGCCAGTGTGGTGGTCAGGCGACGAGTCCAGCGTCTACCGTAGTCAGACGGATCGCGGGTGCCAACGATCGCCACCATCGGCGTTGTGCCCTGGTTCTCCAGCAGATCCACCTTGCCCTGATAGTACAGAAGCGCAGGCGGGTCAGGTGTTTCTAGCAACAGACGGGGATAGTCAGCATCGGCAGGGGTCCAAAAGTTGGGGTTCTCGCGTTCATGCTGGTGAAGCAGCGCTGCTGGATCGAGTTCCTTGCGGTCTGCCACGATCGTCTCGGCCGTCTGAGCGCCAACTCCTTCCACGTCAATCAGTGCAGTTGCGTCTGCGTCCCATGCCGTTGTTAAGGAACCAAAGTGCTTCTGCAATCGCCTGAGCAGAACTGGACCAACGCCATTCATCTGTGACCAGGCAAACCAAAAGGCACGTTCTTCTACCAATGTTCTCTCCTCGTGTAATGCTATTCCCTGATGGAAGTGTAGGCTGCAACTACTAAACCCGATGAGCCTCTAAAGCGATAGAAGCCTGCTGCCAGTATTCCCACTGATTGATGATGATCGCTTATCCGCTGCTGTGGAGCCGGCACGATTGCCTAGCCGCTATACTCGCTGCTAGACATTGCCAATACTTTTCCACGCCTGCTCACGTAAGGAGCAACGGCGATCGCTGGTAGCAGTCATTATGAACAATTTGGTGATCAAAGTTGCAAACTTCTCGATCGACTTCCCTGCCATCCAGCAGATTCGATCGCTTGTTTTTCAGGTCGAGCAGGGAGTTGCGGCTGATCTGGAATTTGACGGCAAGGACGACACTGCCACGCACCTGTTGGCATCGTTGGATGGTCAGCCGATCGGCACCGCAAGAATCCGTACGCTTGATGCCCAAACTGCCAAAATTGAACGGGTTGCGGTGTTAAAAGCAGCACGAGGGCTGGGCATTGGCAAAAGCATCATGGTCGAAGCGCTGGCATTGCTGACTCAGGCAAAGATGGCAGAAGCCCACATCCACGCACAGACAACCGTACAGGGCTTCTACCAGCACCTCGGCTTTGAGCCAGACGGTAGTATCTTCATCGAAGCAGACATTCCCCACATCAAGATGAAAAAGCAGTTAAGCCAGCCTGAAGTCTGATGCTTCGCCACCGCTGCTAAACGCATCGCTGAAGCCTATGTAAGGGAAAAAGCCTTTGCAGCCATGCGGTAGGGACGGTTAAGGTTCGGTAATACGACCTCTTTCAGCGACTATTTTAAGAAATGCTGATCAGTGTATTGGAG
>JBGTJW010000491.1:0-12208 GCA_041744955.1 Stenomitos sp. | reverse complement strand
GGGGTTCTACCCCTGCACCCCGTCCTCACCAGTATGGCTACGGCTATATGAATGATGCAAGCATCGGAACCTCCCAGAACTTTGGAGAGTGAAGTTTTTGCCCTGTATGCAGGATTAAGGCATCAGCGCTAAAACCGTCCCGCATGGATGAGTGTCAACGCCTATTCATGTGGAAATGTCCTACTTGCTTGCATCTCAGCCCTTTTAAGGCTCATACCGTGCATGGAGCGATCGCAATTTGGTGATGAAGCGAGCGCGGAGGCTCTCTGTTCCAACAATGACGCAATCCTCCCCATAGGGCAGAATTTCACGGAAAAACCAGAAGGTATTGGAGATGCGTCGCACCACTCGACGGGTATGGGGTGGCTCAGTCATCCATTCGTTCAACGTATCTTCGGGTCGGGGCTGATAGGCGAAGGCTAACCCGCCCAGGATGTGCAACTCTGCTTCCAGGGTGTCTAAACTAGAGCGCCACTGACCACGCGCAGAGGCTAAGGCAACCTCAGGGATGCGATCGAGCCGCAAACTCCAATTGTGCTGCAACTCTGGCAAATCCTGATTGCCCTCCGTTTCGTCACACCAGCATTCCAGGTATTGCCGCTTCTCCCGAAAGGTGATTTTGGCGTGACGAATGGTAAATGTCCAGGGACGATCGGCGGCATCACGATAGGTTAACTGAAACGGCTGCTGACGACAAATATACTGGTCAAGCTCTAGCCGCCAGGGAAGGATGGGTGTTGCCAGTAGCCGCTCGACCTCACTGCGTAAGGGCAGCATTAACTCACTGCGCTCCAGCAACAGTTGAGCGATCATCCGAGCTTCTTCAAGTTGTCCGGTATCAGTGAGTGACCGCATGGCTTGCTGGAGGGCACAAATGCGATCGTCTGACCAATCGTTATTGCGCCCGATCAACAGTTCCCGACGCGCAATCGCTTCCACCAGGCGCGAGATGTTGGGGCGATCGCCCCAGGTCATCCCATGCTCGATCGCAATTTGCTCTAACTGCGCTTTGTCACTATCCGAAATTGACAGCGTCACCGATTGACCACGACGACCCATTGCTTCCTTTATTTGTACGTACACTTTGTACTTGTCATTCGTTTATTGTGCTGCCATGATAGAGATAACGCAACCAGTCACGTACACCTTAAAACGATGACGGCATTCAGTATTACACTCAAAGCGGTTTACTCTAGCCCTGCCTTAGAACTACCTAAGGATATCAAGTTGCCTCCAGGTTGGACGCTATCCTGGCATCAAGCAGAAACTGTCAAAGCACTCCGCAATCCGGTGGTCGATGTGGTGTTCAATACGGCGATGACGGGCGATGGCAAGAGCTTAGCGGCATTTCTAGAAGTGCTTCAGGGAGAATGCAATGCGATCGCGCTTTACCCAACTAATGAACTTGCCCGTGACCAGGAAACGCAGACTCGCAAGTATATTGCAGACTTTCAGCCACCCAATGACCCACGAGTGACACGTTTGAGTGGAGCAGAATTAGAAATTTATGCAGAGAATGAAGGATTGAGAAAGAGCGCAGCCATTGAAACACTCACCAGTCAGCGGGAAGTTTTACTGACAAACCCTGATATTTTGCACTACTTGTATCGGAGTGCTTACATCATAAAGGGTAACAAAGGCGACAGCCCTGATAAGCTTTGGAGTCGCATTGATAAAAACTTTGATTTGTTGATTTTTGATGAATTTCATGTCTACGCTGCTCCTCAAGTAGCGGGTGTAATCAACACAATGCTGCTCATTCGGGCAACCAATCGGCGCAAAAAGTTTCTATTCCTATCAGCAACTCCAGATGAACAACTGATTCAGCGATTACAGAAAGCAGGGTTTCGCTGTCAAGTGATTGACCCACTGGAACACAACAAATACCACTTTCCAGAAACGCCTGAACAGCAAGAACAACTTAAAGCTGAAGGGTGGCGGCAGGTTGTACGAGCAATTAACTTGAGTTTTGTGCCCTTAGAGCCTGTCTCGAAAGCGTCTGAAACTTGGTTGAAGGACAATGCGGAGTTAATCCTGCAACAATTCCAGCAGCATCCGGGGAGTAAAGGCGCAATCATTCTCAATTCGATCGCGGCAGTGAAACGATTGACCCTATTTTTTCAAGCACTGTTAAAACCGCATGGGTTAACTGTAAGTGAAAATACTGGGCTTTCGGGTAAAACGGAGCGGGAGCGATCGCTCTCGGCTGATTTAGTTCTTGGCACCAGCACGATCGACGTTGGGGTTGATTTCAAAATCAATTTCCTAATTTTTGAATCCTCTGATGCTGGCAACTTCATTCAACGGCTAGGGCGCTTAGGACGGCATGATGGCTATGATCGCGATGGACGATCGATTCAGTTTAATGGCTTTACTGCTTACGCGCTGGTGCCCAATTTTCTGATGGAGCGATTGTTCTTAGGTGACGAGCCATCGTTGCTAGCTGGCTCCGTGTACGATCGTCCCTTTCTCAATGCTGCTATCAACGACAAGTATCGCCAAATTAATGATTTTCGAGGTTATTACAAACGCTGGGGTGCAGTGCAATCCTTTAAATTGTGCGTTGATCTGAACCACAAAACGATTCAACAGCAGTATGCGGGTAGTCGAGAAAAGTTTCAATCTGCCTGTGAAACCGTTTTTGATACGAGTTTGAAATCGGTTGCTGGGAGGGTTTTTGGCTGGGCAGATGAGTGGAAGCAATTTTCTGGACAGAAGACCGGGAACCCGATCGTAGAGGATGCCTGTAGCTTTAGGGGTTCGAGTCCGTTGCAGTGTGGGTTGTACGATGAAACAGAACCGCATGAAGCCAATCGCTACAAAACCTATGATCTACCAGGAATTCTGGGAAATTTGGAAATTGAGCTGTGGACAAAGGAAGCGTTTCTGCGATCGCTGGATGCCACAGCCAAGCGCAATAAGCAACCCATCCCCAAAGGCAGATTTGCTCACTGTCTTGCTTTCATGAAGCTCAAGGCTTACCGAGAGGAACGGCTGAACTGGAAATTTCACTTTCCTGGCACACTGGAAACTGTTGCCGATGCCTGGAAAGTACAGGTGTTGAAGGGTGTTGAGATCTGGCAACCTGATAATCGTTGGGCAGGGGAAATCAATCAAAAGCTGCGCGATCGAGCCTTGGTGAGTTATGTGCTGCGCCGTCCAACCAGTGAAGTACGGCAACGGCTACGGCTGCCGATGCACTTTCAAATTTACCCCATCAGCGATAACTACAGCTTTCATGAAGCTGTGGCACCGTACTCTATAGCTTTTGGGCAAAGTGCGCTGCTGTTGGATACGTTGGCGTACCAGTTCAAAAGTAAAGGAGGCGAAATATGGATCGCCTAGCTTCAATCCCTGAAAGGGTTTTAGGTAGATCGTGCGGAGGAAAACAGCTTACGCCATTAAGTGCAGACGTATTTGTTTCAATCCCTGAAAGGGGTTTAGCCTCCCTAAAGCTATGCAGTCGAGAGCCTCCGCACTTTATAACGCTACCATGCACCATCAAGTTTCGACTTGTTTAACGTTAAATAGGTCTAAACTTAAGCGACCCCTTGCTCAACACTGTTTCAGGTGTTACCTTCGATTTGTAGTAATTCCTTACTAAAGGAGCAAGACCCCAATGAGCAAAAAAGATCAGATTCGGAAAATCCTTACTGATGGACAACCGCACTCTGCTAAGGAGCTGATCGGTATCACTCATCGATTTAGTGCTGTCATTCACAGCTTGCGTGAGGAAGGCTATCGCATTGAGACAATTGCTTTAACTCATAGTGAGTTTGCTTATCAACTCCTAAGCAAGGCAGTTGTCTGACGATAGCTTATCCTAAAGGTTCATACCGTGGAGGGTGCAAGGAACTAGCTTTACACAATGTGCCTGGATATTCTTTGCTTGCAGTTCTATCTAGCTTTCTTTTTAGCTTGCGGCATTAAGTCCAAACGTAGGTAATCTCGACCCCCAAAAATGCTGGCAGCAATTGTTCAGTAATCACTGGCTGGTTAAGTTCCCAGTAAACGCAGAGTGTGAAGCTAGTTTTCGGTAGTCTTAACTACTGGATCTATCCTTCATGATGAACGAACAAAAACTTTTGGAACGCATCACTGTTAATCCTCAGATTTTTGGAGGTAAACCGATTGTTAGAGGTCGCCGTCTTGCCGTTGAACACGTTTTGGGAATGCTTGCCGCTGGCGATACCCTGGAAACGCTGTTGGCAGCTTATCCCTGGTTAGAGCGGGAAGACATTCAAGCCTGCCTCATTTATGCACGTCGTTTAGTCAGCCATGAGCGGATTGAACCCTTGGTTCTGGAGACAGGAGGATGAAGCTGCTGCTAGATTCTTGTGTCTGGTACGGCGTTCGTGATGCCTTAGTAAATGCTAGTTACGATGTGGTCTGGGTGGGCGAATGGGAATCCGATCCGGGTGATGAGGAGATTTTAGCGATCGCTTATCGCGAGGGTCGCATTCTCATCACTCAGGATAAGGATTTTGGTGAAATGACAGTTGTACGTAGGTTGCCTCATGCTGGAATTCTGCGATTGGTGAATCTAATCACAACTCAGCAATCTCGGGTCTGTTTACAAGTTTTGTCTCGTTATACAGATGAACTTAGTGCTGGGGCAATCATTACGGCTGAATTGGGTCGAGTCAGAATTCGTCCTGCTGAAAACCCATGAACTGCCACTACCCTCTAGTCGAGAAAAGGAGCGTTAAACCATGCCGCCTCGATCGATCGCCGATATTCAGTCAGCCATCCCACAAATCTTAGAACAAGTCCCTTATCTGAAACTGCTGATTCTCTTTGGTTCACGGGCTAGAGGCGATCATTTCCCATCCAGCGATTGGGATTTTGCCTTGCTGTTTGATGAGGAACTCCGCCAGCAGTATGAACCAGGTAGAGGATGGAATTGCTATCGATCGTGGGGTGTACTTCAGCGCATTCTTGATTTAGGCGACGACGAAATCGATTGGATTGATCTGAAAAATGCTTCGGATGTGTTGACTCACACGATCGCGGCTGAAGGAAAGGTTGTTTATGAAAAGACGGCTGGAGAGTTTGAAGCCTTTCGTCGAAGAGCGTTGAAAACCACAACAGAACTCAGGCAGATTTATCACAAAGAACGAGGAGAACTGGAACTCGAATTGCAAAAGTGGGGTGTATGAGCAGCATCAACCCCATTTCAATCAATCGCAAGTTGAAAAGTTTAATGAAAAATCTGAACACACTCAAGCGTTTTGAGACTGTCACTTTAGAAGACTATCTCAACAGCTATGAGATGCAACTTGCAGTTGAGAGAACGCTGCAACTCATCATTCAAGCATCGCTTGATGTAAACCGATATTTACTGAAGCGAGTTCATCAGACTAAACCTAAGAGAAATGAGGTTTTCCTGGCTTCAGGGCAGTGTGGCTTATTAACGACTGAACTTGGGATCTCGCTCTCAGAGTTTGAAAACCTTCGTGATGAGTTAGTTCACCTCTACGAAGATCTTGATCCCAATAGAATTTTTTCCGTAATTCAAGAAGTTTTGGCAATCTATCCCCTCTACGCAAGACAAATCACAGAGTATATTGACTCTCTAGAAATTAGTTATGACGAATCTAATGAGTAATAATTTTGATTTTCTAGAAGACGATTTTGGCTTTGATGAGGAGAGCGATCGCACTCTTGCTCCTGCCCAACGCGAACTTTTGACACTCAAGCTGCTACGAGAAGCGATTCAATCACAAAATCCTGATGATGCGGTGATGCACGACTTCGCAGAATATGTATTGCCGAATTTGTTGAGAGTGGCGATCGGGGTGACGGCTAAAGGTGGTGAATTCTTCGATGCACTCGATCGCAAAAACGAAGCCGAAGGCAAAGCTAAAGTCCGGCGAGATAATGCCGCCGATCAATCACTCAATACTCACTTACTAAATGGCGTATTTCCAGCCAATCTAATCGAACGCCGATTGGCAAACATGGATACTACCGTCAAGCGGGTCATCCGAGAACGAGAGCGACGGCTGGTGCTTGCCGCCTTTATTCTGCACGACTTTGAGAAATTCCCCGATGCGCCCGATGATTGCCGCAAGTTGCCCTTAGAAACTCATCGACAAATCATTGATGAGAAAGTGCAGCAGCTAGGACTCGATCGCTTCATCAATCCTGACGATCCAGCATTCTACAAAGACTACATTGATGATCTGCTGTGCATGGCATACAACGCCCAACGACGGTGGGATACCAACTGGAATTTTTCTGAATTTGGTCTCAACCCGACGCTCAAAGATCGGGTGCTGCGAAGCCTATCTGACTTAACCTGTTTGGCAGATTCGTTAGCCTCGATAGTTAAACATCCCTACGATGCGGAAAACACTCGCCTCAACGACTTACTGCATAACCTCAGCGATGGTCAACTGAAACTCACCTATCACAGCATTTCCGAAAATCGTGGTGTGCTGACCAATGTGGTGAATAATGCCCTCGTTGATGCTCATACAAGCTTGAATACCGACGATCGCACCGACTATGAACCATTGTTGTATTTGCCCACAGGAGTGATTTATCTGGCTCGAAGAGATGCGCCAGCAGTTGAGCGAGAAGGGTTGAGTACCCGCGTTGTTGACAGTATCAAAACCCTTTGTGCTGGGCAACTGCGGCAACGTCAAACAGGCTTTGGGCGCGACGGCAAGGGGATGAAGTATGCCGATTATTACAGCTTGTTCTTTGATGATGCAGGCTTAATGCAGGTTGCGCTGGATGCTACATTGCGAATCCTCCGCACAGGTAAGCCTTCTGTTGCCGCCAGTCGCAGTGAAAATCTGGTTAAGTTCCAGCAACAAGATGTATTGCCTGCCGATTACAACTTCAAATTTACGGACGATATGCGGATTGACCAAATTGCTGAATTTGGCGATGTGATCAGCCGCAAGATTTGGGGTGAACGCATAGACAAAATTGAAACAGCGCGTAAGCAAGATAAAAAACTACCTGCACCTCCTAATCTAGAGTTGGTTTATAAGGTTGCAGAGTTTTGGAATCTATCGGCATACTTGCCACAGATTCGGGAGATTCAACGGATTAATGAATCATTGAAGGAGTTAAAGCTCAAAGGTAATACGGGCGGTGTTCCTTATGAATGGTATTACCTCGCAGCAAAATATCTGGAACATAATCCAGGGATTGAAGATGTACGCGAAACCTGTGAACAGGTAGTAGCTCACATTGCAGCGTTGATTCAGCCCACGATCGCCAGTTACAACCTGCCCGATGGCTGGGATGATGTGCGTGAGTGGTGCGATCGCGTCATCATGTTGCCTAGTGATACTCAAACACAATCGCCTACTGAACAAGCCGATATTTTCCTTAGAGAACTCGCTAACTACAACAACGCCAAAAAGCCTGGACGTGGACGACAGCTTATTTGCTCCCTTTCCCATTCGGCGTATACCGTCACTGAACAAATGGAATCGGCTGTGCTATTCACGCCCCAGGTCTATACGAATAAGCAAATGCTGGGCGGCTCTAATGCCAAACGCAATATTTCCAGTATTGCAGGCATTGAAATGATGCTACGGCAAATTTTGATGAATCAAACTCAGGCTGTAGGCAAACGCTTTGAAGATGGCAAATATCGCTATCTCTACTTCTACCCAACCTATTACTTCACACCAGAAACCAACAAGTTTTTGCAGAAAGCTTACAGCGGTATTGCTCAAACCCGGTTCGACACCAGCATTCGCAATCACTTTATCAGCCGCGACCTGGATGTGGATTTTGGGCGCGATCGCTATCAAAGCGTAGATGCGTTTTTGATCGATGACGACTTAGAGCGCAAGAAAAATCTGGATGAAACTGATCCGAACTTCACGCGCGATCGCACCTTCAAACTTGCTTACCCTGACGACAAACCCTTGACCTTCTATTTCATGGCACTGCCACCGGGAAAAGACCCGACCGACACCGAATCCTGGGTGATGCCTGCCTGGTTAGCATTCGCCTTTCCCATGATTCTAGATGTCAAAACGGTCGTTTCTGAATCGCCCATTCCACCGTTTAACGATGGTGCCGAGTTTGAAGAAAGTGTGTTTCTTGATAGTGCCCCACAAGCGTTTCGGGTGTTGCTGGGCAAAGATCGGTTTCGGCTAGATCACATTTTGGAAGGCTGGAAGACGGCAGATGGAATTGAGCGATCGGCACCGTTGAATACCTTAACGGCTGCCTATGCCATTCATCTAGACGTGAATGCCAAGCAAGGAAAGGGCGGCTACGACGCAAATTGGGGCAGATTAACCGAGTTAGCAAAGGACTTAGATACCAGTCCCCTCTACGTCTTTTCGTATTTAGCTAAGTGGGCAAGAAAGCAGCAGAGTGACACCCCTAGCGCAAAAAAGCTCAAGCTCTATGCCCATCACTTCTATCCCTGTTTTGATCCTTACGTTGAGTTTGATATGAATGCGGAGACCTTAATTGTGAAAGATCCAGAAAAATCCCCCTTGAATCACCCACAAAAACTCACAGAGTTATATCGCCGGTTCTACCGAGCCAACAAACGCTATAACCCAAAAGCCAATGCTGTTCTAAAGCCAATTGACCTAGCGGCTGAGACTTTACTCAAGGCTGACTCGACTGTTTTTCAGGGTGACACACTTGTTTCCACAGTTGCTGCCGAAGTATTTAAGCTGATGGATCGAGTCCATGCTTCTACTGCCGAAGGACGCTGGGTGATCAGCAAGCGAGAGGAAGAACGACAAGTTGTTCTCGATTTTGCCCGGTACTTTGTAGTGGACGTTTTTGAGAAAGCCTTTGCGGGCGATCGCGCTCGTCTTGCAGGTCGGCAGTTGAACCTACTGCGAGATACCTGCGAGTTTCTTTATCGACTAGAGGACGATCGTGAAAATCACGATCGAACTACTCAGGAGCAGGAAGAGGAGTAAAAAGTGATGGCGCTCTGGCGGCTTTACTATCATTTTGTTTGGGCAACGAAAGAGCGTGAACCTCTCATTATTTCAAGCCAAGAGGTTGATCTGCATAACTACATTATTGGCAAAGCAGATTCACTTAAATGTATTGCTCATGCAATTAATGGCACTGCTGATCATATTCATTTGATTGCTTCTGTACCCCCAACATTGGCGATCGCTGAATTTGTCAAAAATATCAAAGGGAGCAGTGCTCATTATGTCAATCATACTTTGTCGTCAACATCCAAAAATTTCGGTTGGCAGGCTGGCTATGGTGTTTTCTCTTTGGGACGTAAACAACTGGAGCAGGCAGTTACTTACGTGCAAAATCAGAAATCACATCATGCCCAAGGAACTCTCATTTCAACTTTAGAGGAAGTCATGAATGATGATGATGCACCAGAGCGTTGGAGTCCGCCAGGAAATTAATTTCCTGGCTCATAGCAAAAGTCCTCTCAAGAGGACTGTAGAGGCGGCTTAGTCCATTGAAATGGACTTCAGCTATAAGCCTTGAACTTTAGTTCAGGGCGACACCACAAAAACACATAGGAGGCAAATTATGACTTTTCTGAAGACGATCGATGCTACTGGTGCTGCAAACTTTTTCCATAATGCAATTCCCTACAAACCAATGGGGAAATATGTTCACTTTCTGACCATCCGCGTGACTGAATCCTACCCTCTGTTCCAGACTGACAGTGAATTGAACAAAGCCCGTGTCCGAGCCGGAATCGTAGAAGCAACTTCCATTAGTCGGCTGACCATGTTCAAACGTAAGCAGTCCACACCCGAACGTTTAGTCGGTCGAGAGTTGTTACGAAACTATGGCTTGATGACGGCTGAAGAGTGTGAATATAACGTCAGTTTTGCCATGAACAACCCTGACTGTATCATCTATGGCTTTGCGATCGGTGATTCTGGCTCTGAGAAATCCAAAGTGGTAGTTGATACCGCGTTCTCAATCACACCCTTTGACGAGTCGCACGAAACCTTCACGCTAAACGCTCCCTTTGAGAACGGCACAATGAGCGATAAGGGAACCGTCACCAGCCGCATCAACCAACAAGATCACATTCGTCCTCAAGTCTTTTTTCCCAGCATCATCACACTCAAAGATCCGACCGAAGCCAGTTTTCTTTACGTCTGCAATAACATTCTGCGGACTCGACATTATGGCGCACAGACGACGCGCACTGGGCGAGTTCGTAACGAATTGATTGGTGTTGTCTTTGCAGATGGAGAAATCGTCAGTAACTTGCGCTGGACTCAGGCTATTTACGATGCTATGAAAGCATCGGGTGCTCTTCATTCTCCTGATCCTTTAGATGAAAATGATGTGACAGCCGCCGCAAAAACTACCCTTGCAGCCCTCATGGCAGAAGAATTTATCGTTCACACCGATTTCATTGGAGACAGTTTCAAGCCTCTATTGGACGAAATCAAAACCTTGACTGGCAACGAAGCGACAATCAAAGCCGTTCTAACTCAAGCTGATAAGGAGTCAAAAGCCTACTTCACCCAGTATGTTGAAAAGCCTAAAAAGCCTGCTGTCAAGGCGGGGTAACTATCATGACGCATCTCTATCGCTGCACACTGGAACTGCATGACTCTCTGTACTTTGCCACTCGCGAGATTGGGCGGTTGTATGAAACCGAACCGATCCTGCACAACTATGCGCTTTGCTATGCCTTGGGGTTAGTGGATAGCGATCGCCACTCCACCACCGTTCTCGAAGAACACTCTTACCGCTATTTTTGCCTTGAGCAAGTGCCTAAATACGAGGAGCATTTAACTGCACTCAACCAGCAGGGAATTTATGTGACTCCGGCGCGAGCCGTTCATCATACCGCTGTTCTTAGCACCTGGAAGTATGCGAACAACAACTACACGTTGAGATGGAAAAGACTCAGAAAAATATTCCTAGCTTTGGCAGGACAAAAGAGATTGCTCCAGAGAGTCAGTTTGAGTGTTTCATCCTCTCCGAAAAGTACCTTACTTTGCCAAAGTGGATACGGCTGGGTAAATGGATGAGTAAGGCTGAGGTGAAGCTGGAGGAATTGCCAAAACCCAAGCAACATCAATCGAGTATGTTTACTTTTCCATACCCACTCAATCCTCTGGATGTGATGTTTTCCAATCAAGTTTTGAGTTACGACACAGTAAATATGCCACCAGTCAGTTTGATTCGTAACGTGCGGCTGTGTGGTGAATACTACACTTTTGAAGGGATTAAAGATCTGCAAATTCCGGCTCAAATGCAGTATCGCTTTAGGAGTTGATCATTATCTAAATCCTTGTTTGGGCTTTTTCTTCTGTGGGTTGCTGCGCTCTGCCAATAGCTCCGCTGCAAAGCCGCCTTGATTTTGCAGTATCAAACGCTGAATCCGTTTACGCTGGTAAGCTTTTACCTCAGAAGCCAACGGATGCTTTGGGTCGATTTCGAGGTGGGTGAGAGAAACCACATAGCGCTGCTTCTCAGTCTGTCCCGGAACTGATTCTAACCCACAGTTGATACCACCAATATCCCCTGAATATTTCACCAAATCTACGGTCAACCAGGTATTTGCCTTGATAGATTCACCCCGATCGCGCATGGTTTTTAGCAGTTCTTTTCCTGCTCGCACCTGAAACGGAATGGTTGCTTCCAATTGCTCTGTCAATCCCTGCGCTTCCAGATAATTGTCAATCTGCATTTCTTACTCCTTATTGGCTATGCCTCATAGTTTAGTTCTGAATCTACTCCCTACATCATCCATCTCACCGGGCTATCTCACGGGTAAGCATCTCCATGCCTTGTTCCTGACGTTGGTGAGTTCAGTGGATCAGGGGTTGGGCGATCGCCTGCACGAGCAAAAGACCGAGAAAGCCTTTACCCTCAGTCCCTTGCAAGTGGGTAATTGCACCCAAGGCGATCGCGCACTGCAATGGGAACATAAACAACCCGTTCCGGCTGGGACTCCCTGCTGGTGGCGCATTTCTCTGTTAGATGACACTCTGTTCAGCCATCTAACCCCCCTCTGGCTTCATCTCAATCCGCCTCATCCCTGGCATCTCGGTTCGGCTGCTTTGCAAATTACCAGTATGCTGGGCACTGCTCAATCCACTCAGCCCTGGGCAAACTTTAGTTCTTACGAGCAGTTATACGAGCAGGCATCCGACAGCACCCGCCAGCTTGCCTTTAGCCTTTGCACCCCTGCCACCTTTCGGCAAGGAAAATATGATTCCGCCTTACCGACGCGAGAATGCGTTTTTCAGAGCTTGCT
>JBGTJW010000490.1:0-12294 GCA_041744955.1 Stenomitos sp. | reverse complement strand
CGGTGCGATCGGTCTCATGTTTGTAGCAGCGCTGGCATCTGGTCAGGGCGACTGGCACAGTGATCAAACTTCAGCAGTCAGCAATTCACCCTTTGCTAAGGTCATGCTCTTTGGTGGCAGTGATCAGCGGCTAGAGCTTGGCAAAATGCTAGGTGCCGTCAAAACGTTTAACTACCGTCAAGTCGAGAATGTGCCAGCACTGGTGAAGGAGTTAACCGATGGATGGGGAGCCGATGTCGTGATTGAGGCAACGGGCGTACCATCCGTTTGGGAAATGGCGATCGCCTGTGCAAGACCGGGCGCGACTGTTAATTTATTCGGTGGCTGTCCTCGTAATACCAGTATTACGGTGGATACAGAACGGCTCCACTACAGCGAGTTAACGGTCAAAGGTGTCTTTCATAACACTCCAACCCATGTTCGAGCCGCGCTGAAACTCTTGGCAAGCCGTGCGTTGCCCTTTGAGCATCTGATTACCGAGCAGCAACCACTGGCGCAATTAGGGCAGGTCTTTGAGGCGATGAAGCAGCGAAAAGTGGTGAAGGTGGCGATCGCGCCCTAATCAACTTTTATAACTGTGCGCGATCGCCTGCACCTGATCCTGCTGAAGCCAACTTACTAAGCCGTGGATTAAACGCGGGAAGCTACAAAGCCCTTGAGCAAGCGGCGGATGGCTGCCGATTCCACTGGCACCCCTTTAAAGTTTTTGGTGCTGAATCGTACCTATGTACTATAATTGTGGAAACGATCGTTCATGGCTAATGGGGCGATCGTTTTCCTCCGTTTGGTTTGCTGTATGAATGCTCCACTGAGCCTGCTACAACGCGCGCAGCAAGGAGACGCTGTGGCGATTGCAGTGCTGATGAACGATGCCCTGCAAGCTCAAGATGTTTGGGTAAAAGTCATGCTAGACGGCAGTTGCCTTCAGGTCATGTTAAAGGGACAGATGCCATTGCATCAGGGTAACTGCGTTGCTTTTATCCAGCGAGGCTTACTGCGTCTTCAGCCAACAGCAATTAATCAGGTCGTTGCTTACGGTTGGAGGGTTGGCGATACGTTTCCGTTGTGGATTGCAGCCTTTTCCCTGGAGCAAACGCTGCCGCCGCAAAAGCCGCTTCTAGCAAACGGAGCAACAAAAGCGCTGGAGCAGCCACTGGTTCCCACAACTGTTCCTGATACCAACAGACGATCAGAGCAAACAACTGCCCATCCATTAACAGAGTCGCTGGCTAAGTCTTCCAGTACCGTCAGGCAACGCTCTGAACTTCTTAAGCTTGGCGTTGTGATTGTGTTGACGACGGCAGTTTATTTGATGGTGACGGGCGTGTAGTTCCAGCGGTAAGAGGGAATAATGGCGAGTAGGGTTCTGGTGCCAGGAGGCACAAACTGGATGATGCAGCCCGATCGCCTTTCCACTATCAAGCGGCTTGCTAAGCAGGGCGATCGCGCCGCCCTTGCCCAACTCATTAATTATGCTGTTGCCCATAAGCAGATGCTTGCAACGGTGACCTTTGATGCTGACCACCTGCACGTTTACCTGGAAGGGGCAACCATTCCGAACCAGCAGATCGCTACAACGCTCATTGAGCGAGCGCTGGTGAGTCTTAGACAGGATGCCATTACAACCGTCGTCATCAACGGCAAGCAGACTGGAGCCAGTAAATCAGCTTGGGTGCATGAACTTCAGCTTGAGGCACCCGTACCAATTGTTGTTAGTCCCTTGAGACGATCGCCCTATGCTGCACAACGATCGCGTCGTCAAAAGCCTTTTACCCTCACGGTGAACGATGTCCTGACGTTTTTGGCAACGTTTGATCCGCCGAAAGCTATCTTCGTTAGTCTTCTAGCGCTCTACGGCTTCTTTGGAGCCTCTAACTACACCGTAGACGGATTTCTGGAAGGCAGCGATCGCATCATGATGTTTCTGCACGGCGTAAATTTGATTTTTCACGAAGCTGGACACGCCATCCTGGCTATCTTTGGGCGCTTTCTACACATTTTGGGCGGCTCGCTGATGCAGGTGATGGTGCCAGCAGTCATCGCAGGTTATTTTGTCGTGACACGTCAACTGTATGCCAGTGCGATCGCGCTCTGTTGGGCTGCCCAAAACCTGTGGGATGTGTCTATTTACATCAAAGACGCTCAGGCGCGATCGTTGCCGCTGTTAGGGGGTGAAGGTGTGTTGCATGACTGGCACTTTCTGCTGCTCGATTTACATCTGCTGACTCAGGATCAACTGGTGGGTGGCATTGCCTTCTTTTTGGGATCGCTGCTGTATCTAGTTGCGATCGCGGGTGGCTTTTACTACGCCCGTACGGAGACTTAAACCGCTAGCTACTAAAACATTCCTAGAAGTTACAGGCTCAGTGGTATGGCGCTCTACAACTCTAGCTTCGTTGGGTTGTGTGACCCCCAGCGACCTTCAGAAGCGGCTGCCTTCACCCTATGGATATCGTTTGCCGCTATCGACAATGTGTTGCCAGCCGTTAGTAAACCGAACAAGCTAGACAACGATGGGTGATGAGAACGGAGAGGGAGGGATTCGAACCCTCGGTACGGTCTTACGATTCGTACAACAGATTAGCAATCTGCCGCTTTCGACCACTCAGCCACCTCTCCAGGTGACGGAACATCATAATAACAGATCTTACCTGCATCACACCAGCGCAAAGTGATTTCTTTTCTGGCGGCTGGCTCAGGGCACGAAGCGCAAGACTCTGTGCCCTGACTGCAAAAGACATCAAAACGATCGCTCTGTTAAGCAGCGATTAATCAATGACCACTTAACAAACTGCCAACGTTATAAAGGACAACAGCCCAGCAACGACGTAGAATGCCGCTACAATGCGTGTTTCAGACCAGCCTGAAAGCTCCAGGTGATTGTGATAGGGCGACATCTTAAAGAAGCGCTTACCGATGCCATCCGCACCCTTGGTTGCCTTGTAGTAACCAACCTGGATCATCACCGAAAGCGTCTCAATTAAAAACAGACCGCTGAGGATGAGCAACGCAAACAAACTATTTGTCATCAGCGCGACACCCGCAAGGGCACCCCCCAACGCTGTCGAGCCTGTGTTGCCCATGAACACCCGTGCCGGGTTGCGGTTGTGTAGTAAAAAGCCTAGGCAGCTACCGCTGAGAGCAGCACAAAAGAGCATTAGCTCTGGTGCTGTTGGCGCAACAAGCGCACCCAAACCTAAGAGCGCGATCGCCACCGTACCACCTGCTAACCCATCAACCCCATCGGTTAAATTAGTAGCATTGCTTTCCGCAGCGAGCACAAAGACGGCTAGCAGCCAAAAAGTCACACCCAGCGGCAGCATCAGACCAAAGGGGAGCGCTATGGTGGTAATAGTTGGGGGCTGCGTCAACGCAAGCCAGAGGCAGAAGGCAGCCCCAACACTGACCTGTAACAGGAGCTTCATCCGAGGCGTAATGCCTTTGTTAGAACAGCCTCGAATAATCTGCCAATCGTCAATCCAGCCGATCGCCCCATACCCCACGGTCAACGCGGACACTGCCACGACTGAAGCTGCGAAACCAGACCAGATCAGTGCTACCAGAAGCGCGATCGGTAGAAAGAAAATGCCGCCCATAGTTGGGGTGCCAGCTTTCTTCAGATGCGATTTAGGACCATCTTCGCGAATCACCTGACCCGCTTTGAGCGCCCGTAGCAACGGCACTGCCCAGAAACCTAGACCCGCCACTGCCACAGCACAAAACCAGAACGGTAGTGTTAAGGAAAACACTTGGGTCAAGGCTCGTCCTGCTATTTCATCTGAGATGAGGGCAAAGGCACCTAGCCCGATCGCTAACAGTACAAATAGCCGTGTCCCAGAAAGATTTAACGTTTGAGTTGAAAATAACTTAGCGTCCACAAAACTCTCACTTCACTCCACACACACTACCAACACGCGCTTCCTGTCAAGATGCGGGAAAAACACCCGGCTTTCAGCAAACCAGGCTTGTTTAATCCTCTAGTTCCAACTCGTCATCGTCGTCGTCAATGTCAAAACTATTATCTTCACCTGCCATCAGATCGTTGAGTTCTTCGCCATCCGCCTCACGGTAACTGACCTCCTGAACATCGCGTGCCAGCAGGCGACCTGTGCTTTCCAGCCAGTCCAGGATGGAAGCTTCTTGCTTCAGGGGGATAACTGCTGCTCGTTGGCTACGCGGTTCTTCACGAAGAGAGGGGTTATAGGTCATAGAGTGCCTTGTAGTTTGTTTCAGTCGTGCGATCAATTCTTTTCAAATCTTAGCCAGAATTGGCACAACATCATTCGACTTTATGAAGAAACAACCAGAGTGTATCACCATAGAAAAGAATTGCAAGAGTTTTTGCTGCTTGAAAGCAAGTTTGGCTGACGGCACAAGCGTCATGGCTGCATCATACGGCACCTGACCTCTTTTCTCTTTCCACATGCGGTCTCTGCTGATCCGTAGCAAAATTAAATTAGCTCCTCGTCCAGTTGTTGCATATAAGGTTGGCAGAAATGATTGGTAAAGCATCTTTACTAGAAGCGATCGCCGGTACAAATCGCGGGCTACTTGCCACCGACAGCGACAAGAATGCGATTGCAGTCGCGATCGCCCAACTAGAAGGATACAACCCCACGCCGAAACCGCTCGAAGCAACCGCTTTGCTAGAGGGCAATTGGCGCTTGCTGTACACAACCAGCCAGGAGCTTTTGGGCATTGATCGCGTCCCGCTGGCTAAACTGGGGCAGATCTATCAGTGCATTCGGACTGCAAGCGCAACGATCTACAACATTGCCGAAATTAGTGGGCTACCGTACCTGGATGGACTGGTGAGCGTAGCGGCTCGCTTCAGCCCTGCCTCAGACCGACGTGTGGATGTGAAATTTGAACGAGCCATCCTTGGACTCACGCGACTGATCGGCTACCAAGCGCCCGATCGCTTCATTCAAGACATTGAAGCAGGCAGAAAATTTGCAGCGATCGACTTCAACATTGGCAATAGCGATCGACAAGGCTGGCTGGACATCACCTATCTCGATGAAGATCTGCGGATTGGTCGCGGCAATGAGGGCAGCGTGTTTGTGCTGGCGAAGAAGTGAGAGAGGAGAGAGGAGAGAAGAGAGAGGAGAGAAGAATAAGAAAGTTTTGCGTTTTGAGTTAATTGAGCGGTCAGCTATCAGTGTTCAGCTTTTTAGCCTTCATTCCACATCCCTACTCCCTACTCCTTGCCTTCAACTCTTTCCTTTATGATCGAAACACGTTTCCCCTCACCCCTCACCCCTCTCTCCTCACCGCCGCTCCGGCTGTCTCAATCGCAGTTGAACCGTTTGGCTGCCTGCCCACGCAAATTTCAGCATACCGATTTGGAGCAGTTGGCAGCGCCGAGTGAACCGGATCAACAGGAACGGCAGAATCAGGGCACACGGTTTCACTTGTTGATGCAGCAGTGGTTGTTGGGGTTGCCCGTAGAGCCGTTGGTGCAGGAAGATCCTCAACTGCAAGCCTGGTTTAGTGCGTTTCGGGCAGTGGCTCCCAAAATTTTGACGCTGGCAGGCGATCGTTCCGCCTGGGGGCAAAGCGAACACTCGCGCACGTTAGCCTTTGAGGGTTATTTGCTCACTGTCGTCTATGACCTGCTGCTTGCCAACGGTCAGCAGGCGCAAATTCTAGACTGGAAGACCTATCCTCGTCCGCAAAATCCGCGCTGGCTGCTGCAAAACTGGCAAACGCGGCTCTATCCCTTTGTGCTGGCTGAAACGAGCGCTTATGATCCCGATCGCATTGCCATGATCTACTGGTTTTTTGAGTCTTCTAGTGAACAAACCCCCGAAGCCCGACGCTTCAGCAATGCCTACGATACGATGCAGCATGAGCGAACCCGCAAAGATCTCACCCACGTGTTGACCCAACTGACGGGTTGGCTCGAACGCTATCAGCAGGGTGAACCCTTTCCGCAAGTGCCCTTGGCATCAAAGGAATGCGATCGCTGTAGCTTTGCCATCCGGTGCGATCGTGTCACGCAGGGCGAACGTCAGCCTCAAGCTGAGGGCGATCGTGGGCTGCCTAACATTGCGGATATTCAGGAAGTCGCTTTGTGATCTGTTGGCGGTCAGCCATCAGCGGTCAGCAGAGAAAGGCGACTACATAGAAGGCAAATTAACTCAAAACTTAAAACTCAAAACTCTCCTCAACCATGTCCGACATTACTAAATCTCCCGACGAGCCACAGTTAGCGATCGAAGTCCGCGAGATGGAAATCGACGACCTCGCACCAGTGTTTCATCTGGGCGAAAACCTCTTCACCAGCGACCTATACCCCTACATCTACCGCACCTGGGATCAGTGGGAAGTGATTGGGCTATACAACACCGATCCAGAGTATTGTCTGGTTGCCGAAGTGCAAGAGCAACTAGCGGGTTTCATTCTCGGCACGATTATCAACAAGGCATCCTGGACGTATGGCTATATCATCTGGCTGGGTGTGAATCCTGCTTTCCATCGGCGGGGCGTTGCTGACAAACTGGTCGATCGGCTAGTTGAACGCATGATTGATGATGGCGCACGGTTCATGATGGTAGACACTGACCCGGAAAACACACCCGCACTGAAGTTCTTCGCCCGTAAGGGTTTCGGCAATATGCGTAAGCACGTCTACCTGTCGATGAACCTAAGCAAGCACGAATACTACGGCAAGCTCATCGCCTACGAACGCGAAAAAGCCGAACGCCAGGTATGGAAACGCCCGAAGAAGCGATCGCCAAAGTCCTAAGCCGACCGCTATCGATACTTGTTTTCCCAAACAAAGTTTCCCGCTTTGTCGACGTAACCGTCTCGCGCACTACTGATAGGAAAATCAGCTCCCTCGGTATACTCATATACTGTTATCTGTGAAAGTCCATTTACAAAAGCGTCAGCCCAATCAAATTGCGGTTTAATAACCCACGCTCCGGTTCTACCAATAAAACCAACGAGAGCATTGCGACCCGGTTTTGGGTTCTTGATCGATGCAGGCGCTAATCCTTCTTGGAAGCGGCGATCGGGTGACACCAAATCATCGAATTGAGGCTGGATGACCAACTTGCCCGTCTTGTCGATGTAGCCCCATTTTCGATCAGGATAGTTTCCAACTTGAACGGCTGCCAGCCCTTCAGAGAAGCTTTCGGCATCAGAAAATTGGGGCTTGATGATAAAGTTGCCTGCGCGATCGATGTATCCAGATCTGATTCCAAAATCTCCTGACTGACATTCTCCAGTTAGATAATTTCCAACTTGAACTGAAACTGGAGCTAAACCTTCAGAAAAGCCTCCTGCTGAAAAGAATTGCGGCTTAATCACGATCTTGCCAGTTGTATCAATAAAGCCCCATGCGCTGTCAATCTTGACGGATGCTAACCCTTCAGAAAAATCTCTGGCTTCGTAAAGTTGAGGATGCTCAAATAGCCGCTTGCCTTTTCTATCAATAAAGACGGACTGCTGCCAGCTTCCTTCTTTATGTGTGCTAACTAATGCAAAACCTTCGGAGAATGGACGTACCTCACCGTATTGAAACGGAATCACTACTTTGCCAATTTTATTAATATAACCGTACTTGGAATAGCCATCCTGATCTGTTTCTACAACAGCAGCAAGACCTTCAGAGAAGTTTTTTGCTTCCGCAGACTCTGCATCATCTGATTCCTCAAACTGAGGCTTAATTACCAACTGCCCAGTCTTGTCGATGTAACCTATTTTGCCTCGATCTTCACCGTCTTTGTCTTTATCCAAGACAGTGACAGCCGCCAATCCCTCAGAAAATGGACGCGGAAAGTAGAAGGGCGCTCCTAGTTTGATGACTTCCTTGCCAGTCTTATCGATGTAGCCGCTTTTTCCACTATCACCGTACTTTTGAAAAGGAAACAGCTCGACAGATTCATCCTGTTTTGTTTTCATTGTTTGATGCTCATTCATTTGAGCAATTGCAGTCTGTGTTGTTGAACCTTGAGAATAAGGCAGTAGGGTTGAATCATTAACTGTACCAATGACCAGGCAAAAGCAAAGGACTGCCAGTAACCAATAGCGTTTGCTCATGGTGAATCCTTTAGATTAGTAATTGATTAGTAATTGAGTCATTTTGAACGAGAGTACCCTTGCTTGGCTTGCCCTCGACCTATCGTCCACAGGAAAGCGTGATTCTATAGCAGTGACAAAAAGAATTAACAGAAGTAGCTGTATACAATTAGATACGCTGCGCTAGAGTTCGCCTTGTCTTTAGCACAGTGGCACTACTTAACGAACGTAATGGTCTTGAAATCCCGAATTGTGGTGTTTCTACTAGCAGGCATTGGCATTGCGATCGCGGGTGTAGCTGTGTATCGCAGTGGTGGCATTCACCCCGGACAGCTTCAGGATTGGTTGCAACGGGCAGGCGACTGGGCACCGCTTTGCTATGTGCTGGCATACATTGTAATGACGATCGTGGTGTTGCCGTCTACCCCGCTTAACATCGTCGGTGGAGCCATGTTTGGTGCGGGATGGGGGTTGGTCTGGACAAGTCTTGGGGCGCTGCTAGCTGCGATCGTGCCCTTTGTGTTGACGCGCACGGTTGGGCGTGAAATTGTGGCTCAACGACTGGCTGGACGCTGGCAGGCGATGGACGTTGAAGTGCGCCACGGTGGGCTGTTTTATATGTTTGCGATTCGTCTGGTGCCTGTCATGCCCTATGGTTTGGTCAATTTTGCGGCTGGGCTAACCGCTGTCAGCTTCAAAGATTACCTTCTGGGTACGGCTCTGGGTACTGTCCCAAGTGTCTTACCGTTTGTGCTCTTAGGTAGCTATGGTGTGAGAGCAGTGCAAACCAGGGATGTGCTGCCGCTCGTCGGCGCATTGGGTCTAACGAGTGTGTTGGTCGCTGGTTCGACGTGGTATCGCCGTCGTGTTGCAAAGTAAGGATAAGGGGGTAGCTGAATGTCATCCAACAACGGCTATGGTTTGAGCATGAACCGCTTTGTCTGAGAGTAATACCAATTTGATTTGTGAATGCGACAGATGCGATCCCCCTGCCTTCGGCACCCCCCTTATCAAAGGGGACTGAGGGGGATCGATTGGAGGTCTGTTCTGTCGTGAAGTCTGTTTAGATTGGTATAACTTCTCCCTTTTTGCCAAGTAATGATGGCTACCGAACGAACCATTCATGACTATTAATGCGTCCCAATTTCTCAAAGCCTGTGATCCGAGTCGAGCGCTGTCGATTAGCAATCCGCAAGACCGGAGTTACTACATCGATTTTGCACCCGTACGTGGCAGTAATATTATTCAGGAACTCAAGCGGACGATCGCTCTGCTTGCTGACGAAGGCACCTGCCAGCTTTTTACAGGACACATCGGCTGCGGTAAATCAACAGAATTAATGCGGCTCAAGACAGAACTAGAACAGCAGGGCTTCTACGTTGTTTACTTCGTCTCTACCGAAGATTTAGATATGTCGGATGTGGATGTCACCGACATTTTGATTGCGATCGCCCATCAAGTGAGTGAGAAACTGGAAGCGGATCAAATCCGGCTCAAGCCCAAGTATTTTGCCAATCTGTTTACCGAGATTGGCGAAATCTTGCAAACGCCGATCGAAATTTCACAGGTCGATTTTTCGGTTGGTATTAGCAAAATTACTGCCAGAACCAAAGATAGCCCGCGCCTCCGCAATCAGCTTCGGCAGTATATGGAGCCACGCACCAATGGCATTTTGCAGTCGCTCAATGAGGAACTGCTGGGGCAAGCCAATCTGCAACTCAAGCAGCGTGGCAAGCAGGGCTTGGTGGTAATTATTGACAACCTCGATCGTGTGGATGCGAGACAGCTTCCCTCTGGACGGACGCAGCCAGAATATTTGTTTGTCGATCGGGGCGAGCAACTGTCCAAGCTCAACTGTCATGTGGTCTACACCATTCCGCTGGCGCTCGTATTTTCTAACGAAGTCGAAATTTTGAAGCAGTGGTTTGGCGGCGGCGTGTCGCCCAAAATTTTGCCGATGGTGCCAGTCCAGCGGCGCGACGGTACTCATGCTGAGGATGGCATTGCGCTGCTGCGGCAAATGGTGCTGGCACGCGCGTTTCCTGGGCTTGATGCGGCTCAACGTCTGGCCCGTATTCCCGAAATGTTCGATCGCGTTGAAACGCTCGATCGCCTCTGCCTCATTAGCGGCGGTCACGTCAGGAATCTACTGGGCTTGTTGCGTAACTGCGTCCAGCGAGGCGATCCACCCTTTTCGCGTGATGCGGTCGAACACGTCATTCGCGGACAACGGGATGCACTGGTCAGGACGATCGATGATCAAGAATGGGCGCTCATTCTCCAGGTGGTGGAACAACAGAGCGCACGCGGCGAAGTGGAGTATCAAACTCTCCTCCGCAGCATGTTTATGTTTGAGTACCAGGATCAACAAGGCGGCTGGTTTGGTATTAATCCGATGTTGGTAGAGACAAAGCGGTATCAAATGTGGGCAGGGGGGAGAGGGGAGAGGAGTGAGGAGTGAGGGGAGAGGGGAGAGGGGAGAGGAGTGAGGGGGTGAAGGGGTGAAGGGGTGAATCATTGTTTGATTTTTGGCTCTTGATTCCCAGGCTTCTGCGTTTTGCTGTCTTCCTCTATGTACAGGATGTAACGTACAACAATAGGGCTTTAGGCTATGAGCACGACTCCGCGACCGCGACCAGAAGCCTATGTGGAGAATGATCGATCGCTGGATACCCTCATTCGCGCTATTACGTTATCGCGGCAGCAGTTTGCGCTGATTTTGGTGCGCTGCAACTACACCAAACTGCGCGATCACTTGATGCAACAGTTTAAAAAAACCTGCCCGTTTCCCATCCGTGAATATACCCTGCCCGAATCGGCAAAGACGCTTTACACAAGCATTCGGACGGAGATGAAGGATGACGGTCAGGCGTGCGAAACGGTTGCAGAGTCAGAAGCGCAAAGCGCTGCCAACGCTAACACAACGCCTGACTCGCGGCTCCAAACTTCCGATAACCCTTCCCCACGTTGCCAGCCGCCGAACGCGCTGATGGTTTACGGGTTGGAGTCGGTCACGGCGATCGATCAGGTGCTATTAGCAACCAATCTGGTGCGCGAGGAGTTGAGCAAAAAGTTTCCGTTTCCGTTGGTGCTATGGATTAACGATCGCATTCTGGCAAAACTCGATCGACTGGCACCGGATCTCAAAAGTTGGGCAGGCAATACGGTCATCTCGTTTGATGTGGCAGTCGAGGATGTGGTGGAAGGCTTGCGACAGCACACCGATCGCCTCTTTGCGTCCATTCTGGATGCAGGTGATGAGCAGTTTTTACCCAATTGGGCGCTGCTGCAACCGGGTAATGCTGGTATGTGGGGCACCAATTCACTCCGACGGACAGAGCTAGAATTTGCCCTCGATCGTGTGCTGACCAGTGGTCAAACCTTCGATCCCGCGCTTCAGGCTAGTCTCGACTTTTTGCTGGGGCAGGATGCTCACGCGCAAGGAGAACTGGAAACAGCACGCCTCTGTTATGAACACAGCTTGACGTTCTGGCGAGAGGAAAGCAAGCGCCAGCAGGCACAAAAGCTGTCAGAGTCCTTTGTTTTGCTGCCTTCTGCTAGAGAACGATCGGCGTGCGTACTGGTTTACCTGGGGCTGTGGTGGCGATCGCAGGCACTGCAACAGCGCACCGCTTATGCCAACGCCTGCCAGCAAGCACGCAACTATTTTCGGCGCGGTCTGGAAGTTTTTGAGCAAGCCAACCGTCAGGATCTGGTGGCGCGGTTCATCATCCCGCAAGCCGAAACGCTGCAAAAGCTGCAACAGTGGCACGAACTGGAGATGCTGGCAAAGAAGGCACTGGTGTTGCACAAGCTCTATGCCGATCCGGTGCGGCAGGCTCGCGATCATGGCTTTCTGGCAGAAGTGGCGCTTGCACGGTCTGATTGGGCGGAGGCACAGCAACAGGCAGAAACCGCACTCCAAATTCTGGCGACCACCGCTGCCACGATCGAGCAAGTGGCAGATCCGCCACCTAATCCTCATCTTGAATTCAGCCTGGAGATGGCGCGACGGTATCATCAGGGCTGGTATCTGCTGCTGTTGGGCAGAGCCGCAGCGAACCTGGGACACATAGAACCCGCGATCGCCCATCTGGAAGCGGCGCAACACCAGACTTATCCGCTGGATGATCCCCAGCTTTATATCAATATCCTGCGGTATCTACGAGAGCTTTACTTTCAGCAAGGGCGCTACCTGGAGGCGTTTTACACAAAGCAAACGCGACGATCGCTAGAGCATCAGTACGGGTTTCGTGCCTTCGTTGG
>JBGTJW010000489.1:0-11685 GCA_041744955.1 Stenomitos sp. | reverse complement strand
GCCAAAGCACTAGCTCTCCGGCTGCTTGAAGCGGTCGGAGAGCTAAAAGTTAAAGATGGTTCTGAATGTGCCCACAAAAATACCACCATTACGGTTGTCGTGGTTGGGGCTTGTGAGATAGAGGATGCCGGGGACGATCGTTATGTTGTTAGTGAGAGGGTACTGATAAAACGCTTCAAAGTGAAAGCTAGTCCCTGGATCTTCGCGGGCAGCGATGGCATTTCGTCTAACTTTGGGTGGCATCCCAAACCCAATGCCCCCGATCGCGCCTTTAGTAAGCAAGTCCGGAAAGGCAAAGTTCAGCGCATAGTTAACGATCTCTGCCTGTCCTGTGCCATCGCTGCGATCAACCTGTGTATAGCCAAACCAGCCGCTGATAGCAAACCGAGGCGTTAGGTTCCATAGACTGGCAACGCCCAAGGAATTAGAAGTTAGCGGCACACCCAACCCAAAGGGCGTGTTGGCAAATGTACTTCCTGTCCGGTGCAACAGGTTGCCATCCGGGGCATAGTGGTGGATGTAAGTCAGGGCAACTTCAACCTTGGTGGCAGGCTTGATAGAAAGTTGTGCTAGAGCACTGTAGGTGCCACCAAATAAGCCTTCTCGGCTTTCAGCATTGCGAGCCAGGTAGCCCAGATCCAATCGCGTCGTTGCATTAAAGCGGTAGACTGCTCCCACACCAGCCCCCGTCACATCGCCAATACGGTAGATGGGGTTGCGCTCTAAAAAGCGGGACGGTGAGCCTTTAGAACCACCAAAGCTGGCGAAGTAAGGATTTAAGTAATTCGCGTAGTAATGATGGGATGCCGCATTGCCATAAAAATAGAGGTTGAGCTGCTCACCGATCGCAACGCGATATTCCAAAAGGTTAAGCGTCAAGCGGTTGTCGGTATTGCCTACTTCGTAGGAGAGTCGCGTCATCTCTGTACCAGACAAGCCACTAAAATTGGGTACTCGATTAGACGTTTGCAGCCGCGTCAGTAAGCGATCTCGCCCGGTAAAGCTAGTGATAAAATTCAAGCGCAGCCGATAACTAAGGCTCAGATTTGACTGAATACGAGTCTCTGGATCACCATCCGAGCGATCGCCGCTAAGGTCGCTAGCAACCGCAACCAGGGATGTATTCAGCTTTGTTAACGGGGAGAACTGGTTTGCCCGTACTGCGGTCGATCGGATCTCTACACCATCTAACCGTCCTCTCAGAGTGGCTAGTTCAACAGCAAACTCCTCCTGCAACCGTTGTAGTGCAATGAAATTTTCAGTTGTATGTTCGGTCTGCTGAACGTTTCGTTGCGCCGTCAGCGTGGTGAGGCATTCGTTTAAAGCAGCGGCAAATGCCTCACGACTCCAGGCAGTATCACCATGAAAGCTAGACCCACGATCGCCCTTGAGGCAAGCATCAGTTTCGATCAGCGATTGCAGCGCCTCAAAAGCCCAGTCGGTGGGCTGTACATCTGTAAGTTGGGAGACTAAAGGCATAGCGGCGGCTTCCAGTGCCTCCGTCCTTAGAGGGGACGCGATCGCACCAGATGCCGCCAGCAGCATGGCAGCCGGAACAATCCAACCGCCGAAGCAATTGCCTTGGTTAAACAAAGACCTCAAAACCTTCTCTCAAGCTCCTTGCCAGTCGCTAAACCCATGCTCTTTCCAAGCAGTCTGACTCTCATGCTTTACAGTTTGCCAGAGAAATGTGACTAGAAAATGACAACCTCTCAAAACCTCTAACTCATTGTTTCCTCTTTCTCTGGTTAGATGTCTTCCTGACCGTAATCCCGCTAGCTTAAGCCATATAACCGCGATCGCTGGTCTTTTTGCTCTCTCTCCAAAGTCTGGCTCTCAATCCATAGTGACTTAGAGGAGATCAATGGTGAAAGCTAGCGCGATTTTAACCCGTATACTGCTTGGCTGCGCTTTTCTAGTGGGAGCCTCATCTGCCCACGCTCAAACGCCAGAGAAGCTGAGAATCGAACCCTTAAAGGGGCATCTTGCGACTCCAGAACGGCTTGACGTTAACGCGGCACGCTTCCAACAGTTAAAGCTACCGGCAGGCTTTCAAATTCAGGTTTTTGCTCAAGGGTTAGGAAATCCCCGTAATCTGGCTGTTGCGCCAGATGGCACGGTTTATGTCACCCGTCGCAAAGAGGGCGACGTACTAGCACTCAAGGATACAAACGGCGATGGACGGGCAAATCAGCGGCGTACCGTGATGTCTGGTGTGAAGTACGTTAATGGTATTACTATTCACCAAAACCACCTTTATTTTGTTACTGATACGCAGTTATACCGTACTAATTTATTACCAGGCGGGCGGGAAAACAAGCCCCAGTTGCTGCTGAAAGACTTGCCCGATGCTGGACAACATCCCAACCGCACTCTAGGCGTTGGTCCTGATGGCATGCTCTATATTTCGGTGGGAAGCACTTGCAATGCCTGCGATGAACCCAATAAAGAACACGCGACCCTCTTGCGAAGTAAGTTAGATGGCAGCGATCGCACCATTTTTGCACGGGGCTTACGCAATACGATCGGTTTTGCGTGGCATCCCCATACTAAAGAACTGTGGGGTATGGATCACGGCTCTGACTGGCGGGGTGAAGACCAGCCTCCCGAAGAAGTTAACTTGCTTCGAGAAGGCAATCACTATGGCTGGCCCTTCTGCTGGGGCGATCGACAACCCGATCTTTATCTCCCTGCCGACCCAGAAAACATGAGCAAACAAGACTTCTGTGCCCAAAAAACAGCAGCGCCAGTTCTAACCTATCAGGCGCACAGTGCCCCGCTAGATTTCATCTTTTACACCGCCTCCCAGTTTCCATCAGAGTACCAAAACAGTGCCTTTGTAACGATGCGCGGCTCTTGGAACCGGAATCCGCCTGTTGGCTATAAGGTCGTGCGGTTGCGCTACCAGAATGGTAAACCGGTTGGCTTTGAAGACTTTGTGACGGGCTTTCTAGCGGCAGACGGCAAAACTCAGTTTGGTAGACCGGTTGGGCTGGCAACGATGACAGACGGTTCGCTTCTCTTTACAGATGACACCAATGGCATGATTTACCGAGTGTCGTACAAGGGCAAAAACTAAAATCGAGGCATGATGAAAACTCTCCCTATGCACACACTCTGGCTCCTTTTGGCTTTGGTAGGACTCGTTGCCTGCACAGCACCGCCAGAGCCAGCTAGCGAAGCGCCTAGCGCAACCGCGGCAACAACCCAAGAGACTCAAACGGCAGCTAAACCTGTAGCGGCGAAACCCGCAAGCTGTAGGCTGGTCGAAAAGGGCTTTGGTCCCCAAGGACAAGTCAAGGTGCGAGTCGAAGAAGTGGTGACAGGGCTGGATGTGCCCTGGGGGCTTGCCTTTCTACCGAACGGCGATCTGCTCGTCTCAGAACGACCAGGACGGGTGCGGTTGGTGCAAAAGGGCAAGTTGCGCCCTCAGGCGATCGCCACGATCAAGGTCAGCGATCGCGGTGAAGGTGGATTGCTGGGCATTGCCACTCATCCCGACATTGCCAACAATCGCTTCTTTTATGTCTATTTCACGGCAAACAAGAATGGTTCTCCGGTCAATCAAGTAGAACGATGGCGGCTATCAACGAATGGATTAAGTGCAACCCGCGATCGCACCATTGTTGACAACATTCCAGTTGCACAGTTCCACAATGGCGGACGGATTCGCTTTGGGCCTGATGGTATGCTTTACATCGGCACTGGAGATGCTAGACAGCCTGACCTTTCCCAGAATGTGAAAAGCTTGGCAGGTAAGATTTTGCGCGTCACTTCTGATGGACAGGTGCCCGCCGATAACCCCTTCCCGGGCAACCCAGTTTACATCACGGGGATTCGCAACACTCAAGGGTTTGATTGGGTCAATGCATCGACGCTGTGGGTGAGCGATCATGGTCCCAGTGGTGAATTAGGGCGCTCGGGACACGATAAAGTCAGTGTTGCTCAAGCAGGCGATAATCTGGGCTGGCCCACCACCTACCGCTGCGAATCGCGGCAAGGCTTAGTGACACCCGCGATCGTCTGGCGGCAAGCATTACCCCCTGGAGGCGCAGCGATTTACACTGGCAACGCGATTCCTGAATGGAAAGGCAGTCTCATTGTGGCAGGACTGCGGGCAGAACACTTGCAGCGCGTGGTCATTGATCCGCAATCCAATCAGGTGCGGCAGCATGAAGTGTATTTGCAGGGTCAACAGGGGCGGCTGAGAGATGCAGTGATGGGACCCGATGGTGAATTATACGTCACCACCAGTAATTGTGATGGTCGTGGCAGTTGCCCTGCGGCACAAGACAAAATTCTTCGCATCACACGCTAGATTTTCCTTAAACTACCTGGATCTTTGCCACTCGTTTGCCGACCATAGCAAGGGAACATCAAGACTACCAATCATGACTGCTGTTGACCCGCCCCAACCGAAATTTTGGCATGACCAGGGTTGCCAGCTTTGTGAAACAGAGCAATATTGCGACACCAACGTGCATTGAACTCAAAGTCAGCAATACAGGCGTAGAAATTCCCGCCGACGAAAGAACCCGTATTTTTGATAAGTTCTATCGCATTCCCAGCCGCGATCCCTGGAAACAAGGCGGGACAGGCTTAGGGCTAGCATTGGTCAAGCGCTTAGTTACTCACCTCGAAGGAAGTGTTCACGTCGAAAGTAGCAATGGACAGACCCATTTCCTTATTGCTCTACCACGGACGCATTGAGCCAACTAATGAGAACGAAAGTGACTTAGAACGGGTTAGAGCTTGATGCCGTTAAGCTGGCAGACTCTGATGAAGCGGCTAACTTGGCTGCTTGAGCATTCGACCCAAACGTTACTTCTTCAACCGCTCCTGGCTCTCCTAGCGGTTTTGGTAGACCCTCATTGAGGCTAACCATGACCCCACCAGCATTACCAGCCCGTAGAACCAACTGTTTGTCGGCTTCCCATGCACGCTGGGTGCCTTCCGACAGCACGCCCTCAAAGTCGGTTTTGCCATCAACAACAATGCGAACCCAGGACTGAGATGTCATTGTCAACCCAATGCGAACTGACTTGAGCGACACGGCTGTAGGCGGCTGTGCAGCCTTGTTACCGGATGTCGGGTTGACACTGGGTTGAGCGAGATTGACCGGTCCATTGGGGAGCACTGGTGTGATAACTGGTTCACGCTTTTGGGCAGTGGCTACAAGCCCAGGAATTTGTGGGGTGGAGGAACGGTTTAACAGGTAAGATAGTCCGCTGACTGCACCAACGACTAAGACTGTATAGAGACAATAGAGATGCAATGGGCGTAGCTGCGCTTGCACAGTACCGCGCCACGAAGGTTTGGGTGCCCTCAAATCTGTCTGGGCTGGAAAGGCATTCGCCAGCTCGGCTCCATCAATACCGATCGCGTCCGCATAACGACGGATAAAACCCTGAATGTAGACAGGCTCCGGCAATTGCTTTGAGTTGCCGCTTTCGAGCGCCGTCAGCAAGCGCACCGGGATGAGCGTTTTCTTTGCCACCGTTTCCAGCGAAATTTGCTCCTTCTGACGCAACTGCTGTAAGTAGGCACCCAATTCTTTGAGCCTTTCTATCTGCTCCGGGCTGATCTGAGTCATTTGGTTACTCATCGGCTGTACTCCTCGCGCGTCACTGTCTCCCCTTCTGATAGTAAGTCAAGTTGAGTTTTCAAGAAACTGATTTCTGCATCTTTCAACGGACGGTATTGCCCACTTGCCAGTAGTGATGCACTCGGATATTGCAGTTGAATCGGTCCGATCGCCGTCCGATGCAGAGACAGCACTGGATGACCTAACTGTGCAGCAACGCGGCGAATTTGTCGGTTTCTACCCTCGGTTAAGATCACCTGTAAGAGTGTTTTACGTTCTGGGTGACGCTTAAGGACAGTCACTTGAGTCGGTAGGGTAAGACGACCTGCTAATAGTACACCCTGCCGCCATTCTTGTAAGACTGCCTCAGCAGGGTAGCCTTCAACCCAGACTTCGTATGTTTTCGGGATATGGTGCCGGGGATGGGTGAGATAAAAGGTCAACGCCCCATCATTTGTTAGTAGCAGCGCACCTGTAGAGTCTACATCCAAACGCCCGACCGGATGAATACCATGACCGTCCTTAAGGGATACGGGTAGTAAATCAAGCACCATTGACCGCTGCCAAGGATCGGTACAAGTAGAAAGGACACCAACAGGTTTATGCAGCAGGAGATAAATCAGTTCAGGGCGCTGCGCTGGTTGCATCAGCACACCATCGACCGTAATGTGATCGATCGCAGGATTCGCTTTTTGCCCAAGCTGCACTATCGCGCCATTGAGCTGCACCCGCCCAGCCAAAATCATCTGCTCTGCGTGACGACGCGACGCAATACCCCACTGAGACAATAGCTTTTGTACCCGTTCATCCATAAAAACGTGCTTCATCAAGGCATTAGAGTAGTAGCACGGGCTGAGTAGCTAAATGCAAACACAGGACGGAGAAGCTTTTCAAGCAAAAATTGACTGTTGGGCGGGAGTAGGCGTTGCCAGAAGCCTCACCTCTAACCGCCAACATCATGACTAAACCTAGCCCCTACAGACTTTTTGTTTGCTAAAAAGGTTCTAAACAGGCAACCCTGATCATTTATTGATAGGACTTACACGTAAGGCGTTTAGATCCCCGACTTCTGACTGAAACTCAGTTATAAGCTCAGCCCGATCGTAGAAGTCGGGGATCTTTGCGTAAGTCCTAATTGAGAAGAGACGTTAGCAGCTTTGCCCCTCGACCGGGAATTTATCGTTCGGCTGAGCGCTTACGCTGAAGTCCGCTCCATCCAGAGAATATCCCTAATTTCTTAATTTAGTGATGTCCGAATACTTATACACTATTTTAGTCTACGCCACTACAAAAGGATGTATCAAAAGAGCCGCAATCGTTTATGGCAAATTTTCTATATTCAATAGATGAGCCATAGTATTGGTGAAAAGGTAAGCCGTAAAACCCAAGCCCACGGGTCGTTACTTCGCTCAGGCTCTAGGAGTCGTCAGGCAGCTACAAACATAAGAAGATCAGAATAAGAAGAAACAGCACAATGAATCGACGCTAACGTAGACTCAAGGTAGTGCAATCGATGAAGGCACACTGACCGCAGCAACTCTGCCATTCCTTGTCTAACTGCTTATTAACGCGATCGTACGGAATTTTTTATGACAAGCCAACAGATAGTTCCAGCCCCAAGCGCCTTGGATGATGAACCAGCGAACCAGAATGCTGAGAATGCCGCAAATATTGTGGATGTAATTGAAACAGTCATTGAAAGCCTGGACAGTGACAACACAGCCATGGTGAGCGACACTGATGGCGGTCATGTCTGGAAATTTAAATACGGTACGGTTGAAGTCTTCGTGCAGCTTACTGGGCTATCAACTGAAGATACGATCAGTGCGTGGGCAGCCGTTTTGAAGCTGCCAGCTAGAGATGAGGCTAAACTGACTCGCAAACTGCTTGAGTTAAATTGGTCGGGTACGCTGGAAGCTCGTTTTGCTATCCTGGACGATGAAATTGTGGTGCTTTCAACACGATCGCTCGCTGATCTCTCTCCTGGCGAAATTTCGCGAGCCATTACCCTGGTAGCGACGATCGCGGATGACCAGGACGAGCCGCTTCAGGCTGAGTTTGGTGGTAGCTAGGTATTAATCCTCCCCTCACAACTTTAGTCCTTTATCCCCAAATTTTTCATGCAGACCTGGCGTTTAATCCCCTTGCTGGAAGCGCCAGGGAACGTTCAAATGGCGTTAGATTCCTGGTTGCTGACACAGCATCTTCAGGAGCAGCACCCGCCAACGCTACGCTTCTATACCTGGAAGCCTGCAACAATTTCATTGGGCTACCATCAGTATCATTGGTCAGCAAGCTGGCAGCAGTTACGTTGGCAAGGCGTGCCGCTAGAAGTCGTGCGACGACCAACTGGAGGGCGAGCCGTGCTGCATCAAGGCGATTTGACGTATGCCGTAGTGACATCCGGTTTAGCTGCCAGTCGCTTACAGGCATATAAGGCTATTTGTGAGTTTTTGATTCGAGGCTGGCGATCGCTCGGTGTAACCCTGCAATATGGGCAGGCAGGACGGAGTTATGTACGTCAAGCGAACTGCTTCGGCACAGCAACCGGTGCCGATTTAGTGTTACCAGATGGCTCTAAACTCATTGGCAGTGCCCAACTCCGTCGCGGCTCAGGGGTCTTGCAGCACGGCTCTATGCCCTTGCTGACTGATGCTGCCTTATTCCAACAGGTTTTTGAAGGAACATCAACCCTACCCACACTGCCTCTAACGCTTCCCAAAGAGGCAATTATCGAAACGGTGATGACGGCACTGATTGCAGCGGCGAGTGAATGCTTTGCTGCCAAGCTGCAAGTGCAACCGTTGTCTGACAGCGAGTGGGAAGCAGTCTTGAGTCATAGTGGGGAGTGGGGAGTAGGGAGTGAAGGAGTGGCAAAGTGAAGGAGTGGCAAAGTGAAGGAGTGAAGGAGTAGCAAAGTAAATGAGTGGTAACGTGTCTGCACCCCTGCACCCTTCTACCTCTTCACCCTTCCACCCCTTCACCCTCTCACCTCTTCCCTTCCCATCCTCACCAACTACTTCTGCCCAGCTTCAGCGGCAGCTTGAGCGATCGCACCCAGTTGAAAGCCGGGTGGGTAAACCCCTTCTTCTTTAATTTGCTTGATGAGTGCCTCTGAAAGCGGAATGTTCATCTTTTTAGTCAAGGCACGTACCACATCACCCCGATCGATGATGCCAGCGACTGCATCTGCCGGAGAGAGTACGGTGATCCGCTGAAGCTGTTGCGACTCTAGCAGTTGAATCACATCAACTAACGACGTGGTTTCCTGAACCGTTGGAATGTTTGTAAGTGGCTGAACAATGTGATGAAGGGTCTGCGTTTCCCATTCGCTGCGTTCAACCATCTGTAAATCATTGGCACTCACCATGCCCCGGTAGCGCCCATCGGATGCAGCAAAGTAGACGGTGGGGCGATCGGTTTCCAGCAAGTAGGCATCCGCAAACTGGCGCAGACTCATATCAGCATCCACCACTCGAAAGTCGCGAGTCATCGCCTCGCCTGCCTTAATTTGTAGCAGGGTTTCCTGAAGGTCGGTCATGCGATCGTAGCTGGTCGCATTACGGATACCAAACCAGCCCAAAAAGGCAATCCATAGCCCACTGTAGTCGCCTCTCACAAAGCTGGATGCGCCCCACACAACTGCCAGCCAGCCCAGAATTTTTCCGGTGCGGGCTGCCCAGTGAATGCCTTTAAAGCGGCTGCCTGTAATTTTCCAGATGGCTGCTTTCAATACCTGTCCACCATCCAACGGCAAGCCAGGAATCAAGTTAAACAGCGCCAAAATGAGGTTCGTCAACGCCAAATTGGCTGCCAGCACGTTGATCGCATTAGTTCGCTCAGGAATCGCGTAAGCCACAGCACCCAGCAACAGCGCCAGTACCAAGCTTACAGCGGGTCCCGCGATCGCCACCTGAAAGGCTTTCCCTGGTGTTTTTGATTCTTGCTCGATCGACGCGATACCACCAAACAAAAAGAGAGTGATAGAGCTGACCTTAATGCCTTGTGCTTTGGCAACCAGGCTATGCCCTAACTCGTGCAATACAACTGAGCCAAACAGCAGCAACGCCATGACGACACCCATGCCATAAGCAAGAGCAACGCCCCACTGCGGGAAGTTGGCTTGCCACAGCAACCCTCTGGGAATGGCGATTAAAACCAGCACGCCGAGCCAAGATGGATCAATATATAGTGGAATGTCAAACAGTGAACCGACCCGCCAACCTGACCGCATAACAAACCTCTAGTTGCAACGTGAGAGTAAGGCACTGAGAAACAATTGCTGATCAGCCCAATGCAGGATTGCAAGTGGCACGATCGAAGGCGTTTGTTCTTCGAGCCATGCGTTACTCTCTCCTTCTAGAGTAGAGGATGTACCCGTGAGACCGTCTCTTTCCTTAGCACGGTTAACCGAACGCGATCGCTGTAACAACGCACGATCAAGCCGTTTCATGAGTAACATCAATCCGACTCTTAGTGTTGAGGTTAGGTATGGCGCTTACAGTGCGTTGGGTGCTACAGAGCTTTAAGGACAGAGTTTCAAACAAACCAGTCTCGTTCTAACTCTTCAATGATCTGCAAGCCGCGAGGATCGCCGACTTTCAGTAAGGCAGCTTTGGCATCTTCCCGTACGCCCAGTTCACCATCTTCGGCAAACACTTCCAAAAGCGCATCGATCGCCGTGCCATAGACAACGTTAGACGGCAACTCACGGCAAAGCTGCCCGATCGCCCAGGCACAATTACTCCGCACCGCTGCGATCGGGTCTTGCCGCATCGACTCGATGAGCGAAGGCATCGACGCAACAACAGCTTCGTAGCCTACGTCTGCCATCTGTGCTAGCGAACTGGCTGCCCACAACCGCACTGCCGAAATATCGGTTTTAAGCGCCTCAATTAAGGTTGGCAGCGCACGACGATCGCGGCAGTTGCCCAGCGCCCAGACCACACCCTTACGCACATAGCCGTTCCAATCCTCATTAAAGCGAGTAATCAACGGCTCCACCGCTTCCTGGCTGGGATTGCGACCCAGCGCATAAGCGGCGCTAACACGAACCAGTGGGCACGGCTCAGTCAATAACCGAATGAGGTGCGGCACGGCGCGATCATCCTGAAGCTCACAAAATGCCCTTGCTGCCAACATACGCTGATTGGTGTCAGCCGCTTCAAGTAGCCGCAGCATTTCGTCTGGGTCAGGCTTTCGCTCCTCCAACCCAGCATCAACAGGCTCCATGTGATCTAGAGGACTCTCTAGATCACCCTCAATATCAAGGACGCTCAGATCATCGTCATCATACATATCTGTAACTTTACCGTACCAGGTGCCCCTCGCCGAGAGTCACCGACCAATTTTGCTGCTTGTCGGGTATGAAAAGCTCTATGGCAAGAGGAGGCAGGAGGCAGGAGGCAGAAGGCAGAAGGCAGAAGGCAGAAGGAATAGAAGCCTTTGCTTAGAGGAGGTTTTAAGGTTTAGGTCTGTCCTGATAGTCTTTTCGACTGTTGTGCCACGGCTGCTTGAGAACGGCTGCTTGAGAACGGTTGCTTGAGAACGGCGATCGCACACTCTAAGCCGCTGGAAACACCTGCACCGATGCGCCAGAGGTAGAGAGCCGGACAGCCGTACCAATTGGGAGATTTACGCTCACCGATGTGCGGGCATAAAGGGTTTGACCACTGGGCATTACAAGGCAGTAGCGGTATTCGCGTCCCAAAAATTGCCGATCGCGAATTACCAGATCACTTGACTCATCGGCTGTCAACAGCAAGGCTTCCTGACGCAGCATGACAGTGGCATGATGGGGCGTTGGGCGATCGTTCTGAACGCCATTGCCCTGAACGTCATCGCCTGGAAACCAGCCAATCTCAGTTTGCCAACCGTCTTTTTGCCGTTGAGCGGGTAGAAAATTTGCCTGAGTGACAAACTCGGCAACAAATTGGGACTTGGGTGCTTGATACAGCGCTTCTGGCGTGTCGATCTGTTCCAATGTGCCCTGGCGCATGACTGCCACACGATCGCAAATCGAGAGCGCCTCTTCTTGGTCGTGGGTAACAAAAATGGCGGTAGTCTGACTGGTTTTGAGAATGTCGTGAATCTCCTGACGC
>JBGTJW010000488.1:0-2526 GCA_041744955.1 Stenomitos sp. | reverse complement strand
ACGCGATCGCCTGACTTCACGTTCGATCGCGCTGCTCCATGTAGCACACACGCCAGCGGCTCAGTCATGGATGCTAAAGCGTCAGGCAAGTCGTCAGGAACTGGCAACAGGTTGTGCTGGACGATCGCCGCTGGAATTTTGAGGTATTCAGCAAACGTACCATTGTTGAACAACAAGTTTTGGCAGAGAGAATATTCAACTTTCTTGCAGAAAAAGCAGGTCATGCAGGGAGCCGAATTGTTAGCAACCACACGATCGCCGACCTTCCAGTGGGTTACACCGTGCCCGATCGCTACAATTTCACCCGCTGCCTCATGCCCAAAGAGCGTTGGCGGCTTCAGCATCCGGGCATGACCACCCCGCCGCCAGACCTTCAAATCAGTCCCGCAAGTGGTCGCTGCCCCGACTCGGATGACGACTTCTCCCGCCGCTGGAGCTGGGTCTTCAACGGTTTCTAAGCGGAGATCTTCTTGACCGTACAATAATGCTGCTAGCAACGCTGTTCTACTCTGTTGATCTAACCATCACTCATCTTACTGGTTTATCTCGCCATAACCAGACTGACCGTCACAGAGCTGTATCGAGTTGTACTTAGAATGTGACTTGTGACATTACTATGGGCACACTTAGAAAGACTATTTACAGAAGGCATTAGAAGTCGTGAAAATCAAACAGTGTTTAAGTGCAGGCTTAGGATTAGCGATCGTCCTGGGTTTTGCCTCTGTGGCAGAAGCACGAGGGCAAGGTGCGGGAATTGGATATACACCAGCCAAAGATGGAACCTACTGTTCTACTAAACTGGTTGCTCGCGATGCCAAAGCACAGATTAATCTGCGGGAAGGAGCGGGCACCAATTACAAAGCTCGTCATTATGGACTTCCAGGAAACCGAGTTGACTTCTTAAGTCAAAATAATGATCCCAAGAAATGGATGAGCCGCAAAGACAGTAGTGGGAAGGTTTGGTATCAGGTGGGCTTTCCTACCAGTCGTGCGTATGGCTGGGTACGTGCAGATTTTGTCCAGCTTCCGCCTGTAGAATGTCGGGACTAAAGCCTTTTTAACCGAGTTGAAGCTAATTTATAGACCTTCACGGTTAGAGGGAATTTGCATACGACAAATGCTAAGGGGCTAGCCTAGTCGAACTCCATCTGAATCAGTTTACTATTCGACCCTAAATGCAAGAAGCGCCCCCTCACTTGAGGGAGCGCTTCTTGTGTAATCAATCCATCAGCAATTCAGCCGTCTTGGGACTAACCGTGGATGCTAGACACCGAGAGGTTTACTGCCCAACACCACGTTCTGGCAAGATCCCAACAAACCGCTGAATTGCTCTCAAATATGACTGTACTCCGGGCTGGTAAAGCCTCACGTGTTCAGCCCCAGTAATAAAGAAGAGCTGTTTGGGCATAGGAGCGGCATCATACAGACGTTGACTCATCTCAGGCGGCACGACAGAATCAGCAGTTCCGTGCAGAAACAAAACAGGAATATGCAGCGATCGCAGTTTGGAAAGTGAATCAAAGCGCTCTGTAAGCAGCCAAGGAACAGGAAAAAACCGCGAAAGACCACGCTGCTGAGACACATCAGCCATCGATGTGAAGGAGCTTTGCATGATTAAGCCGCTCGCTTCAGGATGCTTCACTGCCAAGTCTAGTGCGATCGCGCCTCCCAACGATTCCCCGTACAGCAAAATTTGTTTAGATGGTACTTGACGGCTTTCATGGAGATAAGACCAGGCAGCCTGACTATCTTCATACACTTGGCGTTCGGTAGGGAACGAGCCCTTACTCTGACCATACCCCCGGTAATCAAACACAAAAACAGAGAAACCGAGCTGATGAAAAGCAGCAACTCTCGCAAGGTAGTTGTAGTCGCCCATGTTGCGACCGACACCACAAAAATACAGCATGACTTTTGGCGTGGTCAGCACGTTCGCAGGCTCATCAGGGATCACTGCATAGTGCTCTTGTATGGGGGGTGAGGGTATCCACCAACCATGTAGTCGATCATGCGTTCCCACGATCGGTATCCACACATCCTCATAGGGCAAGTTAAAAGCCGTTGCATTAGGCAGCATCGTCAGCTCAGGCTTAGGACGATAGAGTAAGTAGCGTTGCCCAAAGAAGAGTAAAAGACAGGCTAACGTGTAAGCGATCGCAACTGCACTGATCAAGAGCAACACTTGTTTCCGCCTGTAAAAGCGCCTATTTCTGCCGCTAATCATTGCGATCGTCCTGCCATTCAATCACTCTGAATTACACTCTACTCCTCCAATGTAAAAAGCGCCCCCTCATGTGAGGGGGCGCTTTTCGTTGCATCAAGCAATCAGCTTGAAGGCATTAAGCGGTCAAGTAAGCGTCAGCAGACTAACCGTTGATGGCGGGAGCCGAGAGCGCCACCGGAGTCGCTGCACCTGCCGCCAAGTCCAGCGGGAAGTTGTGCGCATTCCGCTCGTGCATCACTTCCATCCCGAGGTTCGCCCGGTTCAAGATGTCTGCCCAAGTGCCGACCACACGACCCTGCGAG
>JBGTJW010000487.1:0-25098 GCA_041744955.1 Stenomitos sp. | reverse complement strand
CGTTTGCCGCGCCACAAAACTTTGTCAACGTCGTGTCGATGTTCCAGTTAGAGCAAGGTGTGGTGGTGGGTCAGAAGGTGTTTGAAAATGGGGAGCAAAGCGAGATTCAAGTTGTGTATGAGTTGCTGCAACAGTTGCAGTTAACTGGAGTGACTGTAAGTCTCGATGCCCTCCATGCTCAAAAAAAACAGTTGAATTAATTCGGCAACAAGGAAATGATTACGTGATTAGTGTCAAAGCGAATCAAAAAGCGCTTGATCAACAATTGCAGCAACAGGCTCAGCAGGAGTGTGTGCTCAGTGTGCCTCTACAGACCGAACAGACGCGCAATCGGCAAACCACTCGCATTGCTTCCGTCTTTCCCTTACCAGAGGAGGTCAAGGCAGTTTGGAGGGGTGCCCAACAAGGGGTAGAAGTCATTCGCCAAGGCACGCGCCAGGGATTGCCGTATCAAGAGCAGCGGTATTACATCACGAGTTGGTCTCACTCAGCAGAAGCGCTGCAAACTCGCATTCGAGCCCATTGGGGCATTGAGAAGCCTCTGCATTGGGTCAAAGATGTGGTGTTAGGAGAAGACCAAAGCTCCATTGCCACAAAACCTGCGGCAGCACTAATGGCGGTGATTCGCAATCTCGTGATTACGGTCTTTCGACGGGCAGGGCATGGCTCGATTACCGCTGCTATCGACCGCTTTGGCAACGACCTTACTCAATTACTGCCCATGCTGGACTTTCCCTCTGGATAGAATGAATCAGCCCTACCCTTTCAAAGGGGGGCAAATAGACCACCCGGGCACCCGCGGCTTCGATCAATGCAGCAATGCGTCCACCATTCTACCGATTATGAAAGACAATGAACAACTTATCGTTTGTCCGTTGAATTAACCAAGATAAAAGCACCATCACTACCAGGCAAATGAAAAGATACATTATCTGAAAAAGATCGGATGCGGGGAAATAGAGTTGTTTTAGAGTTATGTAGATTGGGCGATGGAACAAATACATGGCGTAGCTGCTAAAACTGAGAAATGAGATTAAACCAATCTTGGGAAACCAGTTTTGACTTCTATAACTTACAGCAAAAATTAAATATGACAATGACAGTATAAAAGGGATTTGCTTTAGCTTTTCAATAGTCCAAACATCAGTGTTGATGAATAAGAGAAGCAAACCGGCAATTAGACACGCGATCGCAGACTTAAAGTTGAGAAAACGATTTTCTACGTCGTGGGCAGCACAATAGAGAGCCAAACAAAAACAAGGAAGATAGAGAATGAGTCGGATATCTAGGGTCTTAAAGACAACCATTAGGGAAACCAGCGCTATTATGGTCGAAACCACAGCAACAAAGTATTTCTTTGAATTAATAGATAGCTTAACTAAAAAGGGAGCTGCCAGATAAAACAGCATAATCATTGTAATAAACCACAGAGTCCGTGGAGCTGGACTGTAGAGCATCGACACACAAAGGAAAGACTTCACCGATGTGATAAAGTCGTTTTCTCTACAAATAAAAAACAGAATTACAGCAACAAAATACAAAGGATAGATCCTGATCAAACGTTTGGTATAGAAATCTTTTATTCTCGCTGCTTTAACAACGGATTTTCCACTTAGGAAACCTGATATAAAAGTAAACAGTCCAAGTACTGCTATAGTTATATTTTCGCTGACGGGATTGATGTACCCCGGAAAAGCATCGGTGTAGTCAAATAAATGCCAATAACCGACAATGTAGAGCATTGTAATGCTTTTCAAATAGTCAATGAAAACCCATTTATCACCTTTTTTCATTAGCCATTCCCGATTCAATCTTTTGCATTTTCTAAAATCTTACGCTGGAAAAATGACCCTTGAAAGATATTATTAAGAAAAGCTGTTTATTTGTACTCTGCCGACTGGAGAAACACTATTTTCAAGATAAATCGGTGTTACGACAAAGCCGTTAAGACTATTCACGAAAGTAAAAGCTTGGTTCAACGGCTCTAATTTTCTCTACGTTAGAGTTAAATATAACTTTTGGCAAAGCATAAGGATAAAGTTTCGATAAAGATTTTATGAAGACAGCGGCAAAAGGTCTGTGAAACCGCGTAGGCTTTGCATAGAGAATAATATACTACCCCAATTTCTGTGGGAAAAATCTCCCAAAGTCGATTTTTTCTCATCAGGCATCTCACCCTCTCCAACCATTTGGGGCATTCTAGCGATCGGTTGAAAGAACCATCTGTCGCTTCGCAGGTTGAAAGAGTTCTGTTTGCTGAGAGTTGCTGGCGTTAACACACGACGCAATCAACGGACGAATCAAAGCTGGATTATTTCTTACAGTAGGGAGATCGGAAATGGGAAGTCGTGAAACCTTCTTACCTGTTCATTCGTCTTTGATGCACTCTGTACCAGAGGCACAACTCATTACAGACCGTCCCCTCAAGGCATTGAGCCTGAATGATGGGACAGCTTTGCATTGGCGCAGTACAGCCAGTTTTTCGGTTGCCTCCGCTGGTGAAGAGCTAGAAGTGGAGGGTGATGCGCGGATACCCTCCAGTGGGTTAACGCTGTATCCCGACTTGATGGCCGACACCGTTGCAGCGGCATTACAAACGACAGCAGAGCTTCTAACAGCATTTGCTGAATCGGAAACCTTTTTTCAGAGTATCCATCTGACCTTTGGCGATTCTGTTCTGGTCGATCGCGTACAGGCTTTACGCTGGCAGTGGGAGCTTGGAGAGTTCAGCACGATCCCTCTAATTCAAATTGCCTCAGCGGCAGAATTAAATGGTGCCCTGAGTGCTTTTTCTCAAGAAACTAATACTATTTACCTGTCTCAAGCGTTCCTTGACCAATACGCAACCGATCCTTTAGCCATCACAAATATCGTGTTGGAGGAATTTGGTCATTTTGTCGATACTCAGATCAATCTGTCTGATGCTGCGGGTGATGAAGGAGCAATTTTTGCGGCTCTGCTTCAGGGAGTGTACCTGTCTGAAGCACGTTTGCAAGCTCTGAAAACCGAGGACGATCGTGCCTTTATTCACCTGGATGGACAGGTGCTTCAGATTGAGCAAGCAACGGCAACAACGGGAGATGGTTTACGAGGGGACTACTTCGACAATGCCAACTTGACCAATCTTAAGCTGACCCGGATCGATAGTACGGTTAATTTTAACTGGGGTACAGGCTCACCGGGTACGGCGATCGCGCCCGATACTTTTTCAGTTCGTTGGACGGGGCAGGTGCAACCGACGACATCTGGCACCTACCGTTTTTTCACCCGATCGGACGACGGCATTAGACTATGGGTTAACGGGCAACGGATTATCAACAATTGGACCAACCATTCAGTCACGGAAAAGAGCGGCACAATTGCACTCGTCGGTGGACAAAACTACGACATCCGGCTGGAGTATTACGAAAATACTGGAAGTTCAGTCGCTCAACTTCTCTGGTCTGGACCCGGTGTCACCAAACAGATTATTCCGCAGAGCCGTTTATTTTCTACTTCGATCGATACCACCCTACCGACTGCCAGTGCAGCGGTCACGAATCTCACGACAGAAGGAAGCACAACTTACGATTTCACTGTCACCTATACCGATAACGTCGCAGTAAATGTATCGAGTCTCGATAGTAACGATGTGCGGGTTACAGGACCGAATGGCTTTAACCAACTTGCCAGCCTGGTGGGTGTCAACACAACAGGCAATGGCACACCCCGCACAGCCACCTATCGGCTTACAGGTCCGGGTGGAAGCTGGGATGCAGCAGATAATGGCACCTATACCCTGGCATTAGAGGCAAACCAGGTGAGTGATACCAGCAACAACTTCGCTGCCGCCAGCACATTGGGAACCTTTCTCATGGCTAGCGATACCATTGCACCCACCGCCACTGCAACAGCGGAGAATGTCACCGCAACGGGCGGCACCCTCTACCAGTTCTCAGTAACCTACTCAGATAATACGGCTGTGAACATGATGACTCTCGATAGTAGCGACATCTTAGTCACGGGACCTGGTGGCTTTAGTCAACAAGCTGCCCTGGTCAGTGTCAACAACAATGCGAATGGCACACCCCGCACAGCAACCTACCAAATCACTGCACCGGGTGGCACCTGGGATATTACCGACAACGGCACTTACACCTTCACTGTGCAACCCAACCAGGTGAGCGATACCCGAGGAAATTTCATGCCCTCCTCAACCCTGGGAAGTTTCCTGGTGAGTTTGACTCCTGGCACACAGGAAAATATTGTCTTCCCAGCCGATGCGGGTGTGCTGAACGTCAAGAATTTTGGTGCTAAGGGGGATGGCATTACAGATGATACTGCCGCAATTCAGGCTGCCCTCAATGCCTACCCCAATGGGCAACGCATTATTTACCTTCCGAATGGCACCTATCTCATTTCTAATACGCTGTCCTGGCCCGGTGGCACGCCAGGAAGTGGGAATGAGTACAAAAATACAATCTTGCAAGGACAGAGTGAACAGGGAGCCATTGTGAAGCTGAAGAACGGAGCCGCAGGCTTTACGAATGCCGCAACCCCGAAAGCCATGCTTTTTACCGGTCCGGCACCGGCTCAACGGTTTGGCAATTCCATTCGGAATCTAACGGTCGATGCCGGTGTCAGTAACCCAGGCGCGATCGGGGTTCAGTTCAATGCCAGCAATCAGGGTTCCATGCGCCAGGTGACAATTCGATCGGGCGATGGACAGGGAGTTCACGGCCTAGACATGAACTTTACCGATGAGATCGGTCCCCTCCTGATTAAAAACGTGACCGTGAACGGCTTCCAATATGGAATCCGGACTGGTTTTACCGTGAATAGCCAAACCCTGGAAAATATTACGCTCAACAATCAAAGTGTCTACGGCTTTTACAACACTGGACAGGTGATCAATATTCGCAAGTTGACCAGTAATAATGCCGTAACCGCGATTTATAATGCCGGTGGACGGATGACCGTGATTGACTCTACCCTGAATGGAACGGGCAATGCCGCCGGTCAACCTGCGATTAAGAGCGACTTCCCGCTAGATCTGGTCATTCGCAACATCACCACTTCAGGCTATCAATCTGCCGTCGTCAATGCGGGCACGACTTTGACAGGACCGAGTATTTCAGAGTTTATTTCGGGATCGATCGTGAGTCAGTTCCCAACTCCATCAAAGACCCTGAATTTACCGATCAAAGAAACACCGGATGTGCCCTGGGATGACCCGGTGACAACGCCCTGGGCAAATGTTGTTTCCTACGGTGCCATCCCCAACGATGGTAAAGATGATACTGCTGCCATTCAAGCGGCGATCGATTCGGGTAAAACGACCGTCTACCTCCCAGTTGGGGCTTACACCCTCCAGGGAACGGTGTTACTCCGCAACAATGTTCGCCGCATTATTGGCACTGAAGCCAATGTTGAAGTACCCAATACAGTCAGTCCAGGGTTCAAAGTTGTGGATGGGGCAAGCCCAACCGTCGTGTTCGAGCGCATTGGCAGTGGGTATTTTTCTACTCCCACGATCGATAATGCCTCTTCCCGCACACTCGTGCTTCGGGATGCTACTAATGTCTCGGGACATATGACTGGAACGGGTGATATTTTCATTGAAAATGTCGTCTCCAACCCATTCCAAAATTGGGTCTTTAATGGACAAAACGTTTGGGCACGCCAATTTAATGTGGAAAACGAAGGCACTCACATCACCAATAATGGGGGGAACCTCTGGATTTTGGGACTGAAAACTGAACGGGGTGGCACCTTGATCGACACGCGAGCAGGTGGAAAAACAGAACTCTTAGGAGGTTTTGCTTATACGACGACTTCTGGTTCCGATGGGGAGCAGGAATCCCCCATGTTTATTAATAACGAGTCTTCTATCTCCATCACCTTAGGAGAAATTAACTATGGTGGTGGAGCCCCTTACAGCACCTATGTTCGGGAAACCAGGGGCGGAGTCACCCGCGATCTTTCTGCCAACAGTCTCGAATTCTACATGGGTGGGGGTAAACATATTCCGCTCTATGTGGGGTATTAGGATTGGGCGGTGTGCTGCTTCCAGGTATAGTCCTTTTCAGGCGGATGAGGTTTAGTGAGGGCGGTAGCGGCACCGCACACTTTCATGCCTCATGCCAATTGAAGTAAACTATCCTTAAGCGTAAATTGCAAGAGGGTCAATGGATACACAATTAGAGATTGCGCCTAAGCGCAAAGGATATGTTTCTAACTCCACCTTGACCCTCTTTGGCATTGGCACCGCTCTTTTTCCAAGAATTTTGACTTCACTCAAAATACCTTCTGCAATTAACTTCTTGCATTTTGTGGCAATTCCACTTGCCTGTGGTTCCGTATTATGGAATTCCCGTAGCAAAGATCCCAAACAAGTTGCGATTTCACTAAATCTTTTAATCAGCTTATTTCTATTTTTAATGGTTGTTTTTGCCAGTGCTTTGCTCAATAGTACTGGAGTCGTCAATGCCGTTCTGGATTACCTCTTGTTGGCAGAACCTTTTATTCTCATTTTGACGATCGTCAGCATTCCAATGACGATCGATGGCTATCAGCGCTTTCGGAGTTGGCTTTTAAGGGCTGCTCTGATCAACACACTCTTTGCCTATGTCCAGAAATATGCCTTTCGGCTAGACAGGTTAATCGGATTAGAAGACAACATAAAAGGAATTTTTATCGGACAAGGGGCAGGGCACGTTTTGGGTGGTTCTGTTGCGATGACCTTTGCCGTCTACTATTTCGTAACTGCTAAAACAAAGCCTCTATGGTTTCGGATTGCGGTTGTCCTTACCTGTTTTAATCACATTTTGATTTCAGACACAAAACAGGTCTTACTATCTTTCATTGTTGGCTATATCCTTCTTTACCTAATCAATGTTAGAGATATCGGCAAGACGTTAATGTACCTGATTTTAGGTGTCGTTTTTATCAGTGGATTCCTTTGGGCTGCTTACAACATTGAAGCGCTACAACCCTATACAGTTTGGATCAGACCCGAAATTTATGGTGCTGATGGCGAGGCAACCCAATTAAAATTTGCAGCTTTTCGGTTGATTCCTCAACACTTCCATTCTCCCCTCAACTGGCTTCTGGGCTTAGGTCCCGGTCATACGGTTGGACGTTTGGGCGGCTGGATGTTAGATATTTATTGGAATCTATTGGGACCGTTAGGGGCAACCCGCCATCCTGTGAGTTTGCAAGTCTGGAGAGCAGTCGGTGCAAGTTGGTTGGGCGATCAATCCAGTCTATTCTCACCTCTGTTTGGTTGGGCAGGGATCTGGGGTGATTTAGGACCGCTCGGCTTAGCAACCTATTTTTATATGTCCTTTCTAGTCTGGCACTACATTTGCCTCACTGATCTGTCTAAGTATTTGATGCTCACTGTGTTTGCCTTCGGTTTGGTCTTTTCCCAGTTAGAAGAACCAGGCTATACCCTGTTTGTTGCCAGTATGATTGGGTTAGGATGGCAAGATCAAAAAATTAATGCTCAGAATAAACTCGCTTCAGCAGAGTGCTAATCGGCGGTGCCGATCGAGGTAGAAGATCCGTTAGTCTTACCCATGTTCCGATCTGTCCTACTTTAAAACTTCAGAGGAGGGATTAAAAAAGTGGGCGTTGCTTAACAAGGGTATAAATCCAGAATTGTCATGCTGAATGTCGCAATGCAAAGTGAAGTATCTGTCAAGATGCTTCACTTCATTCCGTTATGATCAGAGTGATAGTACACACTCTAATTCAGCAACGCTGAAAAGTGTTTATGGTAGACCAAAGCGGTCAAGCACTCTCAGAACGATCGCAGTCACAATAAGCTGCACAATTACCTGAACTGGCGTTTGGGCAGGAGCATTTTCACCACCGCCTTCCTGCGCCTGAGCAACAGTAGCAAAAAGAGTTCCAAGCAGGATAAGAGCCGTTGGAACGATTCTAAAAACTCTCTTACGCATAGACGTTACAGTTTATCTGGTTTAGGGGTTGCAGATTGTTGACGTGAAACAGGTGCTGGATACTCGAAACTTTGGTTCAACTCATCTCACTTCTCAGCCCAGCCTGATTGGTAATCTTCACCGGGGTACTTGCTGGGAAGGCACCGCCAAGTCGAACATTCATTGGCTTACCCTGGATTTGTACAATCATTTGTTTGCCATCCCACATCCAGTTGACTCCATTGCCATTAACCAGTAGGTCTTTGATGCTTATCGGTTGGTTCAGCCAGTCCTTGGGAATGCCTGCCCCAATTACCAAAGTGGGTGTTGTTGCAGCCTGATCAACATAGGTCAGCATATCCAATTGCAGTAACAACATTTCTGCCGCCGTCCAGTAATAGGGCGTCACATGGGGAGGATTGACCCAACCCCGGAAGCGATACCACTGGGACAGGCTAGCGGGGACACTGCCCCCATCATCATGCTTACCCCACCAGGTGTATAGACCCGGTGATGCTTGATGCGCCCAAAACCATTGTAAAGTTGACCAGACGCGATCGACGCGGTTAAGCAATAACCATTGGTGGGCTTCAGCCAAATTGAAATGAGTATTTTCTGGCAACAGGCGTAGATTGCCACGCTCATCATGGGCTTCTTTCCAGCGAGTTTCCAAACCTTGCAGAAATGCCTTTTGATTTGCTGCTGCCATGCCACTGGGCCAGAGTCCGTTGCTATAGGTGGCATCCATTTCAACAAAATATTGATCAAACGCTTGCTGCCATGCTGTTTGTAACTGAGCTGCCTGCGATCGCCAACGGCTTGCAAGGTTAGATTGCTTGACTCGATCAGCAAGAGTCGCAGCATCGAACAACGCCCGGTAACTCATCAGATTGGCGCTAGCATCTAGTCCAATCAAGCCCGGTGAAGCCGCCATTTTACCCGCAACCAGTTCCTGATCTAGAAAGTCTGGATATTCAGAAAACGGAAAGCTCGACCCTGCGACCACGGGATAACCGGGTCGATTAGAGGTTTGCAAATCAACAATTAACGCCGCTTTCCGACGCACATCCTGCCAAATCGATTGATCATAGTCCGGTTGATTCAACTGGTTTGCGATCGTCGTTAACACCCAAACCCCCAAAGCAGGAATATCGGCTTCTGGCTGAATACCGTTAAGAAAATCGGTTGCTGCAAAGTAGGGCGCAAGTTGCTTTGCCAGTTCTAAATCGCCAGCACGAGCCAGCGCCACCACTTCGTATGCTCCATCGCGAAAGCGGGGAAGGGCGTAGTCGATCGGATCACCCGGACGGGTTTGATTGCCTACAATGCCCATCTTGAGATGAGCAATCTGAGCGTTAAAACTTTCCGCAAATTGGGCATTAGGCAGGCTTAAGACTGGATTGGATGCCATGGCACCCAATTTCACAGCCTGTTTCGATTCTGGTTTCAAATCTTCAATCACCAAATTTGAAGTATCTCCAGGCTCCAAGACTAAGCGGGCATAGCCCCAACCCTTTTCGTCTTGCCATTGAGTCGCGGTTGACTGCTGACGAATCCAAGCTGGAGACCGCTCACTCCCCAGATACACCTTTGTCTGTGCGGGTAAATTCTTAACTGCCCAGCGATCGTTGACCAGCAACCGCTGCCCATCCCAATTTAAAGCCTTAATGTCTCCCCCTGCCGGACCGACACTGCGAACAACGAGAACGGGTTGATCAGGAGAATTTGCTGGAACATTCAGAGCCAATTGCCAAATATTCGGCTTAATTGCAGACCAAGCTGCCTCATAGAAGTCTGTTTTTGCTATCACCCCAGGGATCGCTTGCCCTTCTGTATCGATAAATTTCTGCTGAATCTGGTTCAGCGGAATTGAATCACTGGTTGTTCTGACCGTACCATCCCTGCCTACCATCCAGATCGCCACCCCAAAGCTTCCCACCTTAGGACTGAAGCTGCCGCCCGGCTCGTAGTATGCCTTTTCCTCAGCCCCACTTCCTGCGACTCCTAAAACAACGTGCCCTTCACTACGAGACCAGTAGTCGGCAGACCGAACTCGCATTTGCGCCTGCACTTGCTGACGTGGAGTACCGTAATCTAATAGCCCAACGGTTACCTGATTGAAGAGCGATCGATTATTAATGCCGGCACTGACTGCAACCACACAAGCGAGACCTAATCCAATCCATCGGAATCGGGTCAAACTGCTGAAAGCAACCACTGACAATAAGAGAGGGGCAAAGTGTAAAGAGTAGAGAAAGGTCTCCTGCGTCCCATAAACACTATGGAGCAGAAGTTGCCCAAGAATTGTGAACCCTAGAACAATGCGGAGTTTCGGATGGGTTTTAGCAGAACAGAATCCCCCAATCCCCAACGCCAGTAACCCTGTCCAGGCAAAAACAGCCACTAGTCCCCAAATGCTTCCTGAAGTGGGAATCAGTGGATCAACATCCAGTGTGGGCCAACCGGGTCTTGAAACCGACGCAGTAAAATGAACGGCAGGCATGACGATCGTCTGATAAACAAACGAACTCAGTGCTGATAGAATGCTCCCGTGTTCGGGGCCAGATATGAACTTCTTTTCACCAATAAAGGTTTTGAGTTGGAAGGGAAATCCAGTGTTTGAAAACCCAACACGCTGGACAAACCAAATTGCAGTTGTTACCAAAAGGGTCAGGGCTGTAATTTGGGCCGCTTTTTTCCAACGGTAGTTAACGATCGTTGCCAGTAAGCCCACCATCCAGTTGGTAATCGTGATACCCAAAGTCAGGACATTCACCGTGATGTACCAGACCGGAGAAAACTTACGAAACTGAGTCAGTGCCACAAACACTAACCCCAGAAGAATCGTCAGAGAGGCAAAGGGAAAGGAATCGGGAACCACAAACCAGAATATAGAGGCAGAACTGGCTAATCCAAGCGCGCTGAAAATCGTGGCATCCAATCGTTGACAACCGATCAAACGAAACAAAATATACAGTAGAGCAAGCCAAAGTGCTGCCACCAATGCCAGGACTAAGCGGGTTGCTGTAACCGATTCAAGACTGAACAGTTTTCCAAAGCCATAAATGAAGGGAAATACAAGGATCGGAAATAATGGGTGTTTATTATTGCGACCAAAATCGCTCTTGAAACTCGTAATATTGCCAAAGACAGTCGGGAGATCGCTACCAAACCATGCATCCTGAGCATAAAAATCAGTTAGAACCGGATCAGGAATTTGTTGGGAGGCAAAAAAACAGGTGCCCATCATTGCGATCGCTAGAATGAGGGCAATAACAATGTCCATTTGGTATGGATAGAGCTGTTTATGTATAAAAAGCTTGATTGTTTTGACATCGAAAAGTTTTTCCTGGCTCATATTCTAAGTTTTGAGTAGAGTTTGTCCGGTGAACAGCTAAACTATGTCCATATGATTACGCTACCTATCAAAAGATTAAGCTCAGGCATTTCTAAATTATTTTGGTGAACATGAAGCTTTAAATGGAAGAACCAACTTTAGAGCTTACCTGCTTATTGCTGTATGTCTATCTGGCATTCCCACAGCAAGAGAGAGGGTTAACCATTCCTAACGGTAACTAGCCTTATGCTGATAACAGAGTCTCTTTCACATTAGCGTAGTCATTCATACTCACTCTCCCATCTAACTCCTAGCCACATACTATCTTAAGCTCAATCCCTCTCATGTCGGGGCTTACAACCTAAAAGAAACACCTGTATGCTTAAAGCCGTAGAGAGCTAGCATAATCGTTATATCAGGTTCACCCAGCAGCCCTTCCCAGTAGTCAAACCTTGGCTGATAGGCGCTTTTGACAACGTATCCTACGGCTAGGCTTGCAAAGCTAAAATGCACCCAATCTCTAAGATTTTGTGTTTGAATATCGGGCTATTCTCTCCAGTAAATCACGTTTCTTCTGTTCTCGCAAATCCTCAAAAAAGCTGAATATTATCTCTTTTTGCTACTCTCTTCAGCTTCAAATTTTGATGATATCAGACTAATCTGCTAAGAATTACTCGCGGTTGCCAGGAGAATAGCAAATTTCAAGCAATGTACCTAATAACTGATTTTTGTATGGCGCTGAGGGTCAGCTAATTTTTCCGAAAGCAATCGCCGAAATCCCGCTAACCATTAGCCCAATCCCTAACCATTGAACCGCCAACACTTTTTCTCCAAGTAGAATTGAGCTTGTTAAGGTTGTGAAAAGAACAGTCAACCCAATCACTACAGGGTAAGCTAATGATAGATTGAGCTTGCCTAGAACCAAAACATACAAAACAGTGCTTAGCCCATAAGCTACTATGCCTCCAAACAAATATAGATTTATTAAACTTTGTCCTGATCCTAACTTGAGAAGAGTTTGAGCCAAAGTATTTAGACCTACAGAAACAAGGATAAGTAGTACTGAAAAAATGTAAGTTGGCATAAAATTATTCAGATCTTCTCAAAGTAACTTGATGGATTAAAATCCCACAGTTTCTCCTCTGAGGAGTAAGGGTTTTGGACATATTTCCCGAATACTTTTTCCCACCAACGAGATGGGTGGGGTAAGGATGCTACTTGAATATATGGGCAACCCACCCACCAAGCCCCCAAAGCATCAGTATGTCGGCTATCGCCAATCACAACAACCTGTTTTGATGTTAGATTCATGGATCTTAGAGCTTTGCGAAATGCTGCCGGAAAAGGTTTTTTTGCTGGATTAATTGCCGACACACCTAAACATTGAGACCAATACTCAACTCGATACCGACGCTTACCATTGGACAGGATAAAAAATTTTATCCCTAAGTCTTTAGCCTGATTAATCCAGGCTTCAGCATAGGGCGATAAGTAACGGTCATCCTCAGAAATAATTGTATTGTCTAAATCCAAAATAATTCCTTGAATGCCATTCATAGACAGACTATGAATATTAATGGAAGCCAGAATATCTACAGATACAGGGAAACTAAAAGCTGTCTTTCTCCGTCGCTTAGTAGGCTTTTGAGCAAATTGATCCAGGAACAAGCGGAATGGAAGTTTCTCAAAGAGACTCGTCAAAAAATTTAGCATTGACTCACTACCACTAGAACCAATTGCGACAACAGAGGGCAGCAGTATACTTAAATAATCAACCCGTTACTTTTCAGGAACAAAATGCAGAATGTGATGGCAATCCAACCTAGCACTGTCAAAAGCAGGGGAGCGTCATTCAATAAAACCTCTTCTGGACGCTCTGTCTGTCCTCCTTTCTCAGTATTAGAACTTCTGCGCACAATTTCGTCAGGATCGCTTAACAGCTGATAGCGAAAGATCCCGTAAAGAACGAAAGGTAGTGTTAACAACATCCAAGACGTTGAAGCACCACTAACAACAGGGCCAGAACTCCACAGTGCATAAGTTAGAACAGCACCATTAGTCACCACACTTTCCATCCGGCTCAACAGGGGTAAAGAATAGCGGTAAAGAACAGCACGGGACTTGTTCCCCTTGATCTCCGAAAGACGTAATTCTGCTTTGCGCTTCTCAATAGCCAAAAATAATGCCAGCATGGCTGTGCAGAGCAAAAACCACGGTGATAAAACAATGTTAGTTGCCGCTGCGCCCCCACAGGCCCTGAGAACAAAACCAGTAGCGATCGCAACCACGTCCAGGATGACAGTACGCTTCAGACGCAGATTGTAGGCAATTTGGAGGAGAGCATAAAGTAGAATTGCTAACCCCAAGCCAGAGGCATACCACCATCCTAGGATCAAGGTGCTAGAAAGGAGCGCTACTGACATACCAAGGGCTGTTGGTATGCTTACCAAACCAGAGGCGATTGGGCGTTTGCACTTAACTGGGTGACGACGTTCGGACTCTACGTCAACGACATCGTTAATTAAGTAGAAACTGCTGGAAGTAAAGCAAAACATGAGAAAAGCTAGGAAGCTTCCTAAACACGATTGCAAGGTAACTTCAAAGGCAAATAGAGGAGCTGCAAAGACGATCAGATTCTTGGTCCACTGCCGAGGACGTAGAGCCTTTAAGTGCGCTATGAACAGATTTCTACTTTGCTCTTCATTCGGAACCAGTTCAGAATTTGCCATTTGACTAGATCCGAGCCTGCTTTTCTTCCATCGTCTTAACAGCAACATAGTAGTGTTCACCAATTTTATATCTTTGATACAGCAGATTTCAGACCGTAGAGAGCATCAATGTTGTAGCTTTTAGCCGCTGTGCACAGGTTTTATTCCATGTTTCTTACTAGTTGGTCTGAGAATGAATGTCTCTACCGATTTCAAAGCATTGCACTACTGACCGCTTGGCGAGTTGTGGCAATATCCTCTATTGGTCGCATAGCATGACCATTAAGAGGAACCAAACCCAAAGCTTTCAGATCCGCTTCCACCATGAGTTGAACCAATCCCTCAAAGTTAACCGATGGTGCCCACCCTAATTTTTGCCTGGCTTTGGCTGGATCACCAATTAGCAACTCGACCTCTGCCGGACGCAGGTAACGCTCATCGAATTCTACATAGCTCTGCCAGTCTAAATTAACGTAGCCAAAGGCAATGTCCAAAAACTCTCGGATTGAATAGGTTTCTCCAGTTGCCACCACATAATCATCAGGCTCATCCTGTTGCAGCATTAACCACATGGCTTTGACATAATCCTTGGCGTAACCCCAGTCCCGCTTGGCATCCAAATTTCCCAGATACAGTTTCTTCTGTTGCCCTGCGACAATACGAGCCAGGGCTCGCGTGATTTTACGGGTCACAAAAGTTTCACCTCGACGGGGAGACTCGTGGTTAAACAAAATACCATTACAGGCAAACAAGCCATAGGATTCGCGGTAGTTAATAGTTTGCCAGTGGGCATACACCTTGGCACAGGCATAGGGACTGCGAGGGTAGAACGGTGTCGTCTCCTTCTGCGGGATCTCCACTACCTTCCCAAACATCTCTGAGGAACCCGCTTGATAGAAGCGCACTTGAATTCCTGTTCGGTTTTGATAATCACGGATTGCTTCAAGTAAACGCAGGGTACCTAACCCGACAGCATCGACAGTATACTCAGGTGAATCAAAGCTAACGCGGACATGAGACTGAGCGCCCAGGTTATAAATTTCCACCGGTTGCACAGCTTCCAAGATACGACGCAGTGTAGTGCCATCGGTCAAGTCGCCATAGTGTAGGAACAAGCGAACACTTTGACCGTGTGGATCTTCATAAATATGATCGATACGGTCTGTGTTGAAAGTAGAAGTGCGTCGGATAACACCGTGGACTTCGTACCCCTTGTCCAATAAATACTCACTGAGATATGAACCGTCCTGCCCAGTAATGCCTGTGATCAGGGCACGTTTCGTTTTGCTCATACTCTTTTCTCACTTAATTACTAGAACGAAAGGTGGTTTCACTACAGCACCTTAATGGAAGGGGACAGGACCGTTGTCTTACTTACTCACTACATTTTTGTGCTGAGTCTGTGCGACAACCAGTCAACAATTGTCGTATAGCCAACCAGATAAAGATTGGAATAGTGCTTCTGTAGCGGTTCCAAAGCCGACGGGGTTCCTGCACTAACCGATAAAGCCATTCAAAACCGATGGAGCGCAACAGTTGAGGGGCACGCTTATGAATTCCTGCATAAACTGGGAAGGCACCCCCAAGCCCAAGCATGACTGCCTGCAGCTGATCTTTGTGTTTGGACATCCAAATTTCTTGTTTCGGGCAACCCAATGAAACAAACACAAGACCGCAGCCGCTTTCATTTAGTCTTTGAACTACAGCTCTGTCTTCATCTTCTGATAAGGGGCGAAAAGGGAGCGATTCCATACCAGCGATTTGTAGGTTTGGAAAGTCTCGTTCTAGTTTTGCCCTCATCTTTTCTAGAATGGGTGTCTGAGAACCCAGGAAAAAAATACTGATGTTCTGTTTAGATGCTTGTTCACATAGCGCCAAGAGAACGTCCAGCCCAGCGACTCGGTTCTGCTTGGAAGCTCCCATCAACCTTAGCATCCAAACCAGAGGCATACCATCAGGTGTGACGAGGTCAGCATTTTGCAGCACAGACGCAAATTCTGGATCCCGATACGCCTCCACTAACATATGCACATTTGCAATACAGACAACCTTGCTGACCGAGCTTTGAGCCCATCTCAGCGTGAGAGCTATCTGGTCGCTGAAAGGAAGAGCTGTGACAGGAAGACCAATTATCTGTTTGAAGGGGGGAACATCTTCTAAAAGCATGACGTTGTGTCCTTAGAGGATCTATTTGGATAGTCTAGAAGTTTGCTTAAAATTTATCGGGAATAGAGAACACTGATTTTTTAAGGTATGAAGAATATCTGAAGCTTACGTCTATAAGCCGTGTGGCTTAAAATGTTCGCAAAAGCACAAAAAGTGCAACCACCAATGCTTCAACTTTTCATCATCCGCTACTGAGCCGGATGTATCCCAATCTTGTAAGTCTAGACTTGAGATAAGTCTTCAAGACTGTTCCACTACTAAGGCTGTGACAACTGGGCATTATTGCCCATTGCAAAATGGGATGCACCCGCCAAGCCTAGAAAAAGTTATAGAGCCTTTCCACATTACTGAAGAATTTTCTTTTAGCAAGGACTTCTAAAATATCGCAGATTTTAACAGCATTCGAGCACTAGCTTTAATGGAATTCATAATATCTTTATACAGAGCTTAATTGTCCCAGCACGCTAGTCAAAACTGCCCACTTTAGTGGGAGGCTTTAGCTCCTACACGGTTCGCAGCGCTTCAGGCGACTTGCAAAGATGGTAGTGTTGACGGAACCCCTTAGGGCAGAACAACAACGTGACGGTTATACGGTCACTCCTTGCCACGCTTAATGACTTGAGTACTGCCCCATTGAGGACGGCAAACCTCAGCGGTTCAACGCACTTGATGCACCGTTTCGTCGCACTTGGCATTGTCAAGCAGATTGGTGAGATTGAGCATGACAACAACTCGTTTGTTGTACGATGGCATCCTATCAACTGGCTCTGGTCAACGCTACCTCCCTGGATCACCGATTGAGCCTATCTGTTTTCTCTTTTGTGAATTCCATGTTTTTAAATCATGACGGAGTGATAAATTTCCATCAATCGCTTGTAATTGTCTTCTGCCGTATACTTTGCTTCAAATTCAGCGCGGGCTTCTTGGCGCATCTGGCTGAGTTCTTGCGGATGGGCAAGAAGCCATTCAACCTGGGTCGCTAAGTCGGTTGGATCGCTGGGACGAAAAAGCATCCCTGTCCGTTTGTGATCAATCAGTTCAGTAATAGCGCCAATGTTGGAGGCAACGACGGGTGTCCCTCTGGCAAAGGCTTCGATCGCCACCCGTCCAAAGGTCTCATACCATTCCGAAGGAAAGACTAGAAACGCAGCATTGCCAGCAACTTCATATACGTGTTCCAGTGATTTGCGCCCCAACCATTCAATTTCTGGACGCTGTTGCGTGGCTTCAATGACTTGTCCTGCTAGCGGTCCATCACCCAGGATTTTTAGTGGCAGTTTACCATCCAGTTGCTTCCAGGCATCGAGCATCACCCCAAGACCTTTCTCAATGGAAAGCCGCCCCACAAATAAAGCATAGCCGCCCTTACCCTCCCCAGGCTTAGGAGCGGGATGAAGAAAGTTTGTCTTAAAGGCGAGTTTTTTTGCGGGTAAGCCACCTTGAATCAGCTTATTCATTGCAAATTGGCTATAAGCAATGAACATATCAACTTTGTTTTGCCATGTGCCCAACAGAGAGTGCAAACCCAGCATAGATGCCACCGTTGCACTAGCACATTGACTCTCTCGGTAGCAGCCATGCAACACACCAGGTAACGGCAGCGGTTTCCCTAAACAGTCTTCACAGACACGCCCATCGCGGAAAAAGAGTCCATTTGGGCACAGTAGGCGATAGTTGTGCAGTGTTTGCACCACTGCTATCCCTTCATCTTTGACCGCATGATAAGCGGCGGGAGAGATCATGGGAAAGGTGTTGTGAAAATGAACGACTTGAGGCTTTTCCTGGCGTAACAGTGAGCGTAGTTCACGGTAGACAGTGCCGTTCCACAGAGTGTTTTTTGCCAGCTTCAGCGGGTTGATCCCTATAGTGTCATCATTGTGCAATGTATAGCGTGAAACTTCGTGTCCGTATGACTCTAATAGAGCGGCTTCTGTGGCAAAAATCTGCTCTTCCCCGCCTGGCTGTCGATAGTAGTTATGAACCGTTAGAACCCGCATTAATCTCTCCCTGCTGAGCCAGAATTGTTTCGTAAACACCGACTAGAAACTTGCCCTTCGTCTCCCAGTTAAATAACGCATTCACTCGCTGCCGTCCTGCTAGACCCAAGCGCGATCGCAACTCTGGTTCTTTCGCTAATTGAGACATTGCTGCTGCCATTGCTTGCACAGCCTGGTCAGGATCGTTGGCTGGAATTTTGAACCCCGTCTCCTCGGTCACCTGAACTGCCGGCCCTCCCAAATCCAGGCAGATCACCGGGCGACCTGCTGCCATCGCCTCTAGACAGACAAAGCCACCTGACTCATGCAAGCTGGGATGAACCAATGCTAAGCAAGTACCTAGCTTGTGTAATAAGTCAGCGCGCGGCATTTCAGTCAAGAATTTAACTTGAGAGGCAATGCCTAAATCCATTGCCAGGGCGCATAGTGCTTCTTCTTCCGCACCTTTACCCACAAGCCAGTATTCTGCTTCGGTCGGCAGAGTTGCCTGAGCAAACGCTCGTAGCCCTAGATGAAAACCCTTCCAGTGCAAAAACCGTCCGATGCTAATGAATCGTATCGATGTCTGCTCTAATAGTGAGTACTGTGCAAGTTGTTCTACTTCTTCAGGCAACAGTCCCACCTGCGAGAGGATCTGTACATTTTGACAACCCATTGCCATCAGACATTTTGCGGTATCGTTTGTGGTTGCCCATGCGAGTACACTACGTTTTGCGGTAATGCGAGAAAACGGGTCCCGCTCCCCGATCCAACGAGTGAGGCTGCGTAAGGCTTCATAGACTTTGCCGCGCCGACTGAAGTCTCGGAAAAATGCTTGCGGCGCTGTTTCTCCGCCACCGACAGGACCAAAGATGAATGGAAGTGGCAAGAGGGAAAGAAAACTGGGCGTGGAGTGTTTTACAAAGGTGACGTGGTGAACCAAGTCAAAGCCGATCTCACGATGCAGTTTGAGGGCAACAAAGTAAGCCTGGATTTGCCAGAGATAGTAGTGAATTTGAAAAGCACCTTGCCCCCAAGTCCACCCATCTCCCCAAAGAGGCAGGGTAAAGTAAACGAAATGCAAATTGGGTACTGGATTCCGTGCCAGTTCAGCGTCGATCGCCTCCCGCCCATCATCCGGTCGAGTCAGCACCCAGACCTCACAATAGCGTGCAACTTCCCGCACTGTATTCCAGCCCACTCCTAGCTCTGTACCCCGCCCTGGTTCGCAGGCATACGCCGATAGCAAAACCTTCATTGCGCTAATATTTCCTTTGTCTGCTTGGAGGATGAAAGCACCATGTGGCAAAATTCGAGGTACTGCTGGCTGGTATTTAAGTAATCAAAATCCTGCGATCGCTGTTTTGCCTGTTCTCGATAATGCTGTTGCAATGCTGGTTGCATCAGCATTTTCAAGATTCCCTCTGCCAGAACGTCTGGCTTGCCTGCGGGTACCATCATGCCTGATTTTCCGTACTCAACAATGTCTTTCATCCCACCCGGTGCATCGGTGACGACGACAGAGGCTCCGCAAGCCATCGCCTCCTGGAGAGCGATCGGGCATCCCTCCCAGGCAGACGCTAAGACAAACACATCCGCCTTTGCCATATAACGGTAAGGATTGGAGTCATATCCCGGCATCCGGACTGCATCGGCAACGCCCAACGTTCGACTCAAGTCTTCCAGTTCGGTGCGGAGGGGTCCGTCTCCTAAGATGAGCAGTCTTGCTGGAGTCACTTTAACCACCTGGGCAAAGGCATGGAGTAAGCCATCTAGTTGCTTTTGCTTTGCCATCCGAGCGGCAGTGACAATGACTGGAATCGCTCGGTGTTGAAACCAGGGATGGTCGATCGTAGCTTGAGCCAATTGCTGTACTCGATGGGGATTGATTGGATTTAAGACGACTCGCATCGGAATATCAGCCGCGACATTAAGAGTCTCCACCAGGTCAACGATCGTGTCTTTGGAAACACCGATCAATCCATCCCCATGCGGGTAAACATAGCGCATCAGGACAGGTAAAAACCGTAGATGGGGTTTATGCCGATGTTCAATTCCAGCTTCCAAACTGATGATATTGTGCTCTCCCAAAATGACTTTCGTGGCAACACCCGCGAGAGAACGAGCCCAGACTGCCACAATATTGAAGTACCAGGGCATCGGTAAAATGACATCTGGTTGGTAGTCTCGCAGGTAACGGGCGGTTGCTCCCAGGGAAAAGGCGGTGCGCTTCACATTTAGCGTCACAATCGGGATATCTGGATAGCGAGCAAGTTCTTCCGGACTGGCATAGAGAATGACGAGATTCGCATCAACGCCCAGTTCATTCATTCCCCGTACGAGAGCAGTACAGAGGTTGGTAAACGTGCCACCGCTTATATCGTGGGTCAGGATGGAAACCTTAAATCTCTTCATGGTTGTTGTATCTGCTTCTGCCGTGAGATTGGTTGCTCTGCCTCAGACGATCGCCTTAACCTGCCATCACCAGTTTTGTGACTTCAGCCAGACACGCGGCTGCGGCTTGTGGGGTGTACTGTGCCATAACTTGTTGCGATCGCTCACCCATTGCCTGAATCAACTCTGGATTATCCAGGAACTTTTGCATCAGGTCTGCCAATTCGTTCGCCTTATCGGGCTGAAACACATAACCATTCTCTCCATGTACCACCAGTTCCGATGTGCCTGCTCCTTTAGAACAAAGAATCGGTTTACCCAATAGCATCGCCTCTAACGTAACCACACCCCAGGTATCTTCCATAGTTGGAAAGACAAACACATCCGCGTTCTTAAAGTAACTGCCAATCTGGTCGTAGTTGACTCGTCCGATCCACTGCACACGATCGCTCAGACCATGCTCATCACAGAACGTTTTGAGTTCTACTTCTTGAGAACCATTACCGACGACCTGTAGGGTGTACTGGGTATAGCCGCGCGTCTGCAACATGGCACAGGCTTCCAACAGGACAGGCAAGCCCTTGCGGGGAATAATATGTCCGACAAACAGAAATAGCGGACGTTTTAGAGAAGACCGATCTTCCTCCAGCTTCCCTGTACCCGGCAGCGTCTTCTCATCGGGAATTTCATAAGGTTGCAGAAAGACCCGATCGTGCCGAGCATGAAGCATGTTAATCAAATAATCTTTCCCGGCATGACTATTGGTAATGCAGGCATCGGCAAGCCAGACCATAACTCGACGCACAAATAAGCGCAATGGCGAATGGCGGTAGTCTACACCGGGTGAACTGCCTTCATACGCAATAATGAGTCGCGCCCAAAGAATGGGCTTGAGTACCAGGGCGAGAATGGTCCAAACACCAAAGGAACTTGAGAAAATGACCTGCGGTCTGAACCGCAGCAAATGTCCGATGATTCCTGGTGACAAGTAAGTGAAGTTATCACCGTAACTATTTTCGTCCCGGTTGATCTCAATCACCCGAAACTTGCCCACCACTTCAACCTGGAGGGTTCCTTCTAATCCCTTTGCAAAGCCAGGAAACAGCCCAGCAAATACAGTTGTGTGTGGGAAGAGCCGCGCAAACTCACTTAGAGAGGGCTGCCAATAAAACCAGGCTACTGGTAGAAGCCACGCAACACGGAGGTTGTGCATGAATGATACTCAGGGAATTGAATGTGAACCTTAGAGATTCCTCATTTAACAGCGAACCCAACCCTCAAAGAGGATTCAATTAGCTCTACGTTCTACTTTTCTACAACGATAGTAATATTAAGAGCCAGGGCAAATCAAGAACGATACGGATGTCTTTGTCAAAACCTTACATCATGGCAGGGCACCAAAATGATTGGCTGGGGTGTCTGGAGTTTCTAACCAAATTGGGCGATCTGAAAAAACACGCCTTTGCCTAGAAACCAGCTTTAGGCAAGCCACTTAGCGCAGGGTTAAAAGCAGTTACCCTGGTAAAACGTTCTTTTAAGCCCCTGGTTCTGCTGCCTGATCCTGTTTCAGCTTGTAAAGTTTAAGTAAATTTCAATGGAAGGATATTTGGGGAACACTGTATTTTCTGGTAGACTCACTGCTTAGAATTGCATAGTTTAATAACAAACCTACAGAGCCTTTCCCCTTATCCCCTCTCCAACCTTATCCCCTCTCCAAGTCGAAGAGGGTTGATACAGGTAGAGAAATGTTCCCTGGGATCATCGGAATTCAGGAAGTTATTTACTTTGCGATCCTTAGGATTGAGTGAATGGTTTCTCAATAGACTTCTCACCCTCATAAGCAATGCCTAAGACCACTCCTCATATTTCATTCTTTCTGGGATCGTTTGGTGGTGGTGGAATTGAACGAGTTACTGCCCATCTCGCTCATGGTTTTGTCAAGCTGGGGGGCAGGGTTGATCTGGTTCTCAACCGGAGTGAGAGTCCGCATTTGTGGCGGATGCCTGCGGAAACCCGAATCATTGACTTAAAACAACCTCGCCTCTCTTTGAGCCTGCCCGGTTTAATTGGGTATTTGCAGCAGGAGCAACCGACGGTGATGTTAGCCGCTGATCATTACTTGAATGAATTGGCTCTGTTAGCCGGACGCTTTGCGGGGGTATCAACTCGTGTTTTTGTGGCAGAGCATAATCAGCTTTCTCAAACCACCCGCAATGCAGGCAAACTCAAAGGGCGATTAGCTCCCCTCTTGGCTCGATTGCTGTATCCCTGGGCGGATGGAATTGTTGCTGTTTCTCATGGTGTTGCTAAAGACCTGGCTTGTACGGCAAACCTACCACCAGAGAGCATTTCGACTATTTACAATCCGGTCATTACGTCTGAATTATTCACCAATGCCCAGGAAGCTATTGAGCATCCCTGGTTTCAGTCCCAGAATGTGCCTGTGCTTTTAGGGGTTGGCAAGTTAGAAGCGCAAAAAGACTTTCCCAATCTGATTCGGGCGTTTGCCAGGGTGCGTCAACTCAGACCTGCTCGCCTGGTGATTCTCGGATGGGGACCCGATCGCCCTCAGTTAGAAGCATTGATTCAGGAATTAGGATTGCAAGAAGACGTTGATTTACCCGGATATTTACAGAACCCCTATGCCTATATGTCTCGATCGTCCGTCTTTGTTCTTTCGTCGGCTTGGGAAGGATTGCCAACTGTCTTGATTGAAGCACTGGCATTAGGGACACCCGTTGTGTCAACAAATTGTGAAAGTGGACCTGATGAAATCCTGGCAGGTGGGAAATATGGTCATTTGACTCCGGTTGGTGATAGTGATGCACTTGCCGATGCAATTTTAGAAGTCTTGGCGGGTAAGCACAAGTCAATTGAATTGAGTTGGCTGGAGCAATTTGGTTTGGAAATGGCGACCCAAAAATATCTTAGTGTTTTGGGTATCGCTGGGACTCAGCTTGCTACGGCTGCTTTAGCTTAGAAGGCTCAGACAAGGAGACTCACTGTTCACTATTTCAGAAGAATCTTCGCGTCTACCTTCGACGGTCTTTAAAATCTAGAATCTTCAGACTATGAAACTTTATCTTGATGCGAAGGTGCTTCATCAGGTTGCCCTTGAAAACACACAGCAATATGCTTCTGCTCTACCGTTTCTCCATATCGTTTCGGTATCTCCATGAAATTAGCTGTGCTGTTTTGGTTTTATAAGGAACCGGAAATTTGTCAAAATCGTTTAGCAATCCTGCGTCAGCATAATCCTACTACACCCATTTATGGTTTGTATGGAGGAGATTTAGCATCTATAGACCAACACAAATCAGCTTTAACTTCTTATCTGGATGACTTTTACGCATTTACAGAAGCGAAAAATTCCTACTGGAAGTGGATTCAGGGAGACTTGATGATCACTCAATGGTATCGCGATCGCGGCAAAGACCTGGAGTGGGATACAATCGTTATTGTTCAGTGGGATATGTTGGTTTTCGGGGCAGTTGAGAAACTTTTCTCGATGCTTAAGCAAGACGAAATTTTGCTATCTGGGCTTCGACCTGTTGCAGAAGTTGAGAATGATTGGCAATGGGTTTCACCCAAGATTCCAGACCTCAGGCAGCGCTATCTCGAATTTCTAGCGCATGTCCGCAAGATCTATGACTACAAGCAGAAGCCATTGGGATGTTTATTCATCGTTGTAGGTTTCCCCAGAACGTTTTTAGAACAATACTCGAAAGTCGAAGAACCAGAATTGGGCTTTTTGGAGTACAGGATTCCAATCTACGCCCAAATATTTGGGACTCCATTTTGTGAAGACCATCCCTTCCAGGCTTGGTGGGTCGATGCAGATCCGGTTTTCCGGATAAAAAACCCGGTGAGACGGGCGTGGAACTCTCTGCACCTAAGACTCAATCCAAACCCACTAAATCCAGCTAAGCGAGAGATTTCACTGATACCGATTTATCGCCACTTAAGCACTGAGATCGGTGCCAGAATTTTTCATCCCTATGAACAGTTGTTCCCTATAACAAAGCAACAATTTGTTAGTACTCTATTTAATGAATTTGCAAAGGATCTAAATTGGCTGGGTCAAAAAGTTTTGCCTTCCAAAGCTCTTAAGTAAGGCATCTACTTCACCAATGCATTTTAGTAGTTCACGGAAAATGAAATGAACGGCTCTAAGAATATTCGGTTGTCAATCATAATCCCCTGTTTTAATGATGGTCAATTTCTTAAAGAAGCGATCGCCAGCGTAACGGCTTGCCCAGATCAAATTTATGAAATTATCATTGTAAATGATGGCTCTACAGACTTGTTAACCCATCAGGTTTTGAATGAACTGAGAAGCAATGGCTATCAAGTGATTGATCAACAAAATCAGGGAGCTCCTGCTGCTAGAAATGCTGGTGTCAAGCTGGCAAAAGGGGAATACATATTACCATTAGATGCAGATAATCGAATTCGGACATCTTATATTTATAAAGGAATTGAGATTCTCGATCGATATCTTAATGTTGCGGTTGTCTATGGTGATGTTGAACACTTCGGTGAAGGAATTAACGCTCTAGAGGATCTTCCAGCTTTCAGTGTGCCCTATGAGGCGA
>JBGTJW010000486.1:0-4898 GCA_041744955.1 Stenomitos sp. | reverse complement strand
AAAGCGGTGGCAAAGCCAGCACCCTGGAGTCCTTTCGGATTGATGAGCGCAAAGTTGATTTAGGGTTACTCGTCTTCTGGACGCTGCAACGGCTCAATGCTCAAAAATGGCTGGTGAGAAACTAAAGGAGAAACGAGAGCTAAAGGCTAAATGATGCTTTGTGCAGCCTGAATGCCGGATACAGCTCTCGACTAGCGGGTCAACCCCCGCCACTACAGACGATCTGGCGCAGTCACATCAAAAAGCTGGAAGCCCCTACGAAGGATGCTCAAGCCCTGATGCAATCCGTACAGGCAGCTTTTTTGCTCTGATGCACGTTGGCAAACCTGGCTCGAAGAGGGGATGCGATCGCCAACCTAACGCCTTCAGACAAGACAGTGTGCGCTCCCCATGCGACTGACAGGTTGGATGACCAGTCCACAGCACTTTTTCTTAGCAAGCATGCTCTTTTCAACCGCATTCGATCGCTCTTTTGAACCGTTTACCTACAATTCCTTAAATTCATACGTGACAACGCCCGTTTCGGGATTGTTAGTAATGTCCACGTAGCCTGTCTTGACCAGGTAGACCAACGCACTTTCAACCTCCGAAAAGCTAGCCCCTGTTTCCATCACGCCCTGGGTAACAGAGAGATTGCCGCCTCTCGCTTCTGCCGCTTTTAGCAGTTTAACAATCAGGGAATTCGGCATGGGCGCGGGTGGCACCGGTTTTGCATCAACCGTAACGACTCGCTGAATCACCGTTTGGGTTGGTAAAGAGCCGTCGGGCAGCAAACCCTGGCGCGCTCTGAGTTTGGCATTGTGTTCATCAACCATGTTGGGAATGAGCAGCAGATCAATGACTTGCCCAAAGCCAAAGAGTCCAAAACTGAACATCCATAACAGTCCGGTCAAAATCTTGCCATTGTAAAGGCGGTGCAGACCATGTAGTTGGAGCAAGCAGCCGAGCCAAAGGATGTAAGCCGTGCCAGCTTTATTCATGCCTATTTGGGATGCGTTCGTTTTCACAGTGCTTCAGTTCTTACAGTGCTTCACGTTTACAATGCTTGGAAATTCTCACTTCTAGATCATAAAGACTTTGCTCTGAAGCAGGCACAGTAAGCGGTGGGATATGACTCAGTGGTTACAAAAGTTGATGGTGTGTTGCAAGTCTTAATGCGATCGCCTCGTTTTGTCACCGTTTACCTTGATAGACTAGACCACGTAATCATCGTAGTGGTTTCGTACGCTACTGGGCTTCAGCAAACTTTCGTCTTAGCTTAGCCGCACCAGTGACCGGCTTCGCTTTAAGAGTGAGACACTGCGGCGGTTCAGCGCACCATCCCTGCGATGTAGAATCTGAAAAAAGAACGAAACGACTCATGGTAGATTCCCTTAAAAAGCCTGGCTTTGAAGAAATACGCCCCGGAGTAAAAGTTCCTGCGAAGGAAACGATTCTAACGCCCCGGTTTTATACAACCGATTTTGATGCAGTGGCGGCGATGGATATTTCGCCCAATGAAGATGAGCTGCTAGCGATTCTGGAAGAGTTTCGCGTCGATTATAATCGGCATCATTTTGTCCGCACGACTGAGTTCGACCAGTCCTGGGAACATATTGATGGGGAAACGCGCCAACTGTTTGTTGAGTTCTTAGAACGCTCTTGCACGGCTGAGTTTTCTGGCTTTTTGCTTTATAAAGAACTGGCACGCAAGCTGAAAGGGAAGAACCCGGTGCTGGCAGAGTGCTTTGCGTTGATGTCGCGTGATGAAGCACGGCACGCAGGCTTCCTCAATAAGGCAATGTCAGATTTTAACCTCCAGCTTGATTTAGGCTTTTTGACCAAGAGCCGCAGCTATACCTTCTTTCAGCCAAAGTTTATCTTTTACGCTACCTATCTGTCTGAAAAGATTGGCTACTGGCGCTACATCACGATTTATCGTCACCTCGAAGCACATCCAGAAGACCGAATTTATCCCATCTTCCGCTTCTTTGAAAACTGGTGCCAGGATGAAAATCGGCATGGTGATTTCTTTGATGCGATGATGCGATCGCAGCCCCAGATCTTGAACGACTGGAAGGCAAAGCTATGGTGCCGCTTCTTTCTGCTGTCTGTCTTTGCCACGATGTACCTGAACGACATTCAGCGATCGGGCTTTTACAAGGCGCTTGGTTTAGATGCACGCGACTATGACATTCACGTCATTAACAAAACCAACGAAAGCACCGCGAAGGTTTTTCCGGTTGTTCTGGATGTGGAAAATCCAGAGTTCTACCAGCGGCTTGATCAGTGTGTGGAGAACAATGCCAAGCTAACGGCGATCGTCAGCGCTGATACACCAAAGTTTGTGCAGTTCTTCCAAAAGCTGCCTTACTATGCGTCTAATGCGTGGCACCTCATCCGGCTTTATTTGATGAAGCCGATCGACGCTGCCCCCTTACAAGGAACTGCTCGTTAGATTGCTTTTTCGTCCTTGGTTTTAGCGGCTTTGCTAACCTGCAACTTACAGGTGCAAAGCCGTTTTTTTGTGGAAAAGCTTTGAAGTATGCCAGTATCAACGTGTTCATAAACCGAGATAACCTGTTGCGATCGCACTCACCTACCGCACATTGCTACCTTCAAACACTTTTGCTAGCAGTGAGTCTTGCTTTTTTCGCCGCCCCTGCCTGGTGTCAGCACCCTAAAGTTGCACCGTTGATGCCCGAACCTGTAGAAACAAAAGCGCGATCGGGGGAAGGAGCGATCGCAGAAGCGGCAACAATCATGCTTCCCCGTCCAAGCTTCGGTACAGAGCCTCGGCTAAACCATTTAGTGGAACCGTCACCGCTTGAGCGGCAGAAGACAGACTCAATCACTCTAAGTCTGAATGCTCAACCTTTAGCAGCCCAGCCTGTCGCTCAAGCGTCACAGCCTTTTGCCCTTACAACAGCACAGTCTGCCCCACCGCCACCTGCCCCAAACCCTACCCCCCAAACCCTAAATCCTGCCGCTACCGCTCCGATTGACCTTGACCCAGCACTAATCGAAAGCAGCCCTGTTTTGCAACGCTGGCTGAAGCAAGTGCCTAACGTTTTGACTGATATCAGGCGTGACCCCAGTTTTAGAACGCGCTTACGTTTGGGCTATTCCCAGTTTCCATCGACTCGGCAGGCAGGAGGCATTCATCTTGGCATTGAGGATGTCTTTGTTGGGCGATCGGGTTTGACGCTCAGTGCTGATTATCAGACTGCCTTTAATGGCACCCGCGAAGCATGGGGAGCCGATTTGCGCTATTACGTTCGTCCCTTAGGTAGTGTTATTAATGTGGCTCCGGTCGTTGGCTATCGCCATTTGGCAACGACTCGTTACACGACGGATGGCGTTCATGTGGGTCTACGCCTGCTGCTAGTGCCATCACGGACAGGAGCCGCTGATCTTGCCCTGACGCAAAGTTGGGTTGCCCCTGGCAGTGAAGCTGAAGTTGGGTTAACGACTCTTTCCTTTGGCTATGCCCTGACGCACAACCTGCGTCTATCCACCGATCTACAGAAGCAAAATTCTCGGTTTCGCAGTGATAGCCGCGTAGGTATTGGCTTGGAGTGGATGTTTTAGCGCAGGGCGTTTCACTGACTTAAAGCACAAGCGGTCAGGAGGCGTAGGGGACGTTTGCGGCGCTTTGTCCGAAAGCGTTGCCAGAGGCAGTCAGTGTTTAAGGCTCACTGTTCTAAACGCATGGTTTAAAGTAAAAGCGCACGATCGGTCAAGTCGATCGTACGCTTTTATAGCCGTAGCCATGTTGGTTAGGATGGGGTGCAGGGGTAGAACCCCTGGCTGGGGGCGAAGCCCCACACCCCCTTTGATCCGAATGTCCTAAGCCTTGTGGCGATAGCTATATATCCTTACCAATAGAGACTGATGGTTGCTGCTACCGTACAACACAGTCTGTTTAGCAAGGCATTACTTTATGCTTGTAGAAAGCGTCATTCATTCGTTAACGTGCTTTGCTACAGCGCTAGGGCTAACACCATCCGCCATTCTTGCCCCACGTAAATAGGCATGGCTCAAATTTGCCTCACTCACGTTTGTATCACTTAAATCTGTATTAGTTAAATTGGCTTTCGTCAGGTTTGTCTCCGTCAGATTTGCACCTGTAAGGATGGCATCTGTGAGATTAGCATGGCTTAAATTTGTGCGGGTTAGATTCGCTTTGGTTAAGTTAGCGCCACTCAAATTTGCACCACTGAGGTTCAGGTTTCTGAGGTTAGCTGCCATCAGGTTTAGGCTTCTAAAATCTCTTTGTCCTGCCGAATAACGGCTCATGAGTTCTTTTGTGTTCATGGGGTTTTTGAGAGTAAGAGGTGACATACAAATTAGTCAACGCTTGAGCGCAGACGATAGGTGAGTACAGATATGTCCCCAGTAGGAACAAAATACGTTTCAATGTGATTCTGGTCTTTAAGAAGCTGCAAGGCAGGCACCAGCGCTGAATAGCTTTTACCAGTCAAATCAAAAAGCTGACCCCGGTTTTTGTCTCCATGTTGCAGCGCTTCTAAAATCACATGATCGATAGGGACAGCAGACGCTTCAGCGGTCATTGGTTGAATCTCCGCTTGCCTTGCTTGTGTTTAGCCAGTGCTTTGCGCTTACGTTTTTCGATCGGTGTTTCAAAGTGGCGGTGTTTACGCATATCTGGGAAAATGCCTGCTTTAGACACAGCGCGCTTAAAGCGGCGTAGCGCTGAGTCAATGCCTTCACTTTCACCCGGAACAATTTGAGTCATTCAACCTCCGCACAGATTAATTTCGATACTGTTGAATGCTTACCGTGCTCAAGCAAGCTATCAGCAAAAAAAGGCAGACTTCTTGCCTGCCTTCCAGACTTTAGAGTGAAAGCATCTGTCTCTAAGCTTAATATGACCGAGAAGAGCGATTGTTGTTTGA
>JBGTJW010000485.1:0-10659 GCA_041744955.1 Stenomitos sp. | reverse complement strand
GGAATGTTGGTCGCCATACCAACTGCGATGCCCGAACTGCCATTGAGCAACAAAATCGGCAGTTGGGCAGGAAGAACAGTTGGTTCCTGTTGGGAGTTGTCAAAGTTGCCAACAAAATCAACGGTTGCCTCACCAATTTCTGTCAGCAGTGCTTCGTTGCCGATCGGTGCCAGTCGGGTTTCGGTATACCGCATGGCGGCGGGGGGATCATTGTCTACCGAACCAAAATTGCCATGCCCACCTAACAGCGGGTAGCGGCTCGAAAAATCCTGCACCAGCCGCACCAGGGCATCGTACACTGCCTGATCGCCATGAGGATGGTACTTACCCAGCACATCCCCCACGACGCGGGCGCACTTACGATAGGGGCGATCGGGGGTCAAGCCCAGTTCGTGCATGGCATACAGAATCCGTCGATGCACTGGCTTTAAGCCATCGCGTACATCGGGCAGAGCGCGTCCCACAATGACGCTCATGGCATATTCCAGATAGGACTGCTGCATCTCTGTATGCAGAGCAGTGGTAATTACAGCCATGAGCGTCGTTCCTTCAGCGTTAATTTCATAAACTTTTCTGGTGTTTGCAGCAAGCGACGCTTACGATGGGGTCACGCCCCAACGTCCCTGTGTCCATTTCACAGTAAAATCGACGCGAATTACGAAGCTGCTTCATCTGGGTCACGTTCCAAGGCAAATATAATGAGAACCGTTCTGATTGTCGAAGACGATCTGATTAACGCACGGGTATTTTCTAAGATTCTGACGAAGCGCGGCGGTTTGACTGTCAAACACACTGAGAATGTGGAAGAAGTCATGCAGATTGCCCATGCTCAGGCAGCCGATATTATTTTGATGGATGTCTCGCTCTCGCGCAGTGTTTACCTGGGCAAAGCGGTGGATGGTATTAAGATTACTCAGATGTTGAAAGCTGATCCTACGACAGCGAAGTTGCCCATTATTCTGGTGACAGCACACGCGATGGAGGGCGATCGCGAAAGCTTTTTGAAGCAAAGCGGTGCCGATGCTTACATTTCCAAGCCCGTTGTGGATCATCAGGCGTTTGTCGATCAGATCATGGCGCTGTTGCCTAGCGAGTAGGAACCAATGACGAAAACTGTTTTGCTGGTTGAAGATGATATGGGCAATGTGCGTGTGTTTTCGCGCTATTTGACGAAGCTGGGCGGTCTGGCAGTGACGCATACCGAAGATGCAGATGAGGTGGTAAAGATTGTCAAAGCGGGGCAGGCAGATCTGGTGCTGATGGATGTGTCGCTGTCGCATAGCTTGTATCAGGGTAGAGCTGTGGATGGCATTAGGCTGACTCAACTGCTGAAAAGCGACCCTAGCACGGCTTCCATACCGATCATCCTGGTGACAGCGCACGCCATGATTGGCGATAGGGAGAACTCGCTTCAACAAAGCGGTGCTGATGGCTATGTTTCTAAACCCGTGGTGGATTACCGAGCCTTTATCGACCAGGTGATGGCGCTGCTGCAAAAGAGTGAGGAGTAGCTGAGACAAGCCCTTGACCTTAGAAAATTGATTGTGAAGCGATGCTATGGGTTTGCTTTGCTGAGAACGGCATCCCAGGTAGTTGATCGATCGCCCAAGGTTGACACGATCGTTCATCAGGCGATCGTCCATAGCGTAATCAAGTTGCAAACAGATGCACCCCAAACACGCTCAGTGCCTCCAATTCACAGCAGCCTTGACTTTCAGACTACCGCAAATCATTTCATCTGTGCATACGCCAAACGGTAGCGTGCGAATAGAGTCTACCTGTTTCCTGCTTGCTTAACAAGTACGTTGGTACTATTTTAACAAAGATGGTGCGGGTGCGATCGGACTGGGTGCGTCTGGTGGATTCGCGTCAATGCTTTCTGGCAACGTGGGCGGTAAGGGGTCTGGGACAGCCACGCTGGGCATTGGGTTTGGTTCCGTGCTTGGCAATTCAGTGCTTAGCTGTTCAGTGCTTGGCAATGCAGGGTCAGGAGGCGCGATCGCCTTACGCCGCTGCGGCAGATAGCGGCTGAGTTGCTGCTGTATTTGCCGCAACCGTTCTTGCCCACTTAAAGGTTTGGCTGCTGGCGGGAGGCTCGTGTTGTCTGGTGAGATTGGCTGGATGGCTGGGGCGATCGACTCCGTTTCAGCCTCTGGTGAGGGTTCTGCGGATACTGCTGGCGGGGCGATCGTGTCCTGTTTTTCGACTGCCTCTGTCGGCGTGCTCGGTTCTAATGGTGTCGGCGTTCGCTCTGGGCTGGGATCGCTGGACGGTTTTGCGGTCGGCAGTGGTGGGGCGATCGGACTGGGGCGATCGGAGGGTTCTAGAGTTGGCAATGGCTCTGGAAGGGACGTGTCTGGAGACAACGGTGTTAGTGCTGGAGCAGGTTCTAAGATTGGCTCTGGCGTAGGCTCTGGTTCTAGCGTAGGCTCTGGTGCTGGCGTAGGCGGAATATAGTTGGGGTCAACAATGCCACGCACGTCGGCGGCAGACAGATCCCCACGCACTAACTTCGCCAGAGTATCGTCACCGTTCGGTTGGTAATCCACCAGGCGCACTGTATTGTTAAATACGTTTGGCACCGGGTTGCCTTTATCATCCAAATATTCAAGCTGTACCCAGTTCTTACCGGGCTTAAAGCCTTTGAGATACAGCGGCTGCCAGCGATCGATCACAAAGCTGTCTCCATTCACCGTGCAGCGAATCCGCCAGTCGGCAATATCATCGGTGGCATCTGCCTGGGCAACGAGATGGAGGGGCGCATTGGTCAGGTAAAAATCTAGCAAGATTGGTTCTGCGCCGTAGCTTCCCTGTGGTCGGCTATAGGTCAGCAGCGGTAAGGCAGGGTTTGGGCTATTGTCCTGAGTTTTGGTAAAAACGTGAAAGGTCGTTTGGACGAAGGCACCGTCGTTCTTAAAGCTTTCGTGCCAGGGACGCGAGGCAAACGCTCGGATGGTATGGGTTCCAGGCTCCAGATTGTCAAAGATGAGCGGTTGGCTAATATCGTACACTGCTTGGTAGCCGTGATTGTCCAGCAGTACGTGCAGATGCGGACCCAAGCCGAAGGTTTCATCCTTAAAGATGGGCAAATCTTTGACAAGGAAACGAACAGAAACAGTGTTGTCAGACAGTACCTCGTTGTTGCGCGGGCTGATAAACGTGACCTGGGGCTGGTAGTTATCCAACGACTGCCTCAAGTCTTGTAGGGCGATCGGGGGTGAAGCTTCCGCAATTTTCCCTGTTGTCTTGATCGTCGTTGGAGTGGCTTCTGGCGTGCGCGATCGTCCCCAAAACGCTGCATACGCCTGATCAACGCTTCCCCCGCTTGCCATTAAGACTGCGATCGATACAAATACAACGATAACCTTAGCAACGGTCTGCCAGCGCTTCATTCCCAACACAGAATCCACTCCTAAAAGCTGCCCATAGGGAACTATAGCGGAAAAGACCAGACCTCCCTTGCAAAGTTTCATCGTCACCAAAGGGAGGAAGTGGTTTGGCGACGCGAAGATAACGTTGAGTGATGGAAGCTAAGGCAATGAAGTGATTGCTTGCAAACATTGCCTGAGCCTGGGCTTTGAGCAGTGCTTAAGGAAACGTTGCAGAAATCACAGAAAGAGCCATAAGACAAAAAGTTGGCAATCAATGAAGCGGCTGACCTCATTCGCAAACTAGATCCAGGCGAACCAAATCAATCCACACCTATAGTAGTGAGCGTGCAATCTTTGTCTCGCTGCTGAAGGGCGATCCCACGATTTATCACTAAAGTTTTCTGATTGTTGAGTTTCGTGAACACAATCGCTGCATTGCTTGACTTTTTCGCACGGCTCAGATTCTCAAGCTCATTTGCAGCCGCAGTCGAAGGAGTTTGAATTATTGTTAATTGCGTCTGAATTCGGCGTAACACGGGTTCTATAATGACACGATGAGAACCCTTACCAGTCTAGTTGTGTTGTCGGAGCGAACCACCCTGGTTCTGACGGCAATACGTGCCTCGTTCTTTGAACTACGATCGCTGATTGCAGCCTCATGTCATCCAGTGCCTTTAGGATTCATCTCTTGTTTTCCGATCGGTGCTGATGGCTCCTCACCAGAGCAGGATGCCGTTTTCAAGCGTCAGGGCAGCTTCTGGCAGGGGGGATTCCTCGTTCCTTGTCTAGAGAGAGGAGAGTCTCAATGACAATTACTCCACGGGAGCGCGAAGCGAAGGTCAGAGTGACGGTTGATAACGATCCAGTGCCAACTTCTTTTGAGAAGTGGTCTCAGCCTGGTCATTTCGATCGCACCCTGGCTAGAGGTCCCAAAACCACCACCTGGATTTGGAATCTCCACGCCAACGCTCATGATTTTGATAGCCATACTAGTGACTTAGAAGACGTTTCTCGTAAAATTTTCAGTGCTCACTTCGGTCATCTTGCCGTTGTGTTCATCTGGCTTAGCGGTATGTATTTCCATGGCGCTAAGTTTTCAAACTACGAGGCTTGGTTGAGCAACCCGACTGGCATTAAACCCAGTGCCCAAGTGGTTTGGCCAATTTTCGGACAAGAAATTTTGAATGCAGATGTGGGCGGTGGTTTCCACGGTATCCAAATTACATCTGGCTTTTTCTACCTGTGGCGAGCGTCTGGCTTCACCAACAGCTTCCAGCTTTACTGCACCGCGATCGGCGGTCTAGTGATGGCAGGTCTGATGCTGTTTGCAGGCTGGTTCCACTACCACAAGCGGGCACCCAAACTGGAATGGTTCCAGAATGTGGAGTCGATGCTAAACCACCACCTATCTGGGTTGTTTGGTCTCGGTTCGCTCGGCTGGGCGGGTCATCAGATCCACGTCTCGCTGCCCATCAACAAGCTGCTGGATGCAGGGGTGGCTCCAAAAGACATTCCCTTGCCCCATGAGTTCATCTTGAACTCGAAGCTGATGGCGGATTTATATCCCAGTTTTGCAAAGGGCTTAACTCCGTTCTTCACCCTCAATTGGGCAGAATATTCTGACTTTCTGACCTTTAAGGGTGGCTTGAACCCGGTGACAGGTGGTTTGTGGTTGTCCGATACAGCGCACCATCATCTGGCGATCGCGGTTCTGTTCATCATTGCTGGACATCAGTACCGCACGAACTGGGGTATTGGTCACAGCATTAAGGAAATTTTGGAAGCGCACAAAGGTCCCTTTACTGGCGAAGGTCATAAAGGTCTGTATGAAGTGCTGACAACTTCCTGGCATGCACAACTGGCAATCAATCTGGCAATGGTTGGCTCTCTGAGCATTATCGTTGCCCAGCATATGTACGCCATGCCGCCATACCCTTACATGGCAACGGACTATGCGACGCAGTTGTCTCTGTTTACGCATCATATGTGGCTCGGTGGTTTCTTCATCGTTGGTGGAGCGGCTCACGGTGCCATCTTCATGGTGCGCGACTACGACCCCGTGGTGAATCAGAACAATCTGCTCGATCGTGTGCTTCGCCATCGGGATGCAATTATTTCGCACCTGAACTGGGTTTGTATTTTCTTGGGCTTCCACAGCTTCGGTCTGTATGTGCATAACGACACGATGCGGGCTTTAGGTCGTCCTCAAGATATGTTCTCGGATACAGCGATCCAACTTCAGCCTGTGTTCGCGCAGTGGGTTCAAAACCTGCATACGCTGGCTCCAGGTACAACCGCTCCAAATGCGCTGGCTCCCGCTAGCTTTGTGTTTGGCGGTGAGACGGTGGCGGTTGCTGGCAAGGTGGCGATCGCGCCCATTGCTCTCGGCACGGCAGACTTCCTGGTACACCATATCCATGCGTTTACCATTCACGTCACAGTGCTGATTCTGCTCAAAGGCGTGCTGTATGCCCGTAGCTCGCGTCTGATTCCAGATAAAGCAAACCTGGGCTTCCGCTTCCCTTGCGATGGTCCTGGTCGGGGCGGCACCTGCCAGGTTTCTGGTTGGGATCATGTCTTCCTCGGTCTGTTCTGGATGTACAACTCGCTGTCGATCGTGATTTTCCACTTCAGCTGGAAGATGCAGTCAGACGTGTGGGGGACAGTGAATCCAGACGGCACGGTGGCTAACATCACGGGCGGCAACTTTGCTCAGAGTGCAATTACCATTAATGGCTGGTTGCGCGACTTCCTCTGGGCACAAGCAACGCAGGTGATTACCTCCTACGGTTCAGCGCTTTCGGCTTACGGCTTACTCTTCCTGGGTGCACACTTTGTTTGGGCATTCAGCTTGATGTTCCTGTTTAGCGGTCGTGGTTACTGGCAGGAGTTGATCGAATCGATTGTTTGGGCGCACAATAAGCTGAAGGTTGCCCCGGCAATTCAGCCCCGCGCACTGAGCATCATTCAGGGTCGGGCTGTGGGGGTAGCACACTATCTCCTGGGCGGGATTGTCACAACGTGGGCATTCTTCCTGGCTCGTACACTGGCACTTGGATAAGCGCGAGGAGAACGAAGTAGAACTATGGCGACTAAATTTCCCAAATTTAGCCAAGACCTCGCTCAAGATCCGACTACACGTCGGATTTGGTACGGGATCGCCACTGCCCACGACTTTGAAAGTCATGACGGGATGACAGAAGAGAATCTTTACCAAAAGATTTTCGCCTCTCACTTCGGTCACCTGGCAATCATCTTCCTGTGGACCTCTGGCTCCCTATTCCACGTAGCGTGGCAAGGCAACTTTGAACAGTGGATCAAAGATCCATTAAACATCCGTCCCATCGCCCACGCGATTTGGGACCCTCAATTCGGTCAACCAGCGGTGGATGCGTTCACCCAGGGTGGGGCAAATTATCCGGTTGATATTGCCTACTCTGGTGTTTACCAGTGGTGGTACACGATCGGGATGCGGACGAACAGTGAACTCTATAACGGGTCTATCTTTCTCCTCCTCCTGTCTGGTGTCTTTCTGTTTGCAGGCTGGCTGCATTTGCAACCCAAGTTCCGCCCTTCGCTGGCTTGGTTTAAGAATGCAGAATCACGGCTGAACCATCACCTCGCGGGTCTGTTTGGCGTTAGCTCACTCGCATGGGCTGGTCACTTGATCCACGTAGCGATTCCTGAAGCTCGTGGGCAGCACGTTGGTTGGGATAACTTCTTGTCTACACCGCCCCATCCGGCTGGTTTAGCTCCCTTCTTCAGCGGCAACTGGGGCGTGTATGCTGAAAACCCCGACACTCCTGGGCACGTCTTTAGCACGTCTCAAGGTGCTGGTACGGCGATTCTGACCTTCCTGGGTGGTTTCCATCCACAGACTGAATCGCTTTGGTTGACAGATATGGCGCATCACCATCTGGCGATCGCAGTCCTGTTTATTGTTGCGGGTCATATGTACCGCACCAACTTTGGTATCGGTCACAGCATCAAAGACATGCTGGACAGCAAAAAAGGGCTGTTGTCATCCAGCAGTGAAGGTCAGTTCAACCTGCCTCACCAGGGATTGTACGAAACCTACAACAACTCGTTGCACTTCCAGTTGGGCATCCACCTGGCTGCATTGGGTGTGGTTACCTCCCTGGTCGCACAGCATATGTATGCGCTGCCACCTTATGCCTTCCTGGCAAAGGACTTCACGACGCAGGCGGCACTGTATACCCATCACCAGTACATTGCTGGGTTCCTGATGGTCGGTGCCTTTGCTCACGGAGCCATCTTCTGGGTACGGGATTACGATCCAGACCAGAATAAGGGCAACGTGTTGGATCGAGTCCTACAGCACAAAGAAGCCATCATCTCTCACCTGAGCTGGGTTTCGCTGTTCCTCGGTTTCCATACCCTGGGTCTATATGTTCATAACGATGTAGTCGTTGCCTTCGGCACACCAGAAAAGCAGATCTTGATTGAGCCTGTGTTTGCACAGTTCATTCAGGCATCGCATGGGAAAGTGCTGTACGGCATGGACGCGCTGCTGTCGAATCCCGATAGTATTGCAACGACTGCCTGGCCCAACTACGGTAACGTTTGGCTTCCAGGCTGGTTAGATGCGATCAACAGTGGCACAAACTCCTTGTTCCTCACCATTGGACCTGGCGATTTCTTGGTTCACCATGCGATCGCTCTGGGTCTGCACACCACCACTCTGATTTTGGTCAAGGGTGCGTTGGATGCACGCGGTTCTAAGCTGATGCCGGACAAAAAAGACTTCGGCTATGCGTTCCCTTGCGATGGTCCTGGACGGGGCGGCACCTGCGACATCTCAGCGTGGGATTCGTTCTACCTGGCGATGTTCTGGATGCTGAATACGCTGGGCTGGGTTACGTTCTACTGGCACTGGAAGCATCTCGCTGTCTGGTCTGGTAACGTGTCTCAGTTCAACGAAAGCTCGACCTATCTCATGGGCTGGCTACGCGATTACCTCTGGCTATACTCTGGGGCAACCATTAATGGTTACAACCCGTATGGCATGAATAACCTGTCCGTCTGGTCGTGGATGTTCCTCTTTGGGCATCTGGTGTGGGCAACGGGCTTCATGTTCCTGATCTCCTGGAGAGGGTACTGGCAAGAGCTGATCGAAACGTTGGTTTGGGCACACGAGCGCACCCCCCTGGCGAACCTGGTTCGCTGGAAGGACAAGCCTGTTGCGCTTTCCATCGTTCAAGGACGTGTGGTTGGTTTAGCTCACTTTACGGTTGGCTACATCCTGACTTACGCTGCCTTCTTGATCTCTGCCACAGCCGCTAAATTTGGCTAGCGCACATCAAGCAAAGCTGGGGCTGTAAAGCGCCCTATTTAAGTCCCTCGCTGTTACGGCGGGGGACTTTTGCTTTCTCCTTACTCCTCACCCCTCACTCCTTACCTCCATGCGCCAACACCAGCAGGTACTCAAGCTTCAAACAACGGGCAAATCACTGTGCAGGGTGACTCAGAAAGTACAGGCGATCGTTGCCGAATCGCAAATTCAAACCGGGCTTTGCACCCTTTTTCTTCGTCACACATCGGCTAGCTTGTTAATTCAAGAAAATGCCGACCCTGATGTCTTAAAAGACTTAGAAAACTTCTTTGCCAAACTGGTGCCAGAGTGGGAAAACTACATCCACAGCACCGAAGGACCAGACGATATGCCCGCCCACATTCGCACTGCGCTGACTAAGACATCAGAGCAAATTCCGATCGCTAACGGTCGTCTGGTTCTAGGCATCTGGCAGGGCATTTATCTGTGGGAACATCGGCAGCACGGTCAGACCCGTGAGATGGTTGTTCACCTGATCGGAAGTTGAGGATTATGGAGCAATAACTTATGGAAAGGAGCGATCGCGCCAGAAAATTTATGATTGACGAAAAATTCTCTTCTTTCGCCTTTGAACAGTGTGGTTTAGATACAGAAGAAGCTAAAGCACTTTCTGATTTACTCGCTCAGGAGATTCAACAAAACCTAGAACTGGTAATCAAAAACAAGCTAGAACAAGCTATTGGAAAATTAAATGCAATGGGTCACGAGCTCAAGCTAATTGAAGAAAAAGCTGACTATATTGGTTACAGTGCCGTCTTGAACGCTAACCCTAAATGCAGTTATAGATTAAGAATCGACTTTGATTCACTTGTTATGACAGGATATTCTCATCTTAATTCTTTAGAAGAGGATGCGGACTTCGACTTAGTAGATTAATAAATAAGCTGTTAATCACTTAAATTTTCGAGGCGATCTAAGCCAGTAAAGGGTCTCAGCCGCCTGAATACCCAATTTAAATGGTGAACAGCTTAGCGATTAACCTTGAATTAATGATTGAGGACGAGAAGAGAATTTAGTTATGTTGGATCAACGATTTTCGGCTGAAGCTTTTAACACTATTGAAAAAGGGGCTGAAGAAGCAGAACTACTTAACTTGCTAGCGGATGAAATTCTGTTAGAAATTCAAGAAGCTGTAGAAAAAGAATTCGGAATAGTAATCGATCAGTTAAATGAGATGGGGCACAACCTCAAACTTCATGGAGAACAAGATCTGTGCTATTTTGGTTACCGCGATGACTTAGAGGATGCAACTGGCTATCATTGTAAACTTAGAGTTGGCTTCACAGGTATTGTGTCAACAGGTCATAGCCATACTTAACAAAGAGCGATCACGCTGAGTATCAAGATTAGTAGATTGGGTTAAAGCATGAAACAGAAGTTGACTTGGATGTCGAGGAAGAAGGCATTGAGTAATTTAGCTTCGTTCTGCACTAACAGTCGTTTGGATAAGACTATTGCTGTTGAAAGACAGGTTGGAGCGCGCTCATAGGCTATACGTCGAACCAAATTTAAACAGAATGTGAAAGTTTTGGAGCAGTCCACTATATTTAGGTATCGTCTAAAGATTTAAACAGGAGTAGAATAACTTCCAAGCGCTAGATCTAGCGTTTTGCAACGATGGTTTGGGCGGTGGTTGAGTCTAGCAGAGCTTTGGCGCGAGCGTGAGATGGAACACTGGGAATTTTTATTACAAAAAGAGGGCGATCGCTCCTGGCTGCCTCTGGATTCACCCGACGTGGAGATCCTGGAGGGGCGCTATCGCATTGTGGCTCGTTCCAGTCACATCAACGCGGCGATCGAAACTCGCATCGTACACATTGCTACAGAAGCAGTACCGCCAAAGCGGCGCGTGCAAAAACGCCTGTGCCACACTAACCAGGAGGGCTTAACAGTCGTCATCCCGTTTACTCGCCTTGAGCCGGGTTTGTGGGAGTT
>JBGTJW010000484.1:0-3122 GCA_041744955.1 Stenomitos sp. | reverse complement strand
AATAAGCAGCGTGTTTCTGATGTGGTTGATATTTTGCTGTTTCTGGCAGCGTTTGTGAGTGACCCCAATACCAGTTGCGATCGTTTGGCGCGTTTGCTTAGCGGCAGTCCTGGCTTATTGGATGATCAACAACGTGAAATTTTCAGTACTGCCTTTACCTATGTCTATCGCTTGAGATTATCTGCTCAAGAACTGTTCAACGACATTCTCAAATTAGTCTTCAATTCCTCTTCTCAGGCTCAACTCTGGATTGAAAACCTGAAAGGAACGGATGGAGAAATTGCTCTGCGACTGGGTAACAACCATCCCTTTGGTGTGATTAATGTCGGGGATGCTAATGCCCTCTGTAAACTCTGCCAGGAACAGACGGCTCTCTCTGTCACCGAATCAGAATTTGCAGCCTCTCTGTTTAGCCGGATCAACCACATCAACTCCAGCATCAATGTCCTGATTGGCTCTAAAAAATTTACAGAAGGCTGGAGTAGTTGGCGCGTCAGCACAATGGGGTTGATGAACATTGGTCGCGGGGAAGGCTCAGAAATTATTCAACTCTTCGGTCGAGGGGTACGGTTAAAGGGCTACAACTTCGGGTTAAAGAGGAGCCAGCACATTAGCGGCGTAACTTTACCGGAGCGTATCAGCGCCCTTGAAACGTTGAATATTTTTGGAGTCCGAGCAGACTACATGCAGCAGTTCCGTGAGTATCTGGAAGCAGAAGGCTTACCGACTCATGAGGAACGAATCGAATTTATGCTGCCCGTGGTCAAGAATCTCGGTTCCATTCAGCTTAAAACACTTACGCTTAAAGCGGGTATCGATTTCAAAACTCAAGCTCCTAAACTGAACCTTGATTTACCCGATCGCACGAACATTAAAGGACGCATTATTCTTAACTGGTATCCCAAAATTCAAGCAAGACAGAGCCTCGAATTAGTGGATGATCTGGAGACAGCAAACCGTCATGAGGGCATCCTAAGCGATTTACACGTTGCCTTCATCGATATAAACGAAGTGTATCTAGAATTGCAACGCTTCAAAACCGAACGAGGCTGGTATAACTTCACTCTGTCAGTTGTAGAGATCGAAGCACTGCTCAAAAAAACCGACTGGTACTGTCTCTATATTCCACCCGAAGAACTGGAATTCACTTCCTTTGAAAAAGTCCGCTACTGGCAGGAAATTGCTGTCACTCTATTAAAGAAGTACTGCGATCGCTATTACCGCACCTACAAAGACGGCTGGGAACGCCAACATTTGGAGTATCGAGCACTCAGAGAGGATGATCCAAACTTCATTCAGGAGTATCGGTTTTTGATTGAACAATCCCAGCAGGAGATCCTTGAAACCTTACAAAGACTCAAACAAGATATTGAGAACGGCGATCTCAGGGATGCAAGCTTTGCTAGCTTTCATGCAATTTGCTTCAAATCTCATCTCTATCAACCGTTGATTTACCTGAGAAGTGATCACATTGAAGTTAGTCCAGTTCAACTAAACGAAGGAGAACGGGATTTTGTTGTAGACTTGCGACGATTCTACGAGCGCGATCGGGCTTTTTTCAGCGATAAAGAGCTTTACTTACTCCGCAATCAAAGTAGGGGCAAAGGCATTGGTTTCTTCGAGGCAGGCAATTTCTACCCAGATTTCATTCTCTGGCTTGTGGTCAACCACCACCAGTACATTACCTTCATCGATCCAAAAGGACTCCGCAATTTGGCAGGAGAAACCGATCCTAAAATTCAGTTTTACCGAACGATTAAGGAGATTGAAACCCGTCTTGGCGATTCCGCTGTAACCCTAAACTCGTTTATCATCTCTGGAACGTCCTTCAATCAGATTCAATGGTGGGGGCATGACAAAGCAGAGCTTGAACAATGCAACGTTCTCTTTCAAGAGGACAAAAACACTTATATTAATAGGCTCCTATCAAAAGTTGTTGGCTTAACTACTGTCACTTAAAAAACTTAATTTACTTGCAACGACAGTGATCGCCCCGACCCACCTGCCCCACAGCAATATTGTCTGGCTTGATATCGCGATGGGGATACCCTTGTTCCTCCAGGAAGTTAACCACATCCAGTAAATCTTCCCCGAACCGCTGCAAGAGGTCAATGTGTAATCGCCCCTCTTTCCGCAATCGTTGTCCCAGGGTTTCGACCAGTCGTTTTTCTTTGTCCACCAGCACCGGACGCATCAAAAACGCGACGCGGTTGCCAATGTCCAGGGACTCTTGATATTCGACGATATGTTGATGGCGGAGTTTAGCCAGCACCTCGATCTCGTTCTTTAAGCGATCGTTGTTTTCTGGATCATTCGCCACCTTGAGCACAAATTCGGCTTCCCCACGCTCCACCAGTAAGGCAACGGAACACGCTCCCTGTCCCAGGCGTTTAAGCACCTTCAGGTTTCCTGGCAGCAAGTCTCCCTGTTGTGCCTGAATCGGATTGTCAACCAGGTTCTGTTCCTGTGCCTTCAGGTCTTGCTCTACCTCATCCAACCCATTCAGCCAATCTGTAACCGATTCCGTACGCTCATCCACCACTGGATTGATACTCTCCTGAATCAGCAATTGCAAACTCTCGGGAATGCCATCACTGACAGCACTGATCTGAAGCCCCCTGGTATCCCGCAGCTTATTGCTGAGTTCCAGTCCATTGACGGCTGGCGCTGCGTCAGAGAAGAGGAAAAAGGCGATCGCCCCTAGTGAGAAAATATCCAGGTGTTCTCCTGCAATGCCTTCATCTGTCAGCACTTCTGGGGCTAAATAGGCAGTACTGCCGTCTTCCACCAGGCGATTCACATGGGAGGTTGCTGTCACTTCCTTCGAGCCACCCGCCGTGCCAGCCCGATACCCCACTTGCCAGTTGAACACCTTAATTTGGGGATGGCTGGGGTCAGCCTCGCTCACCAGAATGCTGGATGGGCATAAGCCCCGATGCACCACTTTGCGATCGTGGGCAAAGCGCATCACCTCCGCAATCTGCCGCATTAGATGCAACCGCACATCGACGCTGAGTGAGTCCTGGCGTTGTGCCAGGTAATGGTCGAGCCGCATCGCTTTGGGGTCATACTCAAACAGCAGCGCAGGTCCCAGCTCATGGTCGGTGTTCGGGTGCTGCAAC
>JBGTJW010000483.1:0-14555 GCA_041744955.1 Stenomitos sp. | reverse complement strand
GCCACTTGATTGAGAACTTCTTTGCCAAACTCAAGCAATATCGAGCGATTGCCACACGCTACGATAAGCGTGGCAGAAACTTTCTGGGTGCCATCTATCTCGCTGCTGCTGTCGTCTGGCTTAATTGATGACACGCTCTAGAGTATTATGGAGGATGCGGAGCGATCGCGCTTAGCGTGTTCAAATCATTGGAAAACATGACGCAGTTACGTGAGGGCATCTCGCAGATCGAACCAACTCGTATTTTGCTAGTAGAAGACGACCCCAACGATGTGGAGTTGATTCGGCTTGCGTTTCGCAACTATAATTTGGTGAATCAGCTTGATGTAGTCACCGATGGCGAACAAGCGCTGCACTATTTACTGGGTCAAGAAGGCATACCGCTACACCCACTGCCACGCTTTGTTCTGCTAGACCTAAAGCTACCTAAAATTAGCGGTATCCGCGTCTTACAAACTTTACGCAGCCATTCCCGCACACAGAAACTCATTATTGTCGTCATGACCTCCTCTCAGGAAGACAGCGACCTTAATACTTGCTACGATTTAGGGGTTAATAGCTATGTTGTGAAGCCTCTGGATTTTCAGCAATTTTTAGCCGTTACGCGGGATGTTGGGCTTTATTGGATGTTACTGAATAAGTCCCCTTTGTTTCCCCTTTGAAATGTTTGTTATGTCTGATGTTCAGCAACCAACGCTTCAACCAGGGTTAATCATGCCATCAACTCTGCGTGTGCTGATCGTCGAAGACGAGCCAGCGGATGCTGAATTAATCATCCTGGCTGTGACAGCGGCAGACATTGAGCTGACGTACAAAACAACCGATACGCTAGCATCCTGCCAGCAGTTATTGCAGCACTCGTGGGATGTGGTGCTGTCAGACTATCGGCTGAAAGGGTTTACGGCGTATGAAGTATTGGCGTTACTTCAGCAGTCAGACCAGCAAATTCCGCTGATTTTAGTGACTGGCAGTCTTGGCGAGGAGGCAGCAGTCGCGTGCATCAAAGCAGGCATGACTGATTATGTGATCAAAGATCGCCTGTTTCGTCTGCCAACAGTGTTAGAGCGATCGCTCCGTGAGTTTGAGCTGCTTCGCCAGCAGCAGGCAGCCATGTTGCAAATTCGTCAGCAGGCACAACGAGAAACGATCATTAACCGCATTGTGCAGGCGATGCGTGGAACCCTGGTGTTGCATGATGTGCTGCAAACAACGGTTGATATGGTAAGAGAGGCTCTCTCCCCTACCTGTTGCCTTGTCGTTCGCCCAGCCAAAAGCGGTGAGATGATCGTTTGCACCATCAGCGACGCACCCCAAGACTGGAAGCTGTTGCTCGGTAAGCCTTGCAGTATGTTTGTGCATCATGCTAAAGCCTTGAGGCAAGGTGAGCTGGTGGTGATCAACAAGATTCCTCAGTCTCCACGGTCAGAGCTTCAGATATTAGCGGCACAGCATAACATTCATGCCTTCTTGCTCGTTCCCTTGATGTATCAGCAAGAGTTTTTGGGTGAGCTGTCTCTGTATCAATGCGATCACGATCGCACCTGGACAGCGGATGAAGTGTCGATGGTGAAGGCGATCGTTGACCAATGTGCGATCGCAATCCAACAGTCACAGCTCTTTCATCAGGTGCAGCAGCAAGCGCAGAAAGAGAAGCTACTCAACCAGATTGCTCGTATCATCAACTCTAGCCTCGACCCAACGTATATTCTGAAAGAAATAACCCGCTTGACGGGCACTAGCTTTGCGGTCGATCGCGCCTTTATCTTTGAAATCAAAGATGATCAAATTCAGATTTTGGACGAATGGCGGCTGAACAGCCAGGAACCCTTAATGAGTCCCCTTACCTTTCCAGTCGCAGACTGGTCAGACCTGCTCGATCCTCATTCTGACTTTTACGTCCAGCATTTCTTTTACACAGCCGACTTGGCGACCATCGAACAGACTCCTGCCAGACTGATGCAGACCCGTGATTATCCAATTCGCTCCGTTCTATCTGTGCCAATTTTGATTCGGGATCAACTTTTTGGGGGGCTTTGCCTCAATACCACCACGGCAAAACGAGAGTTTACAGAGAGCGAAATTCATTTGTTGCAGCAAATAGGCGATCAGGCGGCGATCGCGCTCTACAATGCCCAAAGCTACGAGCGCTTAGAGCGACTGGTGCAGGAGCGCACCCATGAGCTAGAGCTAGAAAAGCGGTTCTCTGACTCTGCCAATCGATCGAAGAGTGAATTTCTTGCCAACATGAGTCATGAACTGCGGACACCTCTGACTGGCATTTTAGGGTTTTCTAGCTTGCTCCTTAAACAGATTTTTGGGCCCCTGACTGCCAAGCAACAACAGTATCTTGAGAACATTAGTGCGTGTGGCGATCACCTGCTGTTGCTCATCAACGATCTCCTCGATCTGTCAAAAATCGAAGCAGGACGAGATGAACTACGGCTGGAAGAGGTTTTTATCGAAGAAATTTGTACTGCCTGTCTTGCGTTTATTCGGGAGCAAGCGGACGATCGGGGCTTGCAGGTGAGGCTGGCGATCGCCCCTGATGTCACAACTTGCACGGTCGATAGTCGCCGCCTGAAGCAAATTCTGGTCAATCTGCTGGCAAATGCCGTCAAGTTTACCGAAAAAGGGACAGTGACGCTCACCGTTGAAAAGACCCAGAGTACAGAACCAAAGAGTAGCAAACTCTCCGACTCAAGTAATCAGCCACCAGACTCCATCCTTTTTCACGTTGCCGATACGGGCATTGGCATTGCCCCGCACGATATTCCGACCCTGTTTCAACCGTTTCAACAACTTGACAGTGGCTTAAACAAAAAGTACGAGGGTACAGGCTTAGGCTTGGCGCTTGCCCGCAAGCTTGCTCAACTGCATGGTGGCGATTTAACTGTTAAATCCGAACTCAATCAGGGTAGCTGCTTTACCTTAAGCCTGCCCCACGGCAACTATGGTTAAAGTTGGCAGTTTAAAGTCGGCAAGTCCTCACCGCAAGTGATCAATAACGGTTTGTAAGCGCGATCGCAGTGCCGCTGCCATGCGATACGTGCGCGATTGCGTTTGCTTTTCTCCCGGCTTGACGGACTCCCAGGGTTGCTCCAGCGGTTGCACATGGTACTGCAAGCGCGATCGCATTGCCCAAACGCCCATTGAGGGAAAGAAGATAAATGCCAACATCAGTGGCGACAGGGGAAACAACGGCAAGCCAGTACGACGGGCAAACCAGGGCAGGTTGGTTGCGAATGGATGCAGCGACTCACTGCCGATGCAGATCACGGGCAGTACAGGTACACGATCGCGCAAACTCAACCGCAAAAAACTAGGGTCAAACGTTGCCAATTGATAGCGCCGCCACCAACCTTTGCTTAGCCCCCGCCAGCTTTCGGGCGCGTACAACAAACTGTTTTTTTGGGTATCGCTGTTCTGTAGTGCGGCTTCAAAGCTGCGCCGTTCTGCCCGTACACCACCGAGCGCATGTGCCCAGCCACTTGGTAGCCACCAGATCAGCCAGGGATGGTCAAAAAAGATGGGATGCGCCAGCGGTTGTACAAACCAATCACGCTGCTGGTTTAACAAGTAGCCCAGACTGACAAAATCCCACGGAAAGCACATTCCTGCATGGTTCATCGCGACGATGAGTGGCCCGTTGGCAGGCAGATTTTCAACGCAGTGCAACGTGGCACGGAAGTAACGAGTGACGATCGGGGTCAAAATCTCGCGCTGAAACGCCGCTTGATAGGCTGGGTCAGGTGTGACGGGTATTGCTACGAGCGATCGACCCCGCAGTCGTTTGACTTGTAGCCGCAGCCAACGGCTTACCAGAGCGAGATAAAACCCACCCGGAAGCAAAAAGAGCAAGTATTCTAGCCAGTTCCAGCCACCTACATCAGGCTTGTAATGCTGCCAATGACGGTTGAACAAAATGAGCCAACCGGGTGGATACCAGAGACAAAACCGATCAAACCAATCAAAGCGATAGGGTTGAGTCAACGCACTAACCCGCTAATGAGGCTTCGCTCTCCGCCGGTTGTCCACTAGCAGGCAGTTCGAGACAGTAGCCTGCACCATATACCGTCTTGATGTAGTTAGGACGACGTGGATCGGGTTCCAGCTTTGTTCTGAGATGACGGACATGGACCCGAATTGTTTCAATGTCGTCATTAGGGTCGTACCCCCAGACTTCTTTCAGGATCTCGCTCGGTGAAACCGTCTGTCCATGACGTTGCAGCAGGCAGTGCAGTAGCTCAAATTCGAGGTGAGTCAACTTTACCGTTTGGTCAAACCAAATCGCCTCAAAGCGCTCTGGCACCAGGGTTAGGGGACCGTAATTAAGAATCTCGCTGTGCCTAGCAGCTTGGGGAATGCGATCGGTGCGACGTAAGAGTGCCCGCACCCGTGCCAGCATTTCTTCCACTTCAAACGGCTTGGTGAGGTAATCGTCGGCACCTGCGTTAAAGCCTTCTACTTTGTTCTGCGTTTGACTCAGGGCGGTCAGCATCAAAACAGGAATATCGGACGTGCGTTCATCACGGCGCAACCGCTGACAGACTGTGAACCCATCGACTTTAGGCAGCATGAGATCCAGCATGACGAGATCGGGCTGGATCTGCAAAGCCATTGCTTGACCCTTGATGCCATCAGCCGCTTGGCTCACGTCATATCCAGCCATTTCGAGATTTACGGCGACGAGTTCTGAAATTGCAGGGTCATCGTCGATGACGAGTATCCGGGGCATCGTTGAAAGGGAGTAAAGGTGCTAATTGCTTGCAACTGTTGAAGCAATACGAAGATGTCTGTACAAATTATAAGCAGGGAATCTAAATCTTTTCTAAAGAAACTAAATCTTCCTGAGCAGAAAGGCGGTGATATGGTTTCCTGAAGTTCTGCGGTACACTGGGTTGACAGGTGAACTGTGTTGACTGGTGAACATAGATTGGTAAGGTAGCTTAGACAGGTATTTTAGAAAAGCCGTACCTTGAAAAGTCGTCCATGGGGCTATGCCTAAAATCAACTCAATCTTTAAGCCAGACAGAACCTACCGTCGTTAAACCTTTGATACTACTTGCAGTGACAGCGATCGCTCTGATCGGAGTGATGATTTACTCAGCCAGATTACGTCGCACGGCTGAAACCGCTCCTAAATTGGCGATCGCAGCCTCTCCCGCCAGCGTTGTGCCACCAGACGACTCAGCCACCGTTCCTACCGTTTCAGTTATCATCCCTGCTTATAACGAGGTCGAAAATATTGAAGCGTGTGTGCGGTCTGTTTTAGAAAACACGACGCTCTCTGCCGAACAGTTAGACGTGTGGGTGGTTGATGACCAGTCGAGTGATGCCACGTTAACGATCATCCAGACGCTTCAGCAAACCCTGAATGACCCCCGCTTACGGGTGCTGGCAGGCAAACCGCGACCCAAAAACGAAGTCTGGTCAGGCAAAAACTGGGCGTGTGTTCAGGCAGCGACGCAGGCAACAGGAGAGTTTTTGTTGTTTCTGGATGCGGATGTGAGGCTCAAGCCAGGGGCGATCGTCACGGCAGTGCAAATGCTACAACAAAAGCAGGTTGATTTACTGTCTCTTTGTCCTGAGATTGTTTGTGGTTGCCTTGCAGAATGGCTGGTGCAACCGTGGATGATGAGTTTACTCATTGCCGGATTCGACTTTAATGAAGTGAATGACCCTGACGCTGAGGCAGCGTTTGCAGCCGGAATGTTTATGCTGTTTCGGCGCACCGCCTACGAACAACTCGGTGGACACCAGGCAGTTGCCGATCAAGCGGTGGAGGATGTTGAACTGGCGCGGCTCGTCAAGCAGAAAGGATTGACGCTTTACTATGCCACTGGTGCAGAGCTGGCATCGGTGCGGATGTATCGCTCGCTCGCGGCGGTCTGGGAAGGCTGGACTAAAAACTGGCATTTAGGCTCTCGTCGTCAGCTTTCTACAAGCCTTTTTTCAGCCACAATCATGGTCTGGGTCTGTGTACTGCCCTGGTTAGGGTTCGTTGCTGCGCTCTACCAAAGCGGCACCATCGGGTTTAGTTTTGTGAACGTGCTGACGATCGTGCTGGCTCTGGTTGCGATCGGGTTACAGTACGACCTGCGTCGCTCCATTGAGCGCGTAACTGCTACGCCGCCCCGTTATTGGTGGCTCACAGGTGTGGGCGGTTTACTTGTGGCAGCGATCGCGATTGTTTCGATTATCAAGACCGAAACTGGCTGGGGCTGGACGTGGCGTGGGCGATCCTTGCAACTGCCAACTGCCCATAGTGACGTTGACGGCAAAAGTAAAGGTTAATGGTGTCAGAGTCCTTTCACGGCTCAGTATGAAGCCTAAAGCTGTAGAGCATGAAAAGATACCCCTGATAATTACGTAGGCGATCGAGGGTCTGCGTAGCATCATCTAGGTGGCACTTCTTTTTAATGATGGTAGGTCGTTTAAGAATGCTTGTAGGCAAGGCATCCTGATACAAGGCGATTAGCCGGAGGTGACAAAGATCACTGCCTGTACTGCGACCGATCGCATTGCAGAGCGTTGATCCTGGTTATCCTGGATGCTACCAGTGCAGACTATCCACCCTTCTTGTTGTCTTCGCAGTCTCCCTTTCAACTTAAGAGACAGAGGGTGTAACTTCAGTCGTGTCTGATTCTCCGTAGATTTGCCTTACATAATTATGATGTCTCCTCTTCGTGTTGTTCAGCTTACTGATATGCATCTGTTTGCAGACGAGCGTCGTCAACTGTTAGGGCTGCCAACGCAAGAGTCGTTTCAGACCGTTGTGCGGCAAATAGCGCAGCTACAACCACAGCCCGATCTCCTCTTGCTGACGGGGGATTTGTCGCAAGATGGCAAGCCAGAATCGTATGCCTTACTACAGTCAATGCTGGCTCCGTTGGCGCTTCCAACCTATTGGCTACCAGGAAATCACGATCGCCTGCCAGAGATGGAGCAGGTTTTGACTAAGGGCTTGATGTCTGCCCAAAAGTCGTTTCGAGCCGGTGGTTGGCACTTCTTGCTGCTCAATTCTCAGGTGACGGGCTGTGTTCATGGGCATCTGTCAGCCGCCAGCCTAGAGTGGTTAGATGAGCAGCTAGAGACTGTTGGCGCGGTGCCAACGCTGATTGGGTTGCACCATCCGCCGTTTGTGGTTGGGTCTGATTGGCTGGATAGCAGCACATTGCAAAACCCTGAGGCGTTGTTTGCGGTGCTCGATCGCCATCCGCAGGTAAAGCTAGTGCTCTTTGGGCACATTCATCAGGACTACAGTCAGACCCGACAGGGTGTGCAGTATTTAGGTACGCCCTCGACGTGCATTCAATTTGAGCCAGGTAGCACTGACTTTGCACTGGATGAAGAAAAACCAGGCTTTAGAGTTTTGCATCTGTATAACGATGCAGGCTGGTGGACGACCGTAGAGCGATCGAGTTATGTACCGCAGCTTGATCTGGCAGCAACGGGATACTGAGTAGAAAGGATAAGGGCTAAAGGCTAAAAAGTAGTAGTGCTCTTTAGCTTTTAGCCTTCATCCTTTAGCCTTCTCCTACCACGGACTGCCAATCATGGTAAAGGCTGCCCAGTAGTAGGGATGAGAGAGCTGGCGATCGCGGATCGCAAGACTAGCAGGTGGGAGCGCAATGCCTTCGCCTGTTTCGATGCCCTGCAAACGCCCGTTTTGCAAAAAGACTTTGCCGGTTGCCATGGCTAGCTGCGCTTGTCGGAGTGCGTCCGCTTTGATGCGAGCCGTGCGTAAGTCTTTGTAAAAGCCAGTCATGAGAGCCGTAGTGGCGGCATCGCTGACGTACCATAGGCTGGCAACAGCCGTTTTAACACCTGTTTGCACAGCCAACCCGCCAAAGCCAAGTTCGGCTTCGCGATCGCCCAGCGCGGTAGCACAGGCGCTCAGAACGAGTAGTTCAATTTGTGGATCGTTCCAGCCCAGTTCACGGACTTGATCGAGCCGTAGTTTAGCGTTCCAAAGCTGGATATAAGAGTTGTCGATCGTGCCGGGGGAAAAGTCTGCATGGGTTGCCAGGTGGATAATGCCAAAGGGTTGCTCTTGACGAAAGGCTTTGAGGTTTTCGAGGGTGACATTATTGTTAAAAGCCAGTCGCCCCGACCAGAGTTGATTCACCAGAATCGAGACTTCGACGGGGACGGCTGGCAGTGGCGATTGATCTTGAGTGCTTTCTGAGATGCCTAGCCCCAAAACTTTCACATCTCGAATGTTGCGGTAGCGAGTGTCAGTGAGGCTCACGCTAGGCATGATGCCGATGCTGTATTTTTCGATGAGAAAGCCCTGCCCGTCGTGAAGAGCCGCAACCGGGAGCGATCGCAACCCGGTATCCATCAAAAACACCAGATTGTCAATACCTCTGGTTTCTAGATCGGCGGCGATCGGGGCGATTAGCCACTGGTAAAGCTGTCGGCTGGTGGTGAGATATGTCGTAGCGCGGGTTTTACGCGGATCGGAGATTTCGTTACGGAACTGCTGCGCCAGAGGCAGTACGTTGGCGCGGGTTGCCTCGGGGAGACGTTTGCGAATGGCATCACCCTTTGCCGTAATGACAACCAGTTCCAGTTGGTCGGTACTGTGTTGACCTGTCTGAGCGACGCTCGTATCGGTGGCGGTTTCCTCCACCCCGGCTTGTTTGGGCTGGGTTACATTAGCCGTCCGCAGGTCGGTCGGTACAAAGCTGACATAGACGAAAGCGGGTTTAGCACCCGTATCTTTCTCAATGCGCTGGACGATCTCTCTTGGCTCTTCGCGAGACCTGGGGCTGGTTTCCCCTAGCCCCAGATACGACTCAAAGGCGCGAGCAAAGCGATCGTCTGGGGTATCCGGAGCCAGCCTGAATTCGGGAAGAGGATTAGCCTCTGGCTTGCTGATACTCGACTGCCCACAGCTTGTTAGGGCACAGGGATCTGGTCTAGCGGACGGTGTGGGAGAAGGTGTGGGAAGAGGTGTGGGAGAAGGTGTGGGAGAAGGTGTGGGAATGATCACAACCTCCTGGACATTTACCTGCACGGGCACGGGGTTAGAGAACGATACACCATCACTGGCGCTCAGCGTAAAGGCATTGAGTAGCCCCGTTGCGTCGGTTGGTGGCGTATAAACCAGCACGTCACCTGGAGCAAGGTTGACGCTGCCAGGAGTCACTGGATTGCCGTTAAGGGTTAGTGTGGCACCAGGGGCGATCGCTGCGATCGTGAGCGTGGTCACATCCTGGTTAACATCCGTCACGATAGGAGCAAGGTCAGCGTAACTGATCGTAAATGGAGTATTTTGGGTTGCCCCAGACAGCGATGGGATTGGGCTTAGAAATGGTTGTGTGTTAATGGCGGTGATAGTTATGTCTGTCGCTGGTTCGACCGAAGTGTCGGTTGCTTGCACTGGGAAGCTACCGGAAGCAACGACGTTAGTGCCGTCCCGATTAATTGCGCCTGCGGTGCCATTGAGACTGGCAATACCGACGATAAACGGGATATTGGTTGGTCCGCCATCATGCTGTATGGCTACTGTGCCGCTTGTGTCAGTGCCTTGAGTGTCGATCGTGGTGCCTACCGCAGTGCCTTGCACCAAGCCATTTGCGATAATCTGTACATCGCCTCCTATACCTGTAGCGTTAGGAAGGTTTTCGATGCCGCGTGTATCAATGCTGGTAAACGTAATGTTGCTACCCGGTGTTGTGCCTGAAGTGAGGCTAACGGTTCCGCCTTGATACGTGCCTGCTCCAAAGGTTGTGTTGGTAATAGCAGAGGTGGCAATGGCACCCGTGATAATGCTGCCCCCAGCTAGCAGCGTAACATTGCCGCCTTGAGCGCCGTAACCATTACCACCTATATAGGACGAATTGATGCTGTTTGTGGTGATAGTACTGCCAGCTATAAGGTCGATCGCTCCTCCATTGAGACTTCCAAAGCTGGAGCCTGTAGAGGATGAATCGATCGCGCCTGTAGTAATGCTTCCAGGAGCTGAAAGAATGACGGGACCACCATCAACACCCTCACCACTGGTAGTAATGTCGCCAGTCGTGATGTTGCCTGTGCTCGTACGCAAAATGAGGGCGTTGCTAGTCGTTAACAAGCCAGAATCTGGATCACCAGTTGCAGTAGTATCCGGTCCAGTAATGGTGATCGGACCTGTGAACGTGATGTCTCCCCCTGCTTGCACCTTGAGCGCAACACCTGTGTAAGCACCGTTAGTAAAGGCACCCGCAACGTTAAAAATCGGGTCGTAAAAGCTGACAAAAGTGCCTGCACCACCAGAGAGGTTCTGCACAAAAAGATTGCCGCCGCTCGTGAAATGTGAATCGCCAGAAATCACACCATCACTGATCAGGTTTAGATCATTGCCGCTTTGGAAAGGTGCCGTTTGAAGGTGATTGAGCGCCAGGATATCAATGCCCCGATCGCCTTGAATGGTTAGTTTCCCGCCTGCGTTTGCCGTAAACGGAGTAGCAACACTATCACGAATGAAGACTGTATCCTGTGCCAGCAGATTCAAATCACCTGTCGTTTGCAGTTGGCTTTCTACCAGAGTCAGGTTACGGGCAGCAGCAAGGGTGGCTGTCTGGGCTGTGGCAGTGCGAACGACCACATCACCTGCCACGATCGACGTTGCTGATCCACTTAAGACTACGGTGCCATCGGGATTCACACTCACGCCAGTCGCATTGCCAAAATTTCCTCCTGTCAGCAGTTGAGGGAGGGAGGCGATCGGCAAACTCCAATCCTGCGGTAAGGTCGTTGGCTGCGTTGCTGCGATCGGCTGAACTTCTAAGCTGAGTAGGCTACCCAGTTGGCTGAGTTTGACCAGGCTTTGACCCGGAACGGCTGCGGCGATGATCTGTCCGCCTGGAGCCGTGAGGGTGCCTGTACTGACGATCGTCCCGCCCAATAGTCCCAGTGTTTGCCCAGACGTAACGGCGAGATTACCAAAATTGATGATCGCACCCGGTTCACTCGCCGTAAACGCGAAAGCTCCGGGTGCTCCCACCAGCGCAGCATAGTCATTTGTCCCAGAGGCACTAAACCAACCGTTGCCAAACCCAATACCGTTTGCTGTTGTCGCCGTAAAGGAACCGGGCACATTCAGGCTTGCGTTCGCACCAAAAATAATGCCCGCTGGATTGAGCAAAAACAGGTTAGCGTTACTGCCCGTCACCTGAATTTGCCCGTTAATGACCGATGCCTCGCCGCCCACCACTCGTCCTAGAATGTTTTGAATCTGAGGATTGGCAAGGAAATGAGCGGTTTCGGTGGCGCTGAGTCCAAAGCGTTGGAAGCTCTGAAACAGGTTGCTGCCTGCCTGGGTGCCGCCACTAATGTCATAACGATCGCCGTTGAGAATGACGCTGGTGTTGGTGCTGTCGGGTGCAGCCGTAATTGATTGCGCGTGGGCAGGCACCCCTGCGATCGCTCCCAGTAGGGGCAAGGATGCCAGCAGTGAACTCATTTTTGCCACAAAAGATGGCGTGGCTGGAGTCGGTGCAGCCTTGCGACGTAGAAAAAAGTGTCCTTCAGGAAGGTGAACCTCAATGGCAAGCTGATCAGCCAGCCCTCGGCGTTTGAGTGCTTGAGCGATCGCAGTTCGCGATCGCAACACCTGCTCAAGCCGACACTGCTGGGACGCACTGCCCGTATGGTTGCGGTAGTAATAGAGCGGTTCTCTGACCCGATGGATCTCAGTAACCTCTGACAGTCGCAGGCACAGATCATAGTCTTCTACATAATCTAAAGCACCATTGATGCCGCCCACCTGCTCGAAGACCGATCGCCGCATTAAGCGAAAGTGAAAGGTCATGAAATCCAGCAGCAGCCGCTCTTTGGAATAAGGAATGCCGCAGCGCTGCCCATATCGGATCACTACGCCCTGCTCGTCCATATCCAGGTAATCGGTGTAAACCATCCCCGCTTGCGGCTGCTCGTCTAGCGTTCGTGCCGTCTGCTCCATCGCTGTTGGAGCCAGCAGATCATCGCTATCAACCCAGCCGAGATACGTGCCTGTGGTATGGGCGATCGCTGCCTGTAGGGCTGCCACTCGTCCGCGATGCGCTGCGGTCACTACACGCACCCGTCGATCGCGTTGAGCAAACCGATCGGCAATGGCGACTGAGCGATCGTCGGAACCGTCATCCCACACCAGTAGCTCAAAATCGGTCAACGTTTGTTGCAGCACACTCTCGATCGCGGCTCCCACATACCGTTCCCGGTTATAAGTCGTCATCACCAGCGAAATCAGAGGTGCCATAGTGTGCCTTAATGCCTAAAGTTCGTTGCTTACCGCAGTGATGCTTTGCCTTATCCCCCGACATCCATCGTGGAATTTAGTGCTTAGAGCTTAAATCTAAGCTGCGAAACGCTCATCCTGAAAGATAGGATAAATCTTGACAAAGGCATTTTGTGAAAGGCTTGTTTCGACGATTGTAGCGATCGCGAGTGCAGACCTCGATCGTATGCTCAAAGCAGCGCGGCTACCGCTGAAAGCATTGGTATAGTGCACTTTTACCAATGCTCATTTTAAGGCAACTGCAAGCCCACAATGACTAAATCGTGAGGAATCGTCTCAAACTCTGCGACTCCCGGCAAATAGCCCCAGCGCTGAAAGCCAAACTGTTCAAATAAGTGCAGGCTTGGCTGGTTATGAGCAAAGATAAAGCCCAGCAACGTTTTAATGCCAAAGGACGGGCTTTGGGCGATCGCTCGCTTGAGTAACGCCTGCCCAAGACCTTGCCGACGATAAGCTAGCGAAACGTAGAGGCTTAACTCTGCCGCACTGGCATACGCCGCCCGTCCGTAATAGAACGATTGAAAGCCCAGCCAGCCTGCTACCGTTCCTTCCACATCCATGACCCATAACGGTCGTTTGTCGGGGTGATGCTCTCGAAACCAGTGCAGGCGGCTCTCAACCGTAACAGGCTGTAGATCGGCTGTCACCAGATGGGAGTCGATCGTTGCATTGTAGATCGCCACGATCGTAGCCAAATCCGCTTCTACGGCATCCCGAATATACATTGCCATTCTCCACCCTCCACCTTCTCTGGAACGTAGCACACCGTCGGTTTCGCGTCCGTTCCTCAAAATCGCTTGAGAAAAGCTAAAAAACGTTTGACAAAAGTGCGCTCAATCATCACAATAGAGATTGCCTCTTAAAGGGCACAAGGGACTGTAGTTCAATTGGTTAGAGCACCGCCCTGTCACGGCGGAAGTTGCGGGTTCGAGCCCCGTCAGTCCCGTAGATCGCTTTAATATTTATTGCAGTGTTTGTCGTTGCACGCAAGCTGCATTATTATGACCACTTTCAACTGGTTCGAGCAAATTGAATGTTCGGCTGAGTCAGTGAAAAGGCTGAGTTGCCTGTGCGTCAATGTGTCTTTAGCAGAAGAGCAATTGTGACAGCGATCGCACGGCTGGTTGTGCTGACACTTGATTTAAAAGATTGTGAGTGGTGGTTGCGAAGAAGCGCTACTAAGTACTGTAAGATTCTAAAGGTTGTGTTTTAGCCCTGCCAGCGATTCGTCTGGGTGAGTGGGGCTGGTTTTTTGGCAATAGGGGACTGTAGTTCAATTGGTTAGAGCACCGCCCTGTCACGGCGGAAGTTGCGGGTTCGAGCCCCGTCAGTCCCGTAAATCATCGAACGCTTACAGTTGATCCTTCCAGATATGTGCGTGTTCTATATAACACCTGCATGGTGTCGATCGCTGAAACAATCAATGTCATCAGCTTAAAACGTTTTCCCATGAAAAATAGAGGAGTCATTTACTGTGCAACGACGAGTACAGCTTATCTTGAGGCTGCTTTTATTAGCGCCATTGCGTTGCGCCAACAGAACCCATCCTTACCAATCACACTTCTCTCCGATTGCCCTTTGTTAGAGCATTTGCCTCTGCCTAAGTACGGCATTACGCCGAAGCGGCTTGATACCTGTGAGTGGAACCGCCATGCCTTCTCGTCCAGGGCGGTCAAAACTCGTTTAAACACCTACAGCCCCTACCAGGAAACACTTTTTCTCGATGCCGATATTCTGCCCTTGCAACCAGTCGCTGACCTCTGGAGCTATCTGAATGAGAGCGATCTGGCGATGGTTGTTGACCGTCTGCCAGTGGTGAGTTTATGTGATCACATTGCTCAAGCGGAAAAGGCGTACACGTTAGAATTACTTCCGGGCGATACAGTGCAGTTCAATAGTGGTGTCATGCTATGGCGAGATTCGTTGGCAACTCGGTCGCTATTCAAGCAATGGCATGAGGAGTGGCTGCGGTTCCAGAAGCATGATCAGTTAGCGCTGATTCGCGCGATCGCGGCTGTACAAATTCCTGTTGCCAAGCTGCCGCCGACCTACAACATTTCGCCGATTGATGCGGCACCTTTGATGCTTGAGGGAAAGAATGTGCATCTGCTGCATTGCTGGGGCGGCATGGTTGCCTCTGGTGAGTACCGTCAATTCGCCGGAAAGTATTACCCTCTGATTGCTGAGACAGTAACCCAGCTTGTTGCTGATGAGTTAGTTGCTGATCGTCTGGGTGCTGATGAGCCAGCGCTTTCCCACGCTACAGTGC
>JBGTJW010000482.1:0-8408 GCA_041744955.1 Stenomitos sp. | reverse complement strand
CCAACACCAGTGCTGAGAATTCGGTTTTTATTGCCAGGAATAATCGCTCTACGATACCACCTTGTTCTGTGTAGAGACGCAGACGCAATTTAATGTTCAAATCTGCTGCAATGTGCTTCAGGTGCGCCGATTTGAACTCCTTCGCCCGGTCAGTGACAATGTATTCAGGTAAACCACAGACCTCCCACTCATGTTGGAGTTGATACTCCGGTCCGCAGTGCTTTTGCAAAATGGCGTGGCGAAGGGCTAAGGCGACTTCATGCGATCCGGCAGAGCCAAAGCTAAGATGGTAGCCCATTACACAGCCTGACCATGAATCGATCACCGCAGTTATCCATACAGATCCACTAAGACCTCAGCTTTCGTCTGCAAGTAAATTATCTAATCGCGTGTGGTCGATTTGCCAAACCTGGTTGCTACGAATAACCTCAATATCTTCCTCAACCCACTTACCATCTTTTTTGCCACTCGTAACCTTGATGATGATTCCAGGTCCCTGCCCTGGATTACGAACTTTTCGATTTTTCTTTTCAATAAGAGGATCTCTGATTTTGTATATAAATGGGTGTGAAGGAAACTCCCCTTGTTTTAACCCTAGTTCCTTAGCGTGCCCTTTGACTTGGTTGTTGACAAGGTTTCGGGTCATGCCAAGCTTGGCTTTCACACCATCGTTGTAAGTTTTGAGGATGAACTTCGTCCAATACTCAACAGAAGGTTTCCATCGTTTACTGCCTTTTATCTGTCCTGCATCAGACCGAGTGGTTCTTGCAATCGAAGCTAGACCGTCAGGTCCCATTGCCTTCCTTACCCATCGCGCTATCGTTGAAGGATGTTTTTCCAGCCTGTCTGCCCACAACTGGATTCTCTCTTGCTTGAGTTCATCAGAAGTTTGGATGATGTCTTCGATCGCCTCGACTTTCCGCATCACCTCTCTTCGCTCATCCAGATCCTCAATAAGCTCAATCAGAAGCTTATGCGCGGGTTGCTGATCCTCTTCTACAAGGGCAGTTACCCCGGTAGGAACAACGGGTGCTTGAGCAGCAGATGCAGTTTCTAGACTTCCCATAAGCTAAACTGATAGGCTTTAGCGGTTGACAGACAAAAGGCACTTATCAGTTTAAACTATTTTTAGTAGTTTCAAGAAAAAAGGCGAATAACTGTTTAACTTTTGCAACAAAATAAGAACCTACTAAAAAAGCCTGAAGTGTGCTTTACAGGCATACTTCAGGCTCTAATTTAGGCTTAACATTAAATGTTTAAGTTGGGCAAATATCTCTTTAATGGACAGCCAGTCACAGAGCTTACTTTAGGCTCTACGGCGCTTGCTGATTTCCTTACGCTTTATCGCAATATTTCCAAGAATATGAGGTTTTATCCTAAAGTATTGGGATAGAAATTGAGATAAACAGCTGTGGCTAAAGCGAGTAAGGGCAGTGTCCAGATCGGTAGCTCTAATGGACGGTTAAGGCTCGTCTGGAGCTACCAAGGTAAGCGGCAATACTTTTACTTGGGGGTGCCTGACTCTAAAGTGAATCGCATTGCAGCCAAAAGTAAAGCTGCAATCATTGAGGGGGACTTAGCTACGGGGAATTTTGACCCCACATTAAACAAATACAAATCAGATACTAACCGGACTGATCTTCTGACGGTAGCAGAATTGCTGGGGGTCTTTATTAAGCACAAAGAAAGTGCGATTGACGGTAACACTCTCTTGAAGTATAAGATTGTCGCCAAGCACCTCAAGGAGTTCTTTGGCGAAAAGTTGGCAAGGGACATTGAGGACCCACTTGCGATTAAGTTTAAGGATTGGTTGTTGACTAAACAAAAACCGATAACGGTACAAGATCGGTTATCAATCCTGAAGTCATGCTGGAAGTGGGCTCTGCTTAAGAAGATGATTCCCTACAACCCCTGGATTGAAGCTGCTCGTAGGGTTAAAGTACCACCTAAGCAAAATAGCAAACCATTTACTAAAGAGGAATGCAAGGCAATTCTAGAAAGCTTCAGGAGCCATAAGTACTATCACCTCTATGCAGACTACGTAGAATTTTCGATGCTGACTGGTATGAGAACGGGAGAAGTAATTTGCTTTTCTGGTCGCTTATACAACCACCAATTTGGACTTAGTGGCACGATCGACTCACAATGCGGACACTTAACCGTATGTGCCCAAAGATAATTCTGAACTTTCTCCCCAGGCAATGATGGAAAAAATGGGGCAAGGCGTTTTTCTGTCTCATCACCCACCCACTTCACCCATTTGTCAATCTCCACCTGAAGATCCGCCCCAAACTTCAGCGGATACTCGATGGCAGCCTTCATCGTTACCACTGCCACCGGGTTCAGATCCGAAGCCAGCACATTTAACCCATACCGCGCCGCCTCAAACGGGATGCTGCCCCCACCCGCAAAGGCATCCAACACCGTCGGCGTCTTCGTGCCCCACATCTGCTCACAGAGTTCCTGCACCCGCTTGATGCGCTCTGGCGAAGGGGGTGTTTTATACAGCTTCGTGGTCTTGTCCTGCAACCCGTCCTTTCCCCGCCGATTCAGCCCCAGCAGATACTCAAACTCCTCCATTGACACATCCGCAGACAGCAGCGAACCCAACACACTCGCTCGACTAAACGACAACGGCTTCCGCGAATACCACCGATGCAAGCCTTTGAAGGGATTGCCGCCATGCTCGTAATACACCTGCTCGTTAAGCAGCGTCACAGGCATAATTTTCTCGATGAAGACGGACTTGCGATCGGGTTTGGGGTCGGTCATGGGGCGGGCACACTAATAGCAAAAGCATTGACAAGTGTTCCCAGTATGGCTGATCAGCCATCTATTCGCTGCGTTGGCGAAGCCTCTCCAAAGGAGAATCGCCTTCCTGCTCCAAAAGGGTCGTTAGCCAATTCAAATCGTCCTGAGACAAAGACGGCTGGGGTGGCTGAGTATAATCAATTCGCAAATCAAACCCTGCCCGCTCATAGACACCCTTCAGAATTTCATTGAGATCAACCAAAGGCTCCGCATCCCCCGCTTTCAGTGGTAACGGGAAGGTAGGAATTGCGTCGCGCAGGCTAAAAACATAGAGTTGAGCCGTTGGTCTCTGGTTTCCACGACTCACGAGAATCCGGTAATCTGCACCAGGAAGATTTCCCTGGATCGGCATCGGCTTTCCAGTTCGTAGCAGATCAATCTCCACTAGGTGCGTCAAACTTCCCAATACCTGCTGCCGCTTTCGCAAATAAGCATCTCGCCCTTCTCCGCTGCGCTTATTTTTGGGAGACAGCACCTCCAGGCTGGTGATAATCGCTCCAGTTTTGACCTCTCGAATTTCTAGATAACGCTCCTGCACTGCCTCCATCAGTGGCACCGTCACCGTCAACGGCTCAGATGCAGACGATAAAACAGCCGTTGCCGTTTGCGACTTGCCCCCCTGATTGGCGACTGACTTTGAAAACACAGAAACATCAGGAATCCCAACCAAAACGCTATCGTCGGGTTCTGCCATGTAGGTACGCTTTTCTACTGCCACGTAGTCGTTGGGGCGCAACGGCAAAGCAATGTCATCGGCGATCGCTACAATCAGTCGGCTATGCACTTCTGACCATAGCTCAGGGTTCTCTAGATACGGATTCATTCCAGGGAAGGGCGATCGCATGGTTTTACTCAGTCGAACATACCTGGATCATGACTCGAAAATGGGCGATCGTTCACACCACTTGCATTAAGAAGTCAATCAATTCAGCATACTGAGCAAACAAGCCATCGACGCTGGCTAATTGCGCCTGATAGCTCAACGCTGTAGCGATGATGATCCGATCAAACGGATCTTTATGAACGGGTGAAAGCTCTACAGCACAAGCAGCAATTTCACCTGTAAGCGGAAACAGCTCAATCCCAGCGGGTTTTAAAGCACCCTGAAACCACTCCTTTGTGGGGCACAGTAGCTCTAAGCGTCCCCGTTTTTGCGCCAACGCAATCTCGTAGCACGAGACTGGCGAAACCCCGACCCGATCGGCTGCTTCTACGCGAGCGCGCCAGCCAGGGGGAACTTGGTCAAAATTGGCATTGATCAACCATAGCCAGATATGAGTGTCAAGAACGATTACTTCAGACATTCCCACTCATCTTCACTCACGATCGGGCTAACGATATCCCCCAAGATTTTCGCTTTACCCGCCATAGATTTTGGCATTCGGCGCTTGATCACAGATGCAGCTTCCTCTTCGAGAATCGTGACAATTACACGAGCAGACGTAATCTGCGGTTGTTCCGTCAACCATTGGATTTGACCGTTCTCAATTCGCGCTTCGTAGCTTTTTAGCATGGCTATCTCCCGTACTTCACGGCAATTGATCAATCAGCTCAGTCCCCTAACAATACTCGAATGGCTCTTAATGCCTGACTCCGCTTCCCATTCGACACCTTGGCAAACCAGTAGTGCGACTCCTCATTGCTCATTGTCCTCACCCCAGACGCAATATTAGCAATGCGATCGGGCTTCGAGAGCGGCTGCAACGTCTGAAACAGCAGTGCGAGATTCACCCCTGACTCTTCGCTCAGTACATAGGGAGACTGGCGAGACTGGCTTAACGTCTTCGGGTCATACCCATTCGTCTTCAAGCACTCATAAGTCGCCTGCCGCGCTTGCACCAACGCCTGTCCCTTCAGCCGTCCAATCCGCTTTGCCGCTGGACGCTTCTTTTCGCCTGCCTTCTTATAGGCACACTGATACAACTCCAAGGCGAAGTTGTTATTGTCAGTGGGTACAACACGAAGCTGAAATTCCTGCATAAGACGGGGGAAACACGACAGACAAGGATAGGGCAGTCACCCTACAGACCTAATATGTTACTCGTGCTGTCAAGTTTAGGCGATCAACTGGGTTCCGCCCTAGCGCTTGAGCGATCGCCCCCAGTTCCTGCCCTTCTGGCTCCACAGGTGAGGCAAACTCAAGCACCAGTTTCAGCGCTACGTTTGCCTGCACATCAGGACTACTCAATAACGCAACGGTTGGATTCAGGAAGCTTTGAAACCCCCGCGCTGGTCCCTGATACTCCAACCGCACAAACTGGTCTCCCGTTTGCAGCGTCACTGTCTGGTCAATCTGGAGGGGGAATTTTGCCAGCAAGGGTAGCGTCGTGCTGAGCTTCCGGTAATCCATGACCTGACTTACCGAGAGGGTTAAAACGGGAATGCCTTTCACCTTATGATCGAGGACGCGATCGTTCAACCCACTAAACACACTGTTAGGAGTGCCTTCCAGGTCAAACTGCTCTTGCTGAATCTTGAAAATGCCTGGTTGATCATGACCATTAGTAACTGGTGGTTGGACACTACTGTAAATGACGGCTTGTGTTTCCTTTTGAGCAGTTTCTCCATTGCCGTAGTCTGCTACCACTCGAAAAACAGTCGTTTGGGCGATCGCACCCTCATACTCATCAGAGGGACGATAGTCCTGCTTGACCAGGCTGCCGTCCTGATACAAGCTGACCGTCAGTGCCCCCTGTGCCCGCCAACGCACCCGTACAGGTTTTGTAGACTCCGTACTCGGCATCACTTGAGCATTGCATTCCACCTCCCTCGGCTTCGGTGGCTCCAGAATGCCGCGACGGTAAAGCACCATGCGGTCAGAAAACTCGATCGTCTCTGGCAGCGCAGGCAAGCCTTCAGCCGTCTTGATAAAAAGGCGTTCGCCAACCTTCAGATCCCACTGTCCGGACTGCAAACCTTGCCGAATGGTATCCCGCAGCTTCGAGATTTCTGCGTCCAGGAGCAGATTGAGTCCCAGGTCTTTGGCAAACGCTTCTCGTAGCGCCTTGGTGGTCCAGTGAGCGAGTCCAGCCGCCCAAACCTTTTGCAACACATAGGCAGGGGCAAAGGGTGGGGCCTCTTCGGGGCGAATCTTCTGGCAATCCTTCAGTGATTTCAGGATCACATCTTGCTGGTTATTCTTGCCTTTCACGTCTCCAGAATCTTGAGCAGGCAACGGATAGTGCATCAGCCCTTTTGCCGCTTTCACGGGATCATTTGAGGGATAAAACAGGTGACGATACGCATTGGTGAGCGACACCCGCACATGCAGATCCATGCTGCCCGCTTTGTCCTTCAGTTGCTTCTGCTGGCTCTCAGACAGGTCTTCCAGCCGATTGGGGGAGTTAAGGATATTCTTGATGGCGCGATACTCTCTCGCATTGTCGATCGCCCGTTCCAACTCCTGCCGATTCGCCACCAGAAACAGTAGACGGTTCCGAAAGGTGCGAAACTTGCCAGATTCACCTGTGTTGTGGAACAGGCGCTCAATCACTCCAGGCGGATCGTCCGTAGAAGACTTGACGGTTGCCTCGTCAAAGTCGATCAGACACAGTGCCACCGGGTCAGCCACATCATCCACGTCCCCCGGATTTTCTGGAGCCGGAATCAGCTTGAAAAATTTGTCAGCAAAAATCGTGTCTCGGCGCGATCTCAGGTCATCTTTTGCCTCACCACGTCCAATTTGCTCCTTCTCTTCCGCCACAATTTTGTTGATCGAGGGTTCTTCCTTGAAGCGCGCGATCGAGGTAATGGGGTCATTGTCCAGATACCAGGCGACGGCACTCAGCCGTTCTAAGGCTGTGTCCACGAAACCGCTTTCTAGCCCTGGCGTTAACAGCGACAGATTTAATTCGGGTCGCCGAATGCCAGCCGTAATGCCCTGGTTAATGGAATGAAGGAAGATCGTGCGTCCGACCCAGGTGGCAAAGGGTGGTTTCCCCGCTGCTAGCCACTCGTGGTCTTGCAATTGAGCATGGGCTTCCCGCCCATCCGGGTTGTAAAGGTCGGCTTGAATGGGCAAGCGCATCAGCGGTCGCTCTAGCCGAGAGGTCAGATCGCTCGTCACTTCTTCATCGACCCCAATCGGCAAATGATGCGGGTGAATCATGGGTAGCCAGGTCGTTGGCTCTCGCCAAAGTTGCCGGATGACTCTGGCTAATAGCCGCAGAGCGCCTCTGGTGCGCTGGAAGTTAGGAATAGAGGCAAGCTTTTTCGTCAGTAGCGTGAAGAGTTCGGGATGAAAGGGATAGCTGGCTTGCACCGTTTGAGCATACCGGGCATCCTTACAACCCTCCGGTAAAGCGTTGCGGCTAGCTTTATAGGTGTGCAGGTACTCTCTGGCGGCGTTCTCCGCTGCTTGCTCACTCACACTGCTAAACAGCCGTTGCTTGACGATGTTGTAGATCTCAACGTCCGTACTGGGGCTTAACACCCGTTCTTGCCGTGCCGACGACTGCATCGCTTCGCGAATCTCTGTCGTCTCCTCGCCAAAGGTATCAGTGGAAGAAGCGAGAGTATAGACAAAAACCAAATTATTGCTACTGGCTGCCAAATCCATTAAGGAAAACAGAAACGCCACCACTTGCTCTGCCAGATCGCTATTGCCCACGGTAGTGGCTTTCGCCGCTCGTAAATGTCGTGCAATTTCATCCAGCACAATCAGTGTCGGTTGCCCTTTGGTTAAACGCTCCAGCACCACCGTACCGGGGCTGACCCGCTTCTCGTCTGATCCCCGCAGTAGGCTGTAGCCCTCAACATTACCAATCTGATAAGCAATCTCACCCCACAGCGTGTAGGTTGTAATACCCGATTCTGGGTGATAGACACCATTGATCGGATCGAGATCCTGACAGGCGATCGCCGCGACCTGAATGGGGCGATCCGGGATTAGTGCCAGATCCGCAAAGCGCTCTAGCCCTTCAATCTGCTGTCCCTGCTTCGCGATATGCCACAAAGCGATTTCATCGTGGGTTTTACCGCCACCAAAGCTGGTTTCCAGGCGAATGATGGGAGAGCCACTGGACATGCCCACTAGACGACCAAAGACCTCGGAGACTAAGGTCTTTAAGCCATCGGTCGGGAAGGTGTTGGCAAAAAAGGTTTGGGGGTCTTGATAAACCTTCGGCGCTTTCCCCTCAACCACCAGTCGGAGTTTGGCAGCAAACAGGTCGAGGGATAACTCGCCTGCCTGAATTTCGTCTCTGGGAATGCAGGTCGTAAAGATCGATGGCAGCACAGTTAATTCTCTCTCAGTCTGATTCCGGCATAGTGATGCGCTTGTCCCCTGAGACGATCGCTCCTAGCAGACGCACTTCATCCCTCTACAGCGTACCCATCCGGCCTTCAAAAGAGTCAAGGGAGGAAGCGGTGTCTATTCACTCCTGTCTTGGCTTCCACCCTAGCCTAGAAAATTTAGGCGTCCAGAAGAAATGTGCTCTTCAGGTAAAAAATTATTCGGTAGTCCTTTTTGGTAAAGGATAGGGAAAAAGAAGTGAGTTCTTAACAACTTGCTTGCTCTAAACGAATTTGCGCGTTGTAGTAATGGATAAAATGCCAAATCGCACTCATGTGCTTAGCCAGTTTCTTGGAAAACGATA
>JBGTJW010000481.1:0-2883 GCA_041744955.1 Stenomitos sp. | reverse complement strand
ATGAACGTCTCCGCCGCAAGCGGACGGAGTATCACTTCGCTACGCCTCACACGCTTTGCGGCTCGGCTGCGCTCAACAGCGCCTATCCAGACTGCTGTACCTCATGCGCCCCAAGGGGCGGGGAATTGACCCGTAGTGATTAAAGTCAATTTACGAAAGTCACTCAGGTTACGCTTCAAAGTTCTTTGTACTCAGAATGAAATCAATATGAGTGATGTGGTGTCGGGATTAATTGAAAGATGGGTTGGGGAGCATGAACCGCCTTCTTCCAAAGGAAAGTAAGGTTTTTGGGACTACTTTCCAACCAGACTCGATCGCGAGGGGAGACGACCTTTGTGCACCGACATGAGTTCGTTTGAGCCTTCGCGCCAATTTCAAAGAGAGCGGTGTTTGTCGGGGAGACGCTTTCTTCTTCTGATACCCAAAGCTGAACGGGCATGAAAGTTACCCCAGGAAGACTGGAGCTTTGATACCGTCCGTTTTGCCTTGCCCAAGTGCAAGAAACCGACGTTCTCCTGCTTGATATAAACGAGCCAATATTCTGGAACATCTGTTGTTTGGTAATCTAGCCGCTTTAGCTGCTGTTCTCAAACGATTGATGAAAAACTCATCCAGCGATCGCCCTTGACCCCAGCTTGAAATGGGCGATCGAGGCACGCGATGAGGTGTTCAAGCACATCAAACGGTAGTGGGTGCCCGCAAGGATTCGTCCCCAAATGGGGGTCTAAGCCCAAATCCCAGAAAAGGATGTCAACTCGTACGATGTTCAATAGGTTGAAATTAGCTCAACCCCGACATTGAGACGAGTCTGAGACGATAATAAGCGCTTGAACAAATTAAGTGCTTCAGCCCTGGATCAGTCTGCGATCCAAGCAGGAACGTACCTCAAACACCTGCTGCTTTGAGGCACTATCTCTTTATCATGATCATCCTGAAACAGGAACATCCTGAAACTGAGCGGTTGCTTGCAATCCTAACCCGCAGCAAAATGAGCCTCAATCCCCTTTTCCTTCTGGCTTTACACGCTTTCTGTCCGCATTCGCAACGCAGTGAATTTGTTAATTTCGCTTCCCAAAAACAACGCACTTAATCTGTGATTTTGGCAATCGACTGTCCCATGTCTGTCTCATTGCTGGAATACCTTGCTCCTACTGCCTTTCAACTTTTTACGGCTCAAAGCAGTTAATTCTTTAACGACGTGAATAATTCGTTAAATGACAACTCTTTTATGGCGATAGGTGACATATAGCTATTGCCACAGAACTTAGGACATTGGGATCAAAGGGGGTGTGGGGGCTTCGCCCCCAGCCAGGGGTTCTACCCCTGCACCCCGTCCTAACCAGTGTGACTACGGCTATAAATAGTGGCATAGGCAAAAATGAGGTGGTTCCAGCCATGACTTGAGAGCGATCAAGATAAGGGGTTGCCGCTTCACTAGGATTGCCATAATAGATTTTGTATCCTATGTCTATCAGGACTTTTAGCTTCCGTTAGTGCCATTCATCCTTAGACAGCTATGCCAGAAGTTCTCCAGGTGCCTTCAGTATCTGTTACTGCCTCAATTGAAGCAGCGATCGATATTGTCTTGAGGACTCCTCCCAAAACGCTTACGCCTTACTTGAAATCGCAATATACCGCTGCGAGAAACTGGTTAAAGCTCTATCAACCGTCGCCCAAAGCCACCAATCTAGAAATAGTAAAAGGTTATCTCGAAGCCTTCTATCACTTATGTCAGTTGGAATGCTGGCAACTCGCGTATAGTTTGCTAGAGCTCCAGCTTCATACTCCAACCACAGAAACACTCCACAATCAGCTTGGAACATGGGGTTATAACAACGAACGCCTTGCACTTTACCAACCGCTTCTGGGCAATTTGCCCTTGAACCAGGAGGCTCTACTGTTAGACGGATTGAGCCATACCTACCACGCACTTGGGGACTATACCGTAGTGCTGGACTGTTGCCAGAAATATGGTGATATCGTTGAAGCGCTTGACGATCCGGTTCGGCGCCTACGCTATTGGGGACTACTGGGTATTACCAATCATGCTACGGGTAATTACATCAAGGCTGCTAAGTATCATCATCAGCGACTTACTCTCAGCAGAAATCTGGGCAACCGAAGTGAGGAAATGAATGCGTTGGGCGATTTAGGCATTGCCCAACATTCTCTTGGAAATTATCAGGAAGCTCAGAGGTGCCATGAGGATCAACTGCTCCTTAGCCGTCAAATCGGCGATCGAGTGCAGGAAGGTCAGGCACTCGGTAGTTTAGGTCACGTTTTCGATATACTGGGTCAGCCATCGAAAGCGCTAAGTTATTACGAACAGCATTTAGCTCTAGCAAAGGATCTTGGTGATCGGCTAGGAGAATGTGGGGCACTGATGGGAATTGGCAATCTTTACAAGAGTCAGAATGCCTGGGAACAAGCGATGGCTTGCTATCAACAGTCCCTCGATCTGGCAGAAGAAATCAAGCATCGCCGTAGCCAGGGAGCAGCGTTAGGCAACTTGGCGAGTATTTACAATGCGTTGGGGAATTACCCCAAAGCCTTTGAATTGGGATTGGGGTGTTTACAAATCGCTCAAAGTACCCAAAATCAGGGAGCAGAAGCCCATGCATTGCATACACTTGGACTGATCCTAAAACAGGCTCAGGAGTACCAGGAGGCATTGAAATACCTGGCATCAGCCTTGGAAAAATACGAAGTGGTCAGTGATGCCAATGGCCAAGGTTCAGTTCTCGGTAGTCATGCATAGTAATGTTCAGACTTGCAATGAGGCATTGTAGTGATGCACAAAGTCCCAAACCGCTCCAATGTGATTACTCAACTTCTTCGAGAAGGACAATGTTTGACGCACTAAGCGCCCGACTCGTTGCCGCA
>JBGTJW010000480.1:0-26482 GCA_041744955.1 Stenomitos sp. | reverse complement strand
GATCCATTCCCACTTTGCGTTGCCGTTGTAACCCTGCGATCGCGTGCGTCCATGCACCGTGATCATCTGTGCGCCTGCATCTTCCATTCGCTTGGCAAAGTCCAGAATCGTGATTTCCTGATCCGTCCAGCCGATGCGAGTTTTGACGGTAACAGGCACATCAACGGCTTTGGTAACGGAACGGACGATCGCCTCTGCTGTTTCTGGGTCGCGCAAGAGCGAGGAACCACCACCATTCTTGGTGATCTTGTTCACTGGACAACCCATGTTGATGTCTACCGTATCGGCTCCTTCTGCCACTGCCATCTGCGCTGCCTCTGCGAGAAAGTCAGGACGACAATCAAACAACTGAATGCTGATCGGGCGTTCGTTGGGATCAACCTCCATGATGATGGGCAGTTCTTTCACATAGTGCAGCCCCGTCGCGTTGACCATCTCGGTATACATCATCGACTCTGGCGCATGACGACGCACCAACCGTCGAAACACCAGGTCGGTAACGCCCGATAACGGCGACTGCAACACGCGACTGTTGACCTCAAAGTGTCCAATCTTCAGTGGTGTGGCAAGCCGTTCTTTGAGGGTAGGAGAAAGGGAGAGCATTAAACCAACGAACCTGATAAGCATTAAACTCCATCTTATCGTTGCTGAGTTTGCAAAAACGACTGTACCTGTTGTCTCCAGTGTCTAGCAGCATCAAAAGCCAATTAAGACCCAGCATCAGCAATTGCAAGATTGAGCAACGATGGCTGCGATCGCCCATCTTATTCAAATGCCTGCATCAGTGTGATCGTACAGACTGGGTGCAAATCTAAGCACGATCGTCGATTTGTACGACTGACCAATCTTCGACTTGTAGTTCTGCAATCTGTCCAAAATCTGACACATTGCGGGTGAGCAGAGTTGCATTATTGGTTAGAGCGATCGCGGCAATCTTTAGATCCATACTCCCTAAGCGCGGATAAGTTTTTCGCAAGCGTTGATGCTCTAAAGCGGCTATACGGTGAAAAGGGACAAGAACAATTGTTTGGTAGTCCGCTGCAAGTTTCTGTAATCCTTGATAGGCAAGAACTTGTTCATCCAAGGTTTTTGTCCTGGATAAAACAGCTAGCCGCCCTCTGACTTGCTCTTCGTAAGTAATTACAGTTACTACCACTTCAAGCGCTTCAACCGTTTCGAGACGTGACAAGATTTGCTTTCCTTCTTGTCCGTTCCGTTGAATCAGGCTGAGATGATTCAGTATCAAGAATGTACATGACAGAATTTCAAGGATCTACTCAGCAGACTTACGCCATTCCCGTCCGAGGCGAACTGCTTCATCAAAAGTCGGATCGTGTTCAAAGCTACCCGCAACTTCTGACCACCAGGGCGCTTTTTTCTGAAAGAACCCGGATAGCATTTGCTTCATTTGCGCTAACTCTCCCTCTAACGCTTCGACCCGCGCTTCAAGCTGTTGCGATCGTTCTTCAAGCTGCTGGGATGTCATGAGAATTTCAGGAGGGTTCAAGTTTTGAGAGCATTATAGCAAGCCACTAAAATTGCTAACCAGCTTGAGTTTCATAGTATTAACGCTGAATCATGATGAAATGCTCGATCGCGTCCTGTTTGTTACCCGTGTATCTGCCTCACCATGTAAGAGCAGCACAAGACAGTTTTTCAGTTTCCTCAATACAATCGCTAATTGCCCCGTCATCCTTACTATCTCCGCTGCCTGTTTTTATTCTCTCAAAGGCTACTAACTCGCTTGCTTCAGAAAAGCTTGTATCTGTTGTTTCCATAGGTCAGGATGATCGACTGCCAATGAACCATGTCCTACAGCGTTGGAAAATACTACAAACTGTTTGTGTCCTGGGAGATTATCATAAATGGCGATCGCGTCCTGTTTTGTTACTCGCGTATCTGCCCCACCATGCAAGAGCAACACAGGGCATTTGATCACGCTGGCATACTCCACTGGATTGTGAGCAAAGCCATCAATGTGTTGCTGTACGCCACCCCAAAAAACAATTAGTTCTGCACCAGGAAACGTAGGAATGCCCATTGCAGTAAAGCGGTGACGCACGGTATTGAGGAGGCGATCAAAGGGGCTTTCTAAAATTACGGCAGCGGGTTTAATGCCCTTGTGAGCAATTGCCCGCATCACAGCAGTCGCACCCATTGAGGCACCATAGAGAATCACCGGACGCTTCGACCACGTTTGCTGCGTATAAGCAACCGACTGCACAACATCATCTGCTTCTCGGATACCTAGTGTAGTGTCGCTACCACTGGAACCGCCTGCGCCGCGAAAATCAATCAGCAGCACGTCATAGTCCAAACCATGTAAGATTTTTGCGGCGGGCAGTAGCACATCTTTGCTATTGGCGTAGGGTGGAAACAGCAAGACGATGCCACGCGACGATCGCTGCGGTATAAACCAGGCTTCTAGTGATTCGCGATCGCCCATCTGAATCTGATGCGTCTCGTATGCCAAGCCTTCATCGCTCGGTGTGCGCCGATTGGTCGGTCTGGGCAGTGCCACACCCATTAAGGCAACCGTCAGTTTGCCTGTCATCGATAGCTTTTCTGGTTTTGCAGTGCGCTGACCGTTTGCTACAAACTGCGTCATGCTGCGAGCTTGCATCCAGGCAATGGCATTAAGGGCGATCGTCGGTGTCAGCACAGCCAGCCAGAGAGCTTTACACCAGCGTTTCACAAACTTCCTAAGCGGCATGGCGGAATTTTGACTAACCTACAATTTGTGAAACTGCCTGTTTTAACTACCAACTAATTTCTGGAACCAATCGTCGTTCAAGAGTTCATCGAAGGCAACATCTTCCTTCGCTTCCTTGCGGTAGCTGCGATTAAATTCGATCGCTTTTTCCAGGCTTTCCAACGCAAAATCAGCTTCACCCAGAAACGCATGACTAACGGCACGGTTGTAGTAGGCGCTGGCATGGTCTGGTTTCAAATCAAGTGCCTTGTTGAAACTAGCGATCGCATCTTTATGGCGACCCAATTGAGCCAGGGCATAGCCACGTTTATCCAGAGCTTTGTACGAATCGGGATTGAAGTGAATGACCTCATCAAACGAGGCGATCGCATCTTTATGCCGTCCTAACGTTTCCAATGCCAGTCCACGATTCATCCACGCAACGGCATCATCTGGTTTAAACTGCACGGCACGATCGAACACATTAAAGGCATCTTCATGTCGTCGTAAAATGCCCAGCGCTACTCCTTTATTTACCAGGGCTTCGTGATAGTCAGGCTTGTTGTCTAACGCACTGTCGTAGGAGGCGATCGCGTTTTCATAGCGCTTGAGCCGCGCTAGACTCATGCCTCGGCAAAACCAGCCTTTATCTTCTTTGGGCTTGAGTTTCAGCATGTGATCAAACGATTCGATCGCAGGTTCGTGGCGCTGAATCTTTTGCAGCACTATTCCCCGTTGATACCAGATATCGGCATTGTCTGGCTGGAGTTCCACTACTTTATCAAAGCGCAAAATCGCCGCTTCATGATTTCCTTCAGCAAAGAGTTCGTGTCCCTGACTGATGTACTTATTCACATCGATAAATAGTTCAGGACGGTTGGCTTTCAGTAGCTCAAGCTGCGCCATCAAGTCTTTCAATTTCTGTTCTAATGTAGCAACGGCTGCTTCAGAAACGGGTGAGGCTTCTGCTAACTGCTTGAGGATGTCATCTTTCTGAGTTTGAGCTTCTGCCTGGAGTGCTGTTAGTTGAGTTGTGAGTTCAGACTGCAATGTTTCGATCGTTTGCAACCCGTCGTCTTTTTGTTCTGAAACAGTTACTTTAAGTTCAGAAATTTGGGTCGTAAATTCGGCTTCTAAGGTTTCAAGTTCTGCCAGAATGCGATCGCGTTTTTGCTGCGTTTGCTGTTGAGCATCTAACTGAAAACTGGCAATTTGGGGTGCGAGTTCCGTCTTTATTTGTTCTAAATCACTCAAAATCGTTTGCTTTTGATTTTGAGCATCCGTTTGCAGCGTGGTTAGGGTTTCTGTGAATTCCCGATCGACTGCTTCCAACTTTTGCGTGAGGCGATCGCGCTGTTGTTCAACATCGGTCGTTAAGGCTGAAAGCTGCGGTGAAAAGTTGGCTTGCAGTTGTTCTAGATGTTCGAGAATGCGATCCTTTTGCTGCTGTGCGATCGCTTGCAGATCAACCAGTTGTGCCGTAAATTCTCGTTCCGATGCTTCTAAGCGCTGAAGCACTTGCTCCTGCCGCTCTTGCACATCCAGGCGAAAATCAGACAGTTGCGGTGTCACATCAGCTTGAAGCTGCTCCAGGTTTTCGAGAATGCGATCTTTTTGTTGATTGGCGATCGTCTGTAGCTCAACTAACTGAGTAGCAAACTCGCGTTCCGATGTCTCCAGGCGTTCCAAGACGGCATTTTGTCGCTGTTGCGCCTCAGACTGAAGCTGCTCCAGCCGTGGCGAAAAGTCAGCTTTTTCCTGCTCTAACTGCTCTAGAATGCGATCGCGCTGCTGCCTTGCAGACAGTTGCAAATCAAGGAATTGATTCGCAAAGTCGCGTTCGGCTCCTGCTAGTTTTTGCAGAATCGCCTGCTGTCGCTCTTGTGCCTCTGCTTGCAGTTGCGACAATTGTGGTGCAAAGTCAGCCGTCAGCGTTGCTAGACCTTCGAGGCTGCGATCGCGCTGTTGCTTGACGGTCAACTGCAACTCAGCCAATTGCTCGGCAAACGCTCGTGACGATGCCGCTAAGGCTTGCAGTGTGTGCTCTTTTTGCTGCTGCACATCGGACTGTACTGCGTCTAGATGCGGCTTCACATCGGTTTTAAGCTGCTCCAGGTGACCAATCATGAGCGTTTGCTGGGCAACAGCCGCTGCCTGAAGTTTGGCAAGGTGGGCGGCAAACTCCTGTTCTGACGCTGCCAGTTGTTCGAGTGCGGTAGTCTGCTGCTGCTCAATGTCTAACTGCGAACTTGTAAGCTGTGCTGCAAGCGTGATGCCCAAGTCCTCTAGCGCTTGCTTGGATGTGACAAGCTGTGTTGCAAGGTCAGCCAGCATTTTGGTTTTGGACTGCGCCAAGGCAACGATCAAGCCCGCCAGTGTATCACGCTCCTTCGCCACGTCTTGCTGAAACTGCTCGGCTTCCTCGGCAACATCATCGGCGATCGTTTCGACTTCCTCTAGAATGGTCTTCGCATTTTCTCTGGTTTTGGCAATCTGGCTTTCCAGTTCTTGCAACCCTTCTAGCTGCTCTGTGGCGCGGGTCGCAATTTCTTGAATCACCGCACGACGCAAGAGCCATAGTGCCGCGATCGTCGCTGTCAATAGCACAAGCAAAATGCCCAGCAGCACGTTAAACAGGGTTGTCATCCGCGCCAGGGAGCGATCGCTGCTGCTCTGCGATGGTGCGGACGGTGTGCCTGTCTGTAGCTGCGCCAGTGGCATCGCTTGACCCAGTGATCGTTCAGTCGGGGACGATCGCACCGGTTGCACCGTGGCACCCAGCGAGAGCAACAAGACCGAGAGCGTGATCCCACTTTGGGACAAAAAAGCGAGAACTTCTGGGTGTTGGCGCTTCATCGAGAATCATCCTTAGCTGGCAGTCGATGGTTGCAGTATATCGAAGACGGTGCCGAGCGGTTGCTCGTCTTCTCCAGAGTAATCAAAATTCGGCATGGTAGTCTACCAGCAAAGTTTTGCAACGGTCAGCAACTCGCACTCTTACCCATAAACTCTACGTCTTTACCAGCGCAGTGTGTAATGACGACAGCAACCGAAGACGTTTGTAGAATAAAAGTAGAGTAGCGCTAACGTACTCCTCTTAAGGGAGACTTAAAATGGTACAAACTCCTGTTAAAAACCTTACGCTAGAACAATTTTTACAGTTGCCGGAGACTGAACCCGCTAGCGAGTACATTGATGGGCTTATCATCCAGAAACCAATGCCACAAGGGGAGCACAGTGCCATTCAGACTGAATTAGCACCTGCAATCAACCTGATCGTCAAACCTAACCACATTGCACGGGCTTTTATAGAATTACGCTGTACTTTTGGTGGACGCTCCACTGTACCGGATCTTGCTATATTTCTGTGGAATAGAATCCCACGCAAGGAAAGTGGTGGAGTCGCCAACGTTTTCCCCCTTGCGCCTGATTGGATGATCGAAATTCTTTCGCCCGATCAGAGTCAGACTAAAGTGACCAAAAATATTCTGCATTGCCTCAAGCATGGCACTCAGATGGGATGGCTGATTGATCCAGATGAGCAATCTGTGTTTGTTTACCAACCGGATCAACCGACTACTGTCTACGATGAATCGGGGACACGCTTACCAGTACCAGCCTTTGCTACTGACTTTAACCTTACGGTAGAAGGTTTGTTTAACTGGTTGATGGAATGAGTTTAGAGACACCTATTTTTCGATCGCGTCAAGCGAACGATCGGCGCCCTTGAACTCACAGTTAATTTTTCAACCATGTTGCCCTACAGACGGCTTTAAGAATGAACTAGCTGTTAAGCCTTAGATACCAATGTAAGCGTGTGTTTTAATCAATCCTAAGCCTTACAGTTAATTGCCAGCAACGACATTAAGCTTGGTGCCTTTTTCGGTAATGACCTTGAGCGGTAGGGTCGATCGCGATTCGCGGCGGGGAAACTGGATGAACTGCACTCCTGCTTGAGCAGGCTGCACAACCATCACGTATTGCTCACCCGTCCATTGCACACGAGTCACGCGATGGGATAGCACCCATACTTCCGCTATTTTGCCAGCGTTAATTTGAGTGACATCCGTCGAGTCATAGCACTTCCAGAGCCTATCTTCCACCGTCCACAGCCCTGACAGGTAGATGGGTTCCATCCGCAAGCTCAGACCATATTGTGTAAACGAGAAGATCTCTTGCTGCCAAAAGCGCTGAGACAGAGCCTTTAGCTCTGGGCTAACCCTGTTACTCTCGTAACGCGGCAAACTCTGAAGTTTCTTCGTTTGGGCTGCCTGGGTAGGGCGTGCCCACGTTTGCGCCTCGCCACATACTTTAAAGGGAATGTCTGCGACGGGTTGCCCTGCGATCGCGATCGCGCCTGCTGGTGGCACTTTAGTATCCAACACAGGCGGCACTGTAATGTCTGACTGCGATGTTCCTGACTGCGATGCTACTGCCAGCCCAACGCCACCGCTAGTCAAAGCAAGCAGACTGCACCAAATGAGCTTCTGGGACAAGTAAAACATGACGGCTCGCACCAAAAGAATGGGTGCGCTTGAAGGTGACTACAGGGGTACTACTGCGATCGACTGTGACTCAAATCATTGTGGTGCGACTAATCGGTGCCGCCCCAACTCCAAAACGGGTTGCCGTTACGCACGCCCTTACGGAGGATAGCGGTTGTAAGCTGGTTGACATCACTCATGCCCGTCATGTCGAGGATGAGATAAACTTTGCCACTATTGAATCTAAGACGCAGGTAGGAATGAGTTAGATACGCTTCGCCATCATTCTTTACAATGCGGGCAGTGGCTTTGCACTTCTGGTAAGCAGGCTTAAGGGTGCCAACCCAGGTCACGCTAAAGTCATCAGCGGCGGCAACGGCAAACCGATCGGCTAATTGGCTTAGATTGGCACTGCCGTCGATCGCATAGCTGGCCTCGCGGTAAGGCTGCGGCTGTTCCATCACCATTACTTTTTCAGGACAACGAGCCGTTTGAGGATCTTGGCGATCGACCGATCGATACACCTGCATCTCAATCTTCCCTGCCTGCGCGGGTGCTGTTGGCAAAAGTGCCAGTGCTGCGATACCAAACCCAACCAACCATTGCTTCTTCACAGCCAACCTACTTTTTGCCACGGACTGTTATCTACACTACGAGCAAGCGACATTCCGGGTGAAAATTTTATTCACTTGGAACTGTAGACAGTGCTGCTTCACAGCCACAGTACACTTATCTGTGTCAGATCTGTGATCGATCCCCAATTTTTTCGGAGCAACCAGGCATCTTTATTAAAGCAGATTGCGTTTAGAGACGGCAGCGATCGGGCGAGTTGCATGCAAGACGCTGCTGACGTGCAGCCACAATAGTCGCCAGGTTAGCGCGTCCGGTCAGTGCCAGCCGCCAATCTGCCCAGATGCCATACGCAAAATCGACGATCGCCCCAATCAGCGGTAGTTTTGTGGCGGCATAGACCCAACCCATGCCCAGCACCTCATAGACGTGGCGAAACACTGCGACATTCTGAATCACGGTGCCATTGGGCAAGACGGCATGAATGCGTCCCATCGCTGTTTCAAAGTCAACGCCGCCATGCTCGGCTGGATTGTAGCGATCGTCGGCAATATCCACAAAGGCAACCAGCCCACGACCATCATCTCGCTTCTGTAGAAAGTTAACTTCTCGCAAGCACAGTGGGCACTCACCATCGTAGAGCAGCTTGATTTGCCAGGACGGTACAGCATCTAAAGGCTGAGCATCTCTCAAAGCGTCCTGGTCGATACCGGAGGTCATAGAGTAAGTCTCACTGAAGCAGTTTGATAGAAGGTTCCCTCTTCCATTATATGAAGAAAAGTAAATGACACTCTCAGCAACGGTGAGAAAGATGAACAGCTTTGTAGAGCGATCGAAGCAACGACACAGCTTAGAGTGTGTTTGTAAACAAATATTGCAAAATGTAGCCAGGTTAATGCAGATTTTGCAGGCTTATCCTTATCACCCAGACTCAGTTTGAAGCCATGCTAGAACGCAAGCAGTATACAAGTGACCTGACGGATGCCGAATGGGTCAAGGTCGAACCTCTACTGCCGCCAGAGAAACCAGTGGGACGAGCGCGGGAAGTGGACTTGCGGGAAGTGTTAAATGCGATTTATTACCGCGCCGATAATGGCGTGAAATGGCGCAATTTACCGGCCGATTTTCCTGCTTGGCAAACGGTCTATACCTACTTTCGCACCTGGGTGCAGTTGGGTGTGTGGGAAGCGCTCAACATGGCTTTGGTGCAAATCGTGCGTCAGTCCGTGGGGCGGGAGTCTGAGCCGAGTTTAACCATCATAGACAGCCAGTCGGTGAAACTGGGTCAAAAAGGGGGGACGAAATCGGCGTTGATGGCAACAAAAAGGTGCAAGGTCGCAAGCGTCATATCGCTGTCGATGTTTTAGGGTTAGTCCTGAAATGCCATGTCAGTGCGGCTAATTGTGCCGATCTGAAAGTCGCCCCCTGGGTGCTCTTTTGGGTGTTAGAGCAGTATGGTCGGGTCAGTAAAATTCTGGCGGACAAGAGCTACCGGGGCGATTTAGTCACAGACATTGCAGTGGTGTATGGGGTCGTGATGGAGATTTCGGAACGGGTCAGTACGAAGACTTTTGAAGTCGAACCCTTGCGCTGGTTAGTGGAACGGACTTGGGCTTGGCTCGATAAGGCTAGGAGCTTAACGCGAGATTATGAACGCCTGCCTGAGAATCATGCGGGTATGGTTTATGTGGTGATGATTCGCTTAATGCTCAGACGATTGACCAAGAATCACACCCGATGGAAAGAGAAAACAGCTTAATACTCATTTACAAACACTCTCTTAGAGGTCGTTTGAGAAGTGTCTGGCGGTTAAAACCGCGACTACGTAGACAAAGTCCGCCGACGCGGACTACGGAAAGCCAAGGGTTTTAGAACCTGCGTTGCTTGAATGCCGTCAGGCTAGAGGCAGTTTATAGCCCTTCGGGCATGGCTACGCTAGTGTCCGTGTAGCCGCGACTTCAGTCGCCAAGGCTATAAGCATCTGGACTTTAAAACACGGTGTTTCTCTTTTCTCTGACTGCTGACCGCTGGTGGCTGACCGCTAGCGGTAGACTGGACTCGTTGAGTGAGTTGAGCCACTGTGTCTGTTGCAGAGCGCGTGATTGTACCGTTGGATGTGTCGAGTGAGCGTGAGGCGATCGCGCTGGTCGAGCAGTTACCGCAAGTCACCTTTTGGAAAGTTGGCTTAGAACTCTTCGTCAGCAGTGGACCCAGCATTTTAACAGCACTGAAAGCGCGGCAGAAACGGATCTTTCTCGATCTAAAATTTCACGATATTCCCAACACGGTTGCGGGTGCCTGCCGTGCAGCAGCGCGTCATGGGGTCGATTTGGTAACACTCCATGCGACTAATGGGAAAGAGACGTTGCAAGCCGCTCAGATGGCAGCAGAGGCAGGCGCAGCAGAAACGGGGATCGCTCCCCCCAAACTGCTGGCAATTACGCTGCTGACCAGTTTGACCGCGCGATCGCTTGCCTTTGACCTTAAAGTGCCCCTGGAGCTACCAGAGTATGTGCTGCACATGGCGCTCTTAGCCCAGCAGAATGGGTTATCAGGAGCCGTCTGCTCACCCCAAGAAGCTGCGTCACTACGACAGGTCTGCGGCAATGATTTTCTGCTGATCTGCCCTGGCGTGCGACCCACATGGGCAGAGGCAAAAGATCAGCGGCGCACCGTCACACCAGCCGCAGCCCTCAAAGCCGGAGCAGACTACTTGGTGATTGGTCGCCCCATTACAGCAGCAGCAGATCCCGTGGCAGCGTTTGAGCGCATCTGTGAGGAACTGGCAACGGTGGTAGAGATGGAATAGAGCCTCAAGGTAATGGGGTGTAAGGTGTAGGTGGCTGTCGATCGGGTAACAGTAGTGAAGCAGAATCGAACGTTGGGGACGATCGCGATCGGGCTAGGTAGCGTTGCACTCTTGGCAGCGCCAGCCGGAGCAACGATGAGCGATCGCACCCCACTCCCCACTCCCGTTCGGCTGAGCGCTCACGTCGAAGCCCACTCCCCACTCCCCACTCCCCACTCCCCACTTCCTATTCCCCACCTCGCCCAAAAATTCACCTGTCCTGCCACGCTGGAACCACTAACCACTGCGATGCTGCGGGATTTACCCGGCTACATTAACCGCTCTACGATTCGGTTAGTGCCGCGCAAAACCACACCGACCTATGCAATTATTGCCAGTCAGCCAGATTTTACGCCGTTACCAACCGATGCCAGCGAAGACCAGAGCTTGCCTGATGCGAACCTGCATCAAATTTTCTTCACAGTGCTGGAGCGGCAGTATGTGGGCAAGGGTGTTGCAGAGTTTCAGCAGTTCCATTGGCTATTTTTGGCACGCACCACTGGCGGCTGGCGGCTGGCGCTGTTGTTCTCCCAGATTGGTGGTTATCCTGTCGATCGCCAACCCATTACCCCACCCCGCGAAAGCAGCCAGAGCGTTACAGCAGACGCGATTCGATTGTGGCTACGCAACTGTGAAGCAGGGTCAATCAAGATCTGATTGATGTGCAAGAGAGAAATCTAAAGGCTGAAGGCTAAAGGCTAATTTATACTTCATCCTTTATCCCTTATCCTTTCTCCTTTCCTCCTCACTTCTCATTCCTACAGCGAAAAGCCCTGAATGAGCGTTGTTCCCAGGGTGCCTTCAAAGGTCGGTTTTGTGGTGGTAATCAGCACAGCCACTCGTTTGCCATCGGGTGAGAGTGTCACCTTGCGGATGGCATAGTCCACGATGTTGGTACGAAAATTGCTGAGGGAATCGAGCGATCGCTGCTGTCCGTCGTAGTTCACCTCAAGTTGCATCGCGGCTTTGTCCTGGGCGCTAGTTTGACGCAGCCGCAGTTGTAGCCGTGGGCTAGTATCGGTGGGTTTTACCGTCACAGTTTCGGTGCCATCAGCGGCACGTGCGCGTGACAGAATCGGCAGATCTACCCCTGCGATGGGTGGCGTAAGGTTCAGGTCTTGCCGTACTTTCCAGGTTTGCTTCAACAACGCGGTTTCGGCTTCGGCGATCGCCGTCGCTGCCTCTTCTTCGCCATAGCGTGTTTCGATGCAGCCATTTTCCACACAGCGATTAGAGGCAACATTAACAAGCTGGAGTGCCGCTTTGGGAATGCCAGCACCCGTATCCCGTGAGCTTTCTAGATAGATGAAATAGTTGCCATCCGTCGAGAAACCTGCCATGCGAGGGGTTGCCTGGAATGTGGGTGTGACGGCTAGCCGAGGCTTGGCTGCTGGCTGAGTAGCGATCGGTGCTGGTGGTTTAACGGCTGGTTTAACGGCTGGTTCGCTAGCTGGAACAGGGTCGATCGCAGGTGCTTGACCCACAGGTTTTGTCCCAGGCAGTGGGCGGGATGGAGTGATAGCAGACGGTAGCGGTGACGGAGTAGAGAAGCTTTCAGAGGGTGTCGCGATCGGGCTGGGCGCTTCGGACAACTGAATGGGAGGTGGTGCCTGCGAACACGCAGCCAAAAACACCAATGTCAGAGAGGGAAGCCAGCGACGCACTTGAGGTTGTTGCCACATAGGAGTAGAGGTGCCGAAGAAACAGGAAACACAGACTGTTGGCTTTATGTGTCGCGGTTAGGAGAACTCGCCATGTTTGTGATAGTAAACAGATACGCCGTGCCTGGAGGCGATTCCGGAGACTGGACTACTACCATTTTACTAATGATGATGGCAGAAGCGTCCTTCGCGCCAACCCGTGTTCAAGGGAACTGGGTGCAGAAACACCGCGCTAGCTTTTGAACAAAAACAGTGTTGGCATCAGCCGACCAGAAAAAATCAGTCATCATAAAAGTAGATTCTGCAATGGACGGAAGGGGGTGGGATGTCACTTCTACCATTTCAAAACGCTAGCTCGACCCTGCGTTTCGCCGATCGCCATGAGGCAGGCGAACAACTGGCGCAGGCTGTTTTACAGGAAGTAACGCAGCTTGACCTGACGGCAACATTTGTCGTTTATGCACTGCCCAAGGGTGGTCTGCCGATCGCGCAACCGATCGCGCAGCGGTTGGGTTGCCCGCTGGATGTCATCGTGGCGAAAAAAATTACCCGTCCTGATAATCCCGAATTGGCGATCGGAGCAGTGACAGCCGATGGTTACGTCGTTTGGGATAGCCAGCGTCATCGCAGTGCAGCCGTATCCCATCACAGCAATACGCTAAAGAACTGGCAGGAAACGACGGGAGCGCTAACGCCACCGAACCAGGACGACGTAGCGTTACAGCAGGCTCACGCCCACGCCCAGGCACAGCTAGAGGAACTTTCGCCCAACAGCCCTCGGTTTAGCGCACAGGGCACGATCGCCCTTCTGGTAGACGATGGCATTGCGACCGGTATGACAATGGCAGCCGCGATCGAAGCCTTACGAGCGCAGCAGCCTGCCCAGCTTTGGATCTGTGCGCCTGTAGCACCGGCTGAACTCATGCCGTTTTTACACACCTACGGCGATCGGGTCATTATCCTGGCAACGCCTCATCCTTTCTACAGCGTCAGTCGCTTCTACAAAGCCTTTCCTCAGGTGACGATCGCAGAAGCCGCCGCGTATCTGCGAGCCACCTAGCAAGACTCAGGCGATGCAGTACAACTCAAAGAACAAAGGGTTCTCCCCGCCATTGGGACAAGGAGTGAAGAAGTGAAGGAACTCAAAGAACAAAGGGTTCTCATCACCATTGAGACTACTGATTGCTCTTAGTTGCAACCCCACTTCTCCAATTTTCTACCTTTACCCTTTCACCTCTTCACCCTTCCACTCTCTCACCTCTTCACCCTCTCATCGCTTTACCCTTCCACCCTCCTGATCCCAAATTCTCCCCAGCATGGTCGAACCCTGAACGATTACCCTAGAATTTAAAGGACTCAGGAGAACGACCCCGATCGAGGGGAATTCAGACTCCTAACGAGCATCTACCCACCGCTCTACGCTTTTTTTTTGCAGATTCATGGCAACTGAAGACCAGATCAGCCTATTTAACCTTCCCACCAGTAGCAGCGCTCCGCCGCCCCAAAACTTTGACCCAGAGCAAATTCCTACGGCTGCCAGAGTCCCCATTCCTGTTGGCACCTATCAGACGATGGAGCAGATGCAGGCGCATTGCAATCGCTGCTTTCGTTGTGCGTTAGGGCAGACCCGCACCAATGCCGTTGTGTCGCGAGGCAGTATGCAGGCTCCCATTATGATTGTGGGTGAAGGACCAGGACAAAACGAGGACGAGCAGGGCAAGCCGTTTGTTGGCAAATCAGGGCAATTGCTGGACAAGATTCTAGAGTCGGTCAACCTCAGCGCTGAACAGGATGTATTTATCTGCAATGTGGTGAAGTGCCGTCCGCCAGAAAACCGTACGCCAACCACGGATGAAGCAGAGGCGTGCAAAGGCTACTTGATGGAACAGATCCGCCTGGTTAATCCAAAGATTATTTTGCTAACAGGTGCCACAGCGTTGAAGGGGTTGCTGGGCATCAAGCAGGGTATTACTAAAGTGCGAGGGCAATGGATTGAACAGGACGATCGCCTGTATATGCCGATTTTTCACCCAGCGTACCTGTTGCGTAACCAATCGCGCGAAAGGGGACAACCCAAATGGTTGATGTGGCAGGACATCCAGGCTGTAAAAACAAGGCTTGATGAAATTCGGGGGGTGTAAATATTAGATCCCCGACTTCTTTGAGAAGTCGGGGATCTAGCTCATGCGATCGTGCAATGTTATCGGTTTTGCTTGAACGAATCGAGCCACTCTCGGACTTGTTCACCCGCCGCATCACGACCACCTAACCCAAAGGCGATCGCGATCGCTACTGCTACCGCTCCCAATAGCAAGCCAAACGCAAGATTGACAATGTTGGGTGCAATGCCCATCTGTTGAAGCGCCATTGCTGAAACCAGCGCAATGATCGCCACCCGTGCCGTTTGCCCCAGAATTCTTGACTGGGGTGTATTGGAGCTACTGATGATGCTGAACGCGAGGTTTGCCAGGTAAAGCCCGATCGCAAACACAATCAGCCCTGCAAGAATTTGACCAAACACGGCGAGTAGTCCCACCACGATGGTTTTCAAGCCGGGGAAGTTCAATACATCGATCGCTGCCACCGCTGCAAACAGCACAATGCCAACTAGCACAACGACACCGACAATTTCTGAAGGTGTGCGCGTGGTGGTGGGCATCCGTGGGGATGTTGGATCTTGGAGCGTTGTCTGTCCTCCCATCGAGGGGCTAGGTGCTGAAGATTGGAAGCCAGGAGTAGAAGGCGATTGAAGACCTAACCAGTTAAAAACGTTGTTAAACCCAATGCCAGTCAAAATATTCGTGACTAGCTCCGCTACAAACTTGCCAATCACGTAGGCTGCAACCAGAATCAGCACCGCTGTAAAGATCTGAGGCAGCGCATTGAGGATTTGGTTCAGCATGGCTGTCGCTGGACCGGAAATCGAGGGAATCTGGAGCGCATCCAGTGCTGCTGTCGCCGTTGGAATGAGGATCAACACATAGACGATCGTGCCGATAATCCAGGAAAGCGACTGTCCGCCAGCGCTACGGCTCAAGCCAAAACGAGCACCCAAGCGATCGGCTCCCGCTGCCGTCAGCAGGTTTGTGACAATACCGCGCACAATACGGGCAATGACCCAGCCAACGACACCAATCAGCACTGCTTTCAAGATTTTTGGCAGCGCTGCCAGGATTTCATTCAGCAAGTTTTGCACAGGCTGAAGTGGACCTTGCAAATCCAATACGCCCAAAATCAGCGGCAGAAAGAAAAGAAAAATGAGCCAATAAAGGGCAGTGCCCAGCGTTTCACTCAGCGAGAACTGCGTTTCTGTAGGCGCAGGTGCTGCCGTTCCATAGGCTGGTTCGGTCGTTCCATAGGTTGGTTCGGTTGTTCCATAGGCTGGCGCTGCCGTCCCATAGGTTGGCTCTGGCGGGGAAGGCGGTGGTGCTGTTTGCGAAAGCCGCTCGTCCAGCCCAAAGCCTTGTGCAATCCGAGTCACCAGCGTTTTTGCTAGCGTTGCCAGCAACCAGGCGATCGCCACTAAAATGGCAGCCGAACCAAGCTTCGGTAAATAGGAAAAAATCTGATTCAGAAAGTTGTTCAGCGGTTGAGAAACCGTTGTTAGCTTCAGCGCGTCTAAAAAGGCGACGGCTGCTACAACCGCAACGATCCAAAAAACAATGCTGGCAAGCAGTTTCTCGATGGGAAACGTTTCACTACCGGGGCGCTGCCCCATCACTGAAGCCGCAATGCGGTTGTCTATATCGGTTTTCTTGAGCAGACCACCGACCACCTTGCTAAGAATCAAGGCAAGGATCAAACCGACGACAAGAATAAGAATCGCCCCCAGCAGATTTAGCAGGGTGGGACCCAACGCCCCCAACCCAAGTCCTGCTAAAAAGGGGGTGACAGGATTTGTGTCTACGGGTTCAGCCGACGGGGCTTGAGCCACCAAAGTACCTGCAAATGTTAGCGTCTGTATCCCAGATATATACCTAAATTGCTGCAAAATTTCGTTCATGGTTGCCTACATCACTCTCAAATTCGGCAGAAAACATACAAAGATAACCTTTGGATCAAGGTAACTGACTAGAGGTATACCCCATAATCGTTAACATCTAAAGGCTAATTTGCGATCGTAGTTGTAGCGCAATGGCTAATCAAACTGAATGCAATCAAAGATCCAGTGGTAACAAATAACGCAGTGAAGCAAGAACTATCACTTAAGTTAGAGGCAGTCTTTCACGATATGCCTGTTTATTTCATCTGTCTTGGTGAATAAGCTTGATGAGTATGAAAGCCTCAAAGAGAAAAAATATGACCGAGCCGCAGGTCTTTGAACACTCCATTCAAATTGATGCCAGCGCCACTACCGTAGAACGATGCCTCACCGATCGCGACTTAATGCATCGGTGGCTCAACCCTGCCCTACGCTGCGAACCGATCGATGAATGGTCTACAGAACTGGGTGGGCGTAGTCGCTTTGTCATTCAAATCCCTGTTGTGCAGCCTGCACTCAATAGCGTAGTCGTGCAACGCGAACCCGGTCTGATTGTGTGGGAGTTCAACGGCTTCTTTAAAGGGCGCGATCGTTGGGAATGTAACCCCGAACTGCAAGGCACTCGTCTCCTCAATCGCTTTGAATTTGCGATCCCCAATCTACTCATCCGCTTTGGGTTCAATACCTTCGCCGCTACCTGGACTCGTGACGATATGCAAGCACAGCTACGTCGTCTCAAGCGCGTTGCCGAAACCATTTACCGGAGTGGGGAGTAGGGAGTGGGGAGTGGGGAGTAGGGAGTAGGGAGTGGGGAGTGGCAGAGTGAAAGAGTGAAGGAGTGGCAAAGTGAAGGAGTGAAGGAGTAGCAAAGTAAAGGAGTGGTAACGTGTCCGCACCCTTTTACCTCCTCACCCTCTCACCTCTTCACCCTTCCACCCTTCCACTTCTTCACAAGTCTTCACCAAAGGGAGCGAACACTGCATCCTCAGGCGTTGGGTTGCTACATCGTCAGCAGGCGTTTCAGCACCTGTAGGCACTGCTAATACGGTCAGCGTTCCCTGCATCAACGAAACTAGCATTTGGCTAGTGAGCAAATTTAGCCCTGGTGAAGGGACAGGTGTAGTAGGGGTAACCGGGGTTTGTAGTAGATCGATCGGTTCACTCAGAGCAGGTGGCAGATCGCTGTCAATCCAAATGTGGGCGTATCCATTTTCGGGTGACAGAGAACCGGGCGACACAGAAACAGAGATCTGAATGCTGCCTTCTTGCAGTTGGGCGATCGTCCCATCGACTAGATGCAACAACACCCGCTGTAAGCGAAGGGGATCGGCAAGCACGTACAGATCGGCATCAGGCAGTATCACCTGAAGTTGAAGACTGCGATCGACTGCCTGAAGATACGTCAAATCGTGTATTGTTTGCAGCAGCTCTGCTAGCGGGAGCGGCTGTAATTCCATTTTCAGCCTGCCATGCTCCAGCCTTGCCACATCCAGCACGGTGTCTAAAACCTTGATCATTTTTAGCGCCGACTGATTTGACTGTGCGATAAACGCCCGCTCTTCTTCAGGGTTATCGCACAAGTCTTCCAGAATAAGCTGCTGCATTCCAATCAAGCCGTTGAGCGGCGATCGCAGTTCGTGGGAGGTACGCGCCAGAAAACCACCCTTAAACTGGCTGATTTCGGTCGCTAACTGATAAGCCACTTGCAGCGCTTGCAACTCTGGCTGATCTGGCTCCACGGGGCGGTCAGGCAGCGCAGCCAATTCGACCGAGCGCGGCGATCGCCAACGGACCCTTAAACCCAGCCCCAAACCCAGTCCCAGCCATACCAGAGCAGTCCAGTCCATGACTTTACAGTGAATAGTGAATGCAGAGTATCGTCCCAGCAAAGCACACTCTTGTACGTTGAAGTGCCTTAATTTGGGTGAGGAGTGAGGGGAAACGCACAGGAGACAGGGGGGGGAGGAGTTTTGAGTTTTGAGTTTTGAGTTTTGAGTTTTGAGTTGCCTTCTGCCTTTTGCCTTTTGCCTTTTGCCTTTTGCCTTTTGCCTTTTGCCTTTTGCCTTTTGCCTTTTGCCTTTTGCCTTCTGCCTTTTGCCTTTTGCCTTTTGCCTTTTGCCCTCAGCCCTCAGCCTTCAGCCCTCAGCCTTCAAGCACACCGCGCCCTGGCGCAAGATTTCCCAATCGTTGCCTGTCCAGCGGATGACGGTTGAGGCTACACCAGAGGGCTGGGGAGCGCGATCGGTTGGCACCAAAGCCTCCACTTCTGACGGCAGGAGGGTAAACGCATCAGGAAAAGCGACGGCAATTTCAGCCATTGTTTGCAAGGCGGGTTGACCAGAGCGATTGGCGCTGGTGGTGGCAAGGGCACCCGTTTGGGCAAGAATGGCGATCGCAACCGGATGATGCGGCACTCTCACGCCGATCGTCGTTGGTTGCCTGGGGTTCATCGTTGGCGGAACGCGATCGCTAGCAGGCAACACTAGCGTCAAGGCTCCCGGTAAGTACTGTTCGGCAATGTGCTGCCAGTGCTGACGTTCCGCAGGAGTGCCAGTGACATACGACCACAGTTCCGCGATCGTGGCTGCCATCAAGATCAATGGCTTATCGAGGTGGCGCTGCTTGGCGGCAAACACCAGATCGGCGCGATCGGGTCGTACGCCAAGTGCAGGAACAGTATCCGTCGGGAAACTGACCAGCGACTCGCCAGAACGCACCTGAGCAACCAACGTAGACAGTGAGACTTGAGGCATTCTGGACAATCGTTGTTGCAGATGAAAGCACTATAGCAACAAAGATTCAGCGCGATGGGTGAACAGAACCGCAAGGTGCGACGTTCAGCACACAAGGCAGCAGCAACGTTGTTTGTCGATCGTTAAAAAGTACTTTTTTCCTGACAGGCAATTTTTACGGCGAACAGTGTGTCTACGTGAAGCAAGGTTAGAGCAGAGGGCATTCTCTTCCTACTGCCTGTTTGTCTTCTGTCCGCACGCAATACTAGAGGAGTTTGAGAAGTGTCTGGCGGTTAAAACCGCGACCACGTAGACAAAGTCTGCCGACGCGAAACTACGGAAAGTCAAGGGTTTTAGAACCTGCGTTTCTTGAATGCCGTCAGGCTATAGGCGGGTTTTATCCGTATAGCTGCGACTTCAGTCGCCAAGGCTACAAGCATCTGAACCTTTAAAACAGCCTCTAACGGCAGAAGCTAATTGAGGTTACAAAAGAGTCTGAGTATTTTGCTACCGTTAGATAGACATATTGCCATAACGTGTATGAAAGCAGAACGCTTTAAGAGTCTGCGTGAATACTGTCGAGATGATGCCGCTTTTGAAGCGTTGCAACAGTCTCTTTGCGACCTCGAAACCTACCAGCAGCGACTGGAATCCTCACAGTGCCAGAGCCATGAGCCTTCACAACACGTTCTGTTTCAGGCATCGCTGCTTGATCAGGTTTGCCATGCGGTGATTGCCACCGATCGCAAGGGGCGCATTACTTACTGGAATCGGTCTGCTGAAGTGCTGTTCCAGTGGCAAGCCGCCACGGTGAGCGGACAAAGCCTTTACGCCTTGCTCATTGGTAAAAACGGTCAAAAAGTCGCCCGTAAAATGCTTGCGCGTACAACAGAGGCGACCCCGTGGCGTGGTGAACTGTTGTTGCAGCGCGAAGACGGGAGCCAGTTTTGGGCAGAAGTCATTAATACCTTACTGCATGGTGCTGACGGACAGCCAAGTGGCTTTGTGGGCACCGCGATCGATATTACGGAACGCAAGCAGGCAGAATTAGCGTTGCAGCAGAGCGAGGCACGGTATCGAGCGATCGTTGAAGCCCAGACAGAAATGATCAATCGCTTTTTGCCCGATGGCACCATCACCTTTGTGAATGAGGCTTACTGCCGGGGTCATGGCAAAACCCACGCGGAACTGATTGGGCAAAACCTCCTCTCGCTGGTACCAGAAAGTATGCGGGACTTGATACGGGAGAAAATCGCTGCACTGAACCACGAGTGCCCAACGATCACAGCCGTTCAGCCCTTCGTAACATTGGATGGTGCATGGCGATGGTATCAGTGGTTCGATCGCATCATTTGTGATTCGCAAGGCAATGTGGTCGAGATTCAGGGAACAGGGCGAGACGTTACCGAACAAAAGAACGCCGAGCAGGCACTGCGGGCAAGTGAAGCAAAAAACAGCGCCCTGCTGCACCTGATCCCTGACTTCTGGATTCGGCATCATCGGGATGGCACCAATCTGGACTGCAAGACTGATCGAGCCAGCGAATTAGCACTGCCGCTTGACCAGCTCATTGGCAGAAAATTTCAGGAGTACTTACCACTAGAGTTGGCACAGGAACGGCTGGCATACATTGCAAAAGCGCTGGCGACAGGCGAGGTACAGACCTTTGAGTACCCAATTGAAATCAATGGCGAATGGCGCGAACAAGAGTCGCGGATGGTGGTTTGCGGTAAGGATGAAGTGCTGGCGATCGAGCGCAATATTACCGAGCGCAAGCGTGCAGAACGGCAGCTTTATCAACAAACAGAGCGAGAGCGACTGTTGAGTCTGATCGCCCTCCGCATTCGGCAATCACTCAACCTGGAAGAAATTCTCTATCGGACGGTGGCGGAAGTACGCCAGTTTTTGCAGACCGATCGCGTACTCATCTACCGCTTTGATGCCACTACTGAAGGCGTGTTGGTGGCAGACTCCGTTGCACCGACGTGGGATGTCCATGCAGACAGCAGCAACCTCCATCGAGTCTGGTATCGCGACCAGGCAGCGATTTATGAGCAAGGGAAAACGTACGTTGTCAACGATTTTTCACAGCAAGGGGTAGCGGCTGACTACCTGACAATCATGCAGCGGTTGGAGATTAAAGCCAAGCTAGTCGTACCGATTCTGCAAAGTGAGCGGCTTTGGGGCATTTTGGCAGTGCATCAATGCTCTCAAACCCGCCAGTGGCAGCCGTTTGAAATCGCCCTACTAGAGCAACTGGCAACCCAGGTCGCCATCGCCATTCAGCAAGCGCAACTGTTTGCCCAGGTGCAGCAACAGGCACAGCGCGAAAAGCTGCTCAATCAGATCAGCCAGACACTTAACTCCAGCCTTGATGCTGACTATATCTTGCAAGAGATTGCCAATCTCACTGGCGAAAGCTTCAATGTCGATCGCGTGTCGATTATGACCATTACCAGCGAAGTGCAGGTACGCAACGAGTGGCGAGCAACCAATCAGATAGTTTCACAGCTTAATCTTAAGGTGCCCATGTCAGAATTCCCCGACCTGCTTGATCCCAACGCTGACTTCTACCAGCGCCGCTTTTTTCATGCGCCTGACTATAGTCAAGAACCATCCACAGCCACCCGTAAACGCCAAATTGAGGAAGCGCAGGTACGCTCGGTACTCTCCTCTCCCATTTTGATTCAAGGTCAGTTGTTTGGGTCGATCGCCCTTGAAACCACAACCTGCCATCGCACCTTTACAGACGAAGAAATTCAGCTACTTCAGCGCATTGCTGATCAAGTTGCGATCGCGATCTCTAATGCCCAAAGCTACGAGCGGCTAGAACACCTCGTCCAGCAACGCACACAAGAGCTAGAGCAGGAAAAGCACCTCTCAGAAGCGGCTAACCGTGCCAAGAGCGAGTTTCTCGCAACGATGAGCCATGAGTTACGCACTCCGCTCAATGCCATTCTGGGCTTATCGCAACTGTTAGAGCAGCAAATCTTTGGTGCGCTCAATGCCAAGCAAGCCGAATACATGAGCCACATTCACAGCAGTGGCGATCACCTCCTCCTGCTGATCAACGATATTTTAGACCTGGCAAAAGTTGAGTCTGGTCAGGATAACATCAACCCCATAGAAATCAATGTTTCAGAGCTTTGTATGTATTGTCTGACCCTCATGCGCGAGCAGGCGTACGATCGCGGCTTGCAGTTACTCAGTCAGTTTGACCATGCCGTTCACACCTGCTTTGCCGATGAGCGTCGCCTGAAGCAAATTCTCATCAACTTGCTTTCAAATGCGATTAAGTTCACGCCAACAGGCACCGTCTCCCTCATCGTTGCCAGACAGCCACAGGGCGTTGCCTTTACGATCGCCGACACGGGCATTGGTATCGCTGCCGACCACATCCCACACCTGTTCATGCCGTTCTCCCAGCTTGATAGCCAGCTCAATCGTCAGTATGCTGGTACAGGGTTGGGGTTAGCGTTGTCTCGCAATCTTGCCCGACTGCATGGCGGCGATATTACTGTTACGTCGATCGAGGGCGAAGGCAGCCGCTTTACCCTTTATCTGCCCGATGCTCAAACAGCCGCTCCATCTCAGGTTGTGGCATCTGAGCCAGCCGCACCCCAGGCACTTTATGTCCAGCGCGGGACAGCGCACCGCATTCTCGTTGTAGAAGACGATCCCTGTAGCGCCCTGGTGCTTCAAGATTATCTCCACGCGCTAGGGCACCAGGTTGAGCATCTGCGTCACAGCGATCGTTTTTTGGAGACGGTGCAGCACTTACAGCCCCGGTTGATTTTGCTGGACGTACAGCTTGCTAGCGATCGCACGGGTCTAGAGTTGCTTGCGGCACTCCGCGCCCAGCCAACGCTACAAGACATTCCGGTGATTATGGTGACAGCAATGGCGATGGCAGGCGATCGCGAAACGTTTATCACTGCCGGGGCAAACGCTTACCTCAGCAAACCGATCGCCATTCCACAGCTTGAGTTATTGCTATCACAATATTTGTGCGATCCAACTTAAGCGATTTGCCAAATGCCTTCACCCCCTTAGATCCGCAATGTAGCGGTTAACAGGGACAACCGCCAACAGAGACAAACGGTGCGACTACAGCGACGGTATTTGAGGAATATGAGCTTCAGTTTCAACGAATAGTTTGCCTGCTTGAATTTCCATCCGTTTAATTTTAATTGCCATGCCTTCAATCTCGATGTAGGGCTGCTCTAACAGTTCCTTAAACCTTTGCAAAAGGGCGATCGTAAACTCGATCGAAAGACCTTTTCCACCCGGGTCACAAAGAAACGATTCCAAACTCACAGGTTGGTTGTCAGTACGGAGCAGAATCACTACTGAGAACCCAACCTGCCGCACCTTTTCCCGCTCATGCAGAAAGGCAGTACCATCCAGCCCAATCTTGCCATCAGTCGGTAACGTCACTGCCAGGGGTTGCCCAAGTTCTACCGTGACGGGTTCTCCGTCCACATTGAGCTTTAACGAAGGTAAGCGCTGGGTGATCGCTTCTGCCTGCATCGCCCGGTTTAGATCAGCTTCTGTCAACGCAATCTGAGCCGTTGCATCCAGCGGTTGGTCTAGCTTTAGCTGCCCCAGCAAAATGCTAAGCGGGTTAAACGAAAGGCGATCGGTCTGTACCGCCATCGCGTCCACCCGAACATCCTGCACCACTACTCCGCGCCCGTTGATAGAGACAGAATCCGCCTTACCCTGAGCAGCTTTCAACACATCCGTCTGCACATCAAGGCTTAAGTCTTCTGCCGCTTCTAGCTGGCTAGACAACGCTGCTTGAGCAGCCTGCGAAATGACCTGTTCATCCAAGCGGGGTTCTTTCGACATAGTTTGCAGCTTTTAGCACTTCAGTACCAATAGCTTAACCGCTGCTAGAGAACCAGAAATCTACAGCACGGCAGACATCAAGCTCAATCAAGCTGGCGTGATGAAAGTCCAGCACGATCGCAGCCATCAAACCCATCAAGCGTGCCTTAAACACAGGGAGCGCGATCGCACCCTCCAGTACACCAACGCTTGTGATAGGTCAAAGCACAAAATGAAGCCTCTTTCGATCGAGCCATTTAAGCAGCTTGAAACTTGCTCACAGTTGGCTCTTTGGAATGAGGAAACAGCACCATTTGTTTTATAGATTAATGCCTGTACATTCGTTTTTCACATAACAGTATTATGACGAGCAAGCAAGACTCTAAGAGCCAGCAAAGTGCTGCTAAAGAAACCGAACAAAAGCACCAACAGAGCAGTGCAGCTTCTAAGGCTGTTGCCCCTGATCAAGGTGGTGAAGATACCCAAGCGCTTGACTCTTTACTGGAAACGCTGAGTGGCGATTTGACCTCGATCGACACTGAGGCAGCTCTCGGCGCGATCCACGAGTGGCACACGACCCTGAACAAAGCTAAAGAGCCAGCAGTTAAGGAACTTGCGAGTGGATTGAAAGAACTGAAGCAACTCCTGAAAGGTGGTAAGGCGACCGGGCATGAGCTGGGCGAAGTGTTGTCCCATATTGGCGACCAAACCAGCGATATTGCTGCTGAAGCAGACAAAGGCATGAAAACTTCGCTCCAGAAGTTGGGCAAGCAGTTGTCTAAAGCAGGGCAAGCACTGGGCAAAGCCGAAGATAAAGAAGCGGCTGAACAGATCGAGTCGTTGAGCGAAACGTTAGAAGGTGATTTGACTAAGGTCGATACCGATACCGCAATTGGGGCGATCGATCATTGGTACGGTTTACTGCATAAGTCTGACGACGAGAACTTGCAAGCGATTGCCAACGGGTTGAAGGAACTGAAGCAAACCCTCAAGCGCAAAACTGCCAATGCGTCTGACATTGCCGAAGTGATGACCAAGATTGGTGAACAAACCACCGAAGCAGCTTCAAACGCTCATCGCGGTCTCAAAGGTCCCATCCAGAAGTTTGGTAAATTGCTCAGCAAGTCAGGCAAGTCGCTAGGGTAAGGCTACTTGACGAACCTGAGTAACAGCTAGCAACGTTCGTCTGGGTGCAGCATCACCTCAAGGACAAAAAGCCTTTTGTCTTTCCAGTTGGTCGCCTGCTTCCCAGTAAGAATTACCGCACCAGATCCAATTTGACACCTTTACTCTTTATCCTGAAGCTTCAACCTGAAGAAGCTTTTTGACCGGGAGGGATGTGCCAAGTTGGGTCTGCTTCTTCGCATTTAGTGACAAATACACTGTAGTAAGACTGACGTAAAGATCCCCGACTTCTACGGTGGGAGAGGCTTTTCTAGCTTTTAACCAGAAGTCGGGGATCGAAACACTTTAGGCGTAAGTCCTATGTAGAACAGCCCCCTCAACCTTCGTATTCACTGTCAATTTCAATCTCTAGCGTCTCTTCATCAATACGCACGTAAAGAATATTGGGTCGGCAGCAAACCTGGCAGTCTTCCACATACGACTGTTGATTGCCACCGCTGATGTCCACAAAGGTTGTGTTTTCTTCGCCACAGTAGGCACAGTAGTATTCTGCCGTATTTTGCATCCCATTCTCCTAAACCCATACCCTACACCTTACGGCAACAGCGCCAGCGTCTCTGTCGGTTGCTTAAAGTGTTCGCGCGCGCTTGCCAGATGCTTCAGCAATGTTGCTTGGGGGAGAGGTCCTTGTAAATGGCTCCAGGGAAGCACTTGCTCCGGTTGCCACTGAGCGTAAACGTAGAAATCGAGATTAGGAAGTTTGCCCCGCAGTTCTTTAAAGGCGCGACGGTAGCTGCCCAATGAATCGCCATAGTGACGGGTCAATTCAAGAAACTGCGACAGACGACGATCGCCCCTCGAAAGCAAGGTCTGAATCACTGACCAGTTGTAGCTTTCAGGACGAAACTCAATACCTTGGGGACGCAATTGCTTTTGAAGGAATTGCAGCCGTTTTTCAGCCTGGGTATTCACGCCAAACCATTGAAACGGGGTGTGCGCTTTGGGCACGAAGGTACTGCATCCAAAGGTCAAACGGAGTCCTGGTACGGTTTTCTTGATGTCTCGCAGCATTGCCACGGTTTCGTCGAGGTCTTCTGGTTCCTCACCGGGCACACCCACCATGCCGTAGAGCTTGAGGTTGCTAAGTCCGCCTGCTTTAGCGTTCATGGCTGCCTGGATAATTTCATCATTGGTCAGCTTTTTGTTGATAATCTGCCGCAGGCGATCGCTCCCACTTTCCACCGCGATCGTAATCGAGCGCGTGTCGTGCTTGGTTAGCGTTGCTGCCAGCTTGGGCGTGACGGTATTCGTTCGCACCGAGGCAATGCTGAGGCGCACATGATCGTAGTCGGGACGATTGAGATAATCCAGCAGCGTTTCAAATTCGGGATGTTGAGTAACGGATGCGCCCAATAAGCCAAGGCGATCGGTAACAGTCAATCCTTGGGCGATCGCGGGGATCAGCGATTCCTCTACACTTGCCGCCCGAAACGGAAGCGTTAGATAGCTGGCAAGGCAAAAGCGGCACATCTCTGGGCAACTTCGCACCACTTCGATC
>JBGTJW010000479.1:0-7124 GCA_041744955.1 Stenomitos sp. | reverse complement strand
ATTGCTTAAAAAACAACTCGCCTGGCAAAATTGTCCAACTCTGGAGGAACTACGCCAACGGCTCTCCTCTAAACTGGATGCGATCGCCTCTGAAACGATAGCGTCATTGACCTCCTACAATTTTACTCTCGAAGCCCTATTTGGCGCAGCTTCATATTAAAACAGTATAAGAAACAACTTATGCTCCTCCCTCTGGACTAGCCGCCAACTGGCACAATCATTGAAAGCCTTGCACAGCAGCTCTTTCCCTTCTCCTCCTCCTTGCCCGTCTGCGGCAACCGCAATGGAGCGAAGGGGCAAGGCGACGGGTTCAAAGCCTTATGAAAACTAGGGTTTCAGTTTTGGTGCTGGACGGCTTTGGAGGTGCTGGACTACATTTGGACTAAACACCTTTAATGTGACAGTTAAACAAGGCAGCGTTTGTGCCAGTTGCGGAGACGTAGCGAACCTAGGAGGAGTTCGGTTTGCTGATGAATCAGTGAGCCTATCTTATAAACCCTAGGCCGGAGAAGGTGACCCGAAGATCCATCAAGGGACAGATTTAGCCTCTAAAACAACACTTCATAATATGATTACGAAGCATGAAGAGGTTCCTCATAACTCAACTTGCTGCTATTGCTTAATTGCCCTGGAGAGACAGCAGTGGGTTACGTGAATCATTGCCTGAGAGCGATCGCCGCTCCATCCCTTTCCTTAGTGGCTGGCACCAAATTTTCTCCCTTAGTCAAAGCAACCCCCCTCTCTCACTGTGAGGTGTGCGTCATTGTGCCTGTGCAAAATGAGGCAGAAATGCTGGAGAGCACGCTTCCGGCTTTGGCACATCAAGTTGATTTAGATGGAAAGCCCTTACGCTCAGACCGTTACGAAGTGATTTTGTTTGCGAATAATTGCAGCGATAATTCTGTAGCGATTGCTCATCAAATAGCCAAACAGCATCCAGATCTGGTGCTGCACGTGGTTGAAAAGACACTGCCTGCCTCGCAAGCGTATATTGGCTGGGTGCGGAAACGCTTAATGGATGAGGCGCATCACCGTTTGATGCAAGTAGGGCGGAAGCGAGGAGTAATTGCGTCCACCGATGGTGATACTTGTGTGGCTCCTCACTGGATTGCCGCAACGCTGCACGAAATTGATGGTGGGGCGGATGCTGTTGGAGGACGCATTATTACCAACCGTCGCGATCGTGCTGCCCTGGACCCGTATGCGAGAGCCTGTCACTTACGAGAAGTGGGGTATCGTTTTTTGACCGCTGAACTGGAAGCCTATCTCGATTCCGATCCATTTGACGAGTTACCCCGTCACTTTCAACATTACGGTGCGAGTTTGGCAGTGACGGCAGAAATGTATGAAAAGGCTGGCGGAATGCCACTTGTGAGAACGTCAGAGGATGTTGCGCTTTACCGCGCACTGCTTCGGGCGAATGCCCGCTTTCGTCATAGTCCGCTGGTGCGAGTGACAACCTCAGCCCGACAGGTTGGGCGTACTCAGAATGGGTTAGCCAATCAGCTTAAACAATGGTCAACGATGGGAGTCGAGCAACAACCGTTTTTGGTTGAACCAGCAGGAGCGATCGTCGCTCGTTTAGAAGCTCGTCATGAATTGAGGCTGCTCTGGCAACGTTTTTTGCATGGGCATCAATCGACGGCTCAAGATGTTGCATTACCAGCTAGTCGGCTGGGGGTCGATCGTGCTTGGCTCATGAATGTACTAACGCAAGCTGCTTCGTTCGGCGTACTGTTTGAACAGATTGAACAGCAAACACAGAAAGAATGGCAGCAACGGTGGGCATTAGTCAGCATTGAGCAAGCCATTTACGATCTGCGCCTGCTGCTAGAACCTCTACGTTCCAGAGTAAACAGCCCCTCTGTCTTTGCCAAAACTTCACCGTTAGTAATGACAGCTTCACCATCAGTAACCACAGCTTAAGCAGACGTAACGACGATTTCAGCAGAAGTAACCATAGCTGACGTAACGACGATTTCAGCAGAAGTAACCATAGCTTGAGTGGAAGTAACCACAGAATCAGCAACAGTTACTGAACAGAATGAGTGCTCAAGTTGGTAGGATGGGTTAGCGAAGCGTAACCCGTGCTGCTCAAGGTGTTGATGCGTGACGTTGGCACTAACGTATCCTACATTTAATCGCGATCGAATATTTAGATAAACACAAGCGCTTAACCTATTCTGTCGATTCGGTTTGTTCTGCTGCGGCGCGCGACGTTTCGAGCGCGCAAGATGCAAAATGAAAGACATGAACGACACCATCAAGGACTACTGTAAGAAGAAAGGCTATGCTGACTTTGTAATTGAAGGCGGCTTAGATTACTTGGTGCCAAGTTGGGAAAGGACTGTGGCTCACATAGCTCGTGATTACTCACGGATGATGAAAGAAGAATATCTAAACGATATGGATGGAAGGCGAATTCTCCACGAAGTTTTACAAATCGCTACCGAAGCGCAACGCAAGCAAGTTGAAGCCAGAATCAAAGCAGCAGACGAAACTTATTTTGCTCACACCGTTGCCGTAGATGTGTGTATTTGGGGCGAACGCAACGAGAAGAAATATGGATACTCGCCGCAGGTTGATTGGTGGTATTATCGAGGGCCAAAGGTAAGAGACGCAAACTGGTGAGCATAACTGACCAACCGCAGCAGAACAAGGCGCTGCACCCGCCGCCTACAGCTTCGCTCGTCGTTCCTCCTCGCTGCGCTTCCGGCGGCGGGTGAGCTTGGTCGATAGGGAGAAAGGTTAAGTAATGCGTCAGGAACCTAAATTCGCTCAAACAAATCGAGTCTGTACTTGTCTGCCCGATCGCCCCCCAAATGTTTGATTCGCGACGAGGGCAACGCTAAAAATGATTCATGGACTTCATCACCACTCAACGGGTTGTGATAGTAGTCTTCATAGGGAGTCCAATGTACCAGCAGCAGATGTCCCCCCACTTTCAAATGCTGCAACATTAGCTGCTGCGCTTTTTCGAGGTCTTCGCGGCACCAATAGTAACCAACCTCTGACAGCACCGTAAGGTCAAACTGTTCATCAGGGTACGACTCTGGAATGCACATAAGTTGAAAGCGAACGTGTGATAGAGCGCGACAACGTTCGATCGCTTTTTGTTGAGCCTGGTCTGACACATCCACCGATAACAATGAGTCACATCGTTTAGCTAGCAGTGCTGTCAGTACCCCGATCGAACCCCCAATTTCCAACGCTGATCGATAGCGACGTTTAGGCAAGGCTGCCAGTGTAGCGGCATATTTTTCTGCTTCGTAGTCGCTGGTTTCAAACCCCCAGGGGTCAGATTCAGCCGTATAAAGCGCATCAAAATAATCAGGCTTTAACGATCGCTTTTGAGATAAATCCATCAAACTTCCTCCAAATACAGTTCCCAGGGACGCGCAAAATTTGCCAACATGGCAGGTGTCAATCGAAAACCTTCTGGGTCGTCGTCAATCAAGTTGGTGGTTTGCGATCGGTACGCCCCGATCGCCCTCAACTTAGTCTCCAGCACCGCTTGAATATCCAGTCGCCATCCCACAACCGGCTCAATATTGCTAAAGTTGCCCTGTTGTTCGGGATCCCAATCCCAAATGGGATATTCAATCACACGGGGCAAATGGTTTGCATAAAGTAAGGCGGTGCGAATCAGCTTCCAGGTTGCTCGATGGTCGGGATGTGGATCGAAGCGCCAGGGCAGAAAGATGGTTTCAGGCACCAATGCTGCTAAATAGTGACGACACTGCATCACTGCCCCTCGAATGCCAGGGGATGCCGTAGTGGGAATAGAACCATCTTGCAGCCGTAAAAAGGTAACGTCCGACTCACTTATACCCAAACTGGACGAGGCTTCTAGTGTTTCTGCTTCTCGTAGGCTCTGCAATTTTGGAGCCGGATACTTCAGTGAATGAGGATGGGATAGCGTGCCATCACTAATGACTAGAATATGCACTGCATATCCCAAAGTGCGTAAGAGCGCGATCGCGCCACCACAACCCAACGTTTCATCATCAGGATGGGGTGCGACCACCAGCGCCGAACCAGCGATGCTACTGACCGATCGCAACGGTAAAGCCACAGGGTTCCATAAAGACGGCTGATTAACAGTTGGCATCATCAGACCACAGGGCATAAGCAGCGCTCGTTTGAGCCAGAGCATACTGTCCAACGTTAGCCAAGGCAGCATCAAAGACCGGTTGACGCAAATACAGAGTCAAATCCCGAATGATCCGCTCCATTGGATAGGGAGGCAGTAAGCCACGAGTGCCAACCGATCGCTCACACAGTTGAATCACATCCATACAAATCTGTTCAATTGCCGTTCGCACCATGTTTGCGTAGGCAACGAGCTTTTCTGCCTGGTGAGGCGCTTGAGCCGGATCACCACCAAAAATGGGTGCATACGCTTCTATAAACTCTGCTGCGCTGCGTAACCACAGATTGCCACTTTCAAGCGCGATCGCCATGTGTCCCAGACGTTCTTGCTGGTAGGGGTCAGCCGTACGGTTTAATTCGCGCAAGTAGTGTCGAGTCGCATCAAAGAGCGCTTCTGCTCCTCCCAACTGCACGGCTGCAAAGCGAATCACTCCAGCAGTCAGCCACGGTTGCCGGAAGTAATCACCTGGTTTTCCAATTAAGGCGGTTGGATCTAATTCGACACCGCTAAAATCAACTTTGAAACTGGCAGTCGCTCGCATCCCTGACGGTTGCCACCAGCTAGGATCACTTACTGTCGCAACTGCTTCCATTGGCACGATGCACATTTGCCAGGGTTCATCCCCTAATGGTCCGTTTACAAAGGGGCGCTCAACAAAACCTGACCCAGAACAAAAGGTTTTGGAGCCTTCCAAGCGATATTTGCCCCCTTCTAGTGCCTGCACTTTGACTCCATCCTCTGCTTCAGCATTCCAAACGCCAAAAATTTTGTGGCGATCGCGCGCATCAGCGGCATACGCTTCAATTTGTTCCCTTGTGCCAAATGTTTGCATCAGTTGCAGACCATTAACGTGCCCTTCATAGATGCGACCCACCGCCAAGTTGCCACGCCCCATTTGCTTCAGCAGCATGAGCAATGCACAGGTTACGTCTGCATCGACACCTAAGCCAAGCCCCCCTAAGTCAGGATTTAAGGGCGCTGCTAACAAGCCTGCTTTCGCAATCAATTCAAATTCCTTCACTGGGAAAGCACCGTTATAGTCGATCGTGGCAGCATTGATGGCACAGAAATCAGCAATTTCAGTGGCTCGAACTAGTAGGTCATCTAGAGCTAGTCTGGGTTGCTGGTAAATTAAACTGTGTAAGGGGTCAGCAGTAAGGGGCACCACTTTACTTAATTTTTCTTTAAGGTCAATAGTAAAGATAGTGCGATAGAAGGCTCATAAAAGCCTCTGTCTTTTGACTACTTTTAGGCATTAGAGAGGAATTGCAGTCTTTAAGGCTGTCTAGCGCAGGTTTGAACAAATTGGCAGTCGGCATTCCTGGGGTTTGAGTATCATCCGAACAGAAAGTACCGTTAAGCTGCTAAATCAGCGTGTACGGGGTTTGAGTAGTATTGGATGCTGTTGGCGAATGTACGACAACAGCTCCTACAAGGAGACTACAAAGATTGGTAGGAACGAAAAATCAGACATCTTAGCGTTTGTCGCCTTTTTGTAATCCTGCCTGTAGCACATTCGCCAACAGCATCCAATACTACTCAAACCCCAAGAAAGTCATTTTGGGTTACCTCACAGCAGTAACTGGAGCGGACAGCGCTACGTATGCAGATCTCCCAATCTTTCTCCATCGCGGGCTCTCGCCTTTTGCACCTGATCTCATTTCGGCAGCAAGGGAGCTGCGAGCGCGATCGAACTCTTCTGGCGAAAATGTGTCGTAAACCAGGCGGGTGATATCTTTAGGTGTTAAAGGAGCGCGACTCTGGTCAAGTACGCGTTCAATAATGTCTGATAGCTTCATGCCCTTATAAGGCGATCGCAGCATTTCCATTGGAGAACGGTGCTGATCGCAGATGTTTGTAGGGATCTGTTTGAACGTGCGTTGCGTTTCCAGGAGGCTGCTCAGTAGCCGCATCTTTGCCCGAAGCTGCTCCACAATCAATTGCACCTCCTCCAAAACTGCTTCTTGTTCAGCCAATAAAGTGCTAGTCACGGCTAAATCTGTTGCAATTAACTGTTGGTCATACTGGCTCACGTCAGTTTTCTCGGCGAGCAACCGGGCAATGAGCTTTCGCTCATCCTCAACCGTTTGGCTGTCGTATCGATCGTGTTGCGAGAGCAGGTGGTTAGCAATTGCGATGCGTGTGTCGAGTGCGGCTTGGCTGTACTGTGTCACGATGGCTACACCTTAAACGAAGAAAACGAGATTTCAGAGAATTGCGAACTGCTCAACACAGGTTACTCGATGATTAGCGTTGTGACAAGTCTTTTTTTGACAACCGACGCTATATGTATGGGATGAGATCTGCACCTGGTTTAGTATCGGTTGGTTGTAGCTGGAAAGGCTCTCAGGGCAGGTACTCCAGATAAATGACGGTTTGGCTTCAGTGAGAAGTGGAGCGAACTTGATTTAGTTCTTGAACCATAGGTTAGTTACAACTTTCTCGTGAAATCGGTTAATAGTATTTTTGTACTAATACGAATTGCAGTCCATAGACCACGCTAAGTGCTTCAAAACGTCCAGTGTGCTTCATGGGGCGAACCACTTAAGGACGAACTCAAAACTGTTAAAACTGTGATGGCTCGACTATGACCCATCAGCTTCGCAGCATAAGGGATCTAATCATTAATGTGAGTTTGATTGGATTTTCTAATGCCCTTGAAAGAGGAAAGTTTGAATTGCTGTCTGTGTAGATGTTTAGGAGACAACAACTAACCCTTCAGCCTAAAGGTTTGCCAGTGGATGACATTAAGGCTGGTGCAGTTGTACGCTCGTGCTCCGAACTGGACTTTGGAGAGCTACAGGCGAAGGATGCAGCCACATCAAACACTACATGTATAGCAATGGACAAGACTGTTAGGACATAGACTAAGAGGCGGCTGACGACCAAAGGAGGTAGAAGCATATGGGCAAAGCATACAGTTACGACTTGCGGCAAAAAGTCATCAACGCGATCCAGTTGGATGGCATGC
>JBGTJW010000478.1:0-4058 GCA_041744955.1 Stenomitos sp. | reverse complement strand
GACGACAAACTGCTTCTCCCAGCAGCGGCGCTGGGTTATAGGTGAGCTTGCCTGCATCGACTTGACTTGCCACTAGCACTCCTTCTAGTAGTTGCATCATACGACTGACCGCCACTCTGGCTCGCTGTAAGTAGACCTGTTTTTTTTCGCTCGTTGACTGTCTATCCTGACGCTCTAAGAGATCCAGCGCTAACAGAATTGCGCCCAAAGGGTTGCGAAATTCGTGAGAAACAACCTCAATAAAATTAGACTTCAAACGGTTGAGTTCTCTCTCTTTTTCAAGCGCTGCCTGAGTGACTTTTGCTGCCGCGTGTTTGGTCAGTGCAATTTCGATCGCCGTCGAGAGATTATGCGTTTCAAACGGTTTAACAATGTAACCATACGGTTGCACCGCCGTCACTTGCTGGATGGTAGCGGCATCTGCGTGGGCAGTGAGAAAGACGATCGGTATGCTGTGCCGTTCAATTAAAAGGGCGGCTGTTTCAATGCCATCTTTGTCGCCTCGAATGCGAATATCCATCAGTGTAAGGTTTGGCTGCCAGCGTGCGGCGGCGGCTAGCGCTTGTGCCGCACAGTCGGCGATCGCCACCACTGTATACCCCAGTTTGGTTAGCTGTTGTTGAAGGTCTAGCGCGATGATGGGTTCATCTTCGACGACAAGAATTTTGGCACTCATTTTCGTTAGCCTGCGTTGGGGAACAAAATTTCAAAGCGGCTACCGCCAAGGCAATCGAGCGTGATAGTGCCTTGCAACTGACGCACAAACGCATGGACAAGCTGAAGACCAAGGGTGTTTAAACTAGAGATATCGTGAGAAAACACAATGTCTTCTGGCAGACCAACCCCGTCATCCGCAATGACGAGCCGATACTGCTGGGGCGTTGGTGCCGAAAAGCTAATTTGAATCGTACCGCCACGATCGCCTGGAAACGCATACTTCAGTGCATTAGAAATTAATTCATTGATCATCAAGCCACACGGCAAGACGACATCCACTGCTAGCTCACACTGAGCAATCTCGATCGCCACCTGAAGCGCAGGCTTCGTGCTGTAAGACCGAACCAGATCTGTAACTAAACGCTGCACATACTCATTAAAATTAATGTTAGCTAAACTCTCGGATTGATAAAGCTTTTCATGAATCAACGCCATCGCTTTCACGCGATACTGGCTGTCTTTAAATAGCGAGACTAGCTGAGGATCTTGAAGTGCATTGGCTTGCAGACTTAACAGGCTATAAACCGTTTGCAAATTATTTTTGACCCGGTGATGAATCTCTTTCAACAAGATTTCTTTTTCTTCTAAAGATGCTTTTAGCTGCTCTTCAGCTTGTTTTTGAGCCGTAATGTTTCGCACAAACGCACAGTAATATTCTTTGTTGTCCATCGCCACATAATTAGCTGTGGCTTCGATAGAAAAAGGCACCCCATCTTTGCCCTGAAGCCGTGTCTCAAACGTTAAAGAACCCTGTTTTTTAACGTCGTGCCAGTGCTGTTGCCAGTCCTGGATTGACCAATCTGGGTTAAAGTCAGAGACCTGCTTGTCAACGATCGCCTCACGGGGATAGCCTAAATCCCGACAGGCAGCATCGTTGACGTAATAGATGGAGCCGTCTGGTTGCACCCACCAGATTGGGTCAGCCGCCCGATCGATCGAGAATTGTGTCAATTGTAAGGCGGCTTCGGTTTGCTTACGCGCCGTAATGTCTTCGATCATGCCCATGCTGTAGAGGCTCCCATCGGGATTCCGTAGGAGGGTGACGGTCAAGTTTGCCCAGATCCAGGTTCCATCCTTTTTCCGAAACCGCTTTTCGATTTGGAACCGGGGCATGGAGCCGTCTAGCAGTTGTTGGATCAGGTCAACGTTCGGGGCAACATCATCCGGGTGCGTAAACTCTAGATACGTCATTGTGGCAAGATCGGCAGCGCTGTAGCCTAACAGGGCATGATAAGCCTGATTGACCTTCAAAACGTGGTAGGTGTAGGCATCGGTAAGGCTGATGGCGATCGGCGCATTGTCAAACATGGTGCGAAACCGCTCTTCACTCTTACGTAGTGCAGCTTCGGTTTGCTTGTGCTCAGCGATCTTAGCCTGCAACTGTTGGTTTGCCACTTCAAGCTGAGCAGTTCGTTGTTGCACCCGTCCTTCTAGCTCTTGATTGAGCGTCTGGAGCGCCAGTTCTGCCTGTTTGCGATCGGTAATATCCTGCACCTGGACAACAAAATACAAGGGTTGCTGCGCCTCATATACCAACGAAAGGCACAATAAGCCCCAGACAATGTGCCCTTGTTTATGCAAGTAGCGCTTTTCGATGTGGTAAGCCGAAAGCTCTCCTGACAGCACTTTTTCGGTTTGTGCCACGTCCTGGCGCAAGTCATCAGGGTGAGTCACTCCGTGAAACGTCCGTGCCAGCAGTTCGGCTTCGGTATAGCCCAGCATTTGGCAGAATTCAGCATTGACCTGCATGAAGGTGCCATCCAGGGAGGCAATGACCATACCAACAGCCGTCGTGTTGAACACGCTCCGAAAGCGTTGCTCGCTCTCACGTAAGTCGGCTTCGGCTTGCTTGCGATCGGTAATGTCCTGGATCTGATACACCACGTAGAGGACTTGCTGCTGCTCATCGCGCACGGCTGAGACGCTCACCAAGCCCCAGACAAGGTGCCCTTGTTGATGAAAGTAGCGCCGCTCCTGGTGATACGCGGTTAGGTCTCCCGCCAAGAGTTGTTGCAGTTGCACCTGCCCCTGCTCAAAATCAGCGGGATAGACAAGCTGCTGACAGGTTTTGGTTAAAAGTTCAGTGCGGGTGTAGCCGATCATGCGGCAGTAGGCAGCATTTGCCTGCAACATCGCACCCTCAGGCGACGTAACCACCATACCAACGGCTGTGGTGTTAAACACATCACGAAACCATTGCTCGCTCTTACGCAGGGCGGCTTCGGCTTGTTGACGCTCAGACTCCAGGCGTTGACGATCGCTAGTGTCTTGAAAGTACACTGCCAGTCCATCGACGATCGGGTGAGCGCGCACTGCAAACCAGGCATTAAACGGTGGATAAAACGTCTCCAAAGCAACGCTGCACTGCTCGGTGACAGCCCGATGATATTCGCGGTCAAAGATGGTGTTTACGGCTTCAGGAAAGCTTGCCCAGATGTTTTTGCCCAGCAAGTCTACGCGCGATCGCTGCAAGATCTGTTCTGCCTGATGATTGAGGTAGGTAAAGCACCAGTTTTCATCCAGGGTGTAAAAACCATCCGTCATGCTTTCGAGAATGCTGGTCATCCGTCGGTTGCTTTTGCTTAACTCGGCAGTGCGGGTACGAACCGCTTTCTCTAGCTCCAGAGTCGTTTTTTGCAGCGATCGGTGGAGTAGAAGCTGCCTCATGATGTTGCGGATCACCACCATCACGCCGTTGCTGCTGCCAGTCTCACCAGGGTTAGTCTTATCAGAGCCAGTCTCACCAGTCCCACCCGCTGCACCTGGTAACGGCGTAATGGTAAGGGTCAGCCTGAAGCTGCGATCGTGCCGAGAAAAGCCATACTGCCCGTTTAGCTCCTGGTTGGTGGCTAGACAGTGGCTGACTGGATGCAGCGCTGAAGAGAGCCGTTCGCTCTTGACCGTCAGTGGCAACACCTGTATGAGCGGTTGTCCGGCTAAAGCAATGGTGGCACCAACAAGCCGCTCAAAGGCTGCATTACACCACTGAACCAGCCCGTGCGCGTCCGTCCAGACAACGGCTTCTTCAATACGATCCAGCGCCAGTGCCAGTTGGCTCAGGGTTGCTTGCATGGGGTTACTGTCAACGGATGAAACAGACTCAGGCATATAACCCATCCTCAAGCGGTTGTAAGCAGTCAGGGGGCAGAAAAGTAATTCGCTCTACAAGCGCAGCAGGCGTTAAGGCGTTAGGAGGGGACAGGCTTCAACGGCAGCGATTGACCGAACGGAGCCAGCGGTTAGCCAGCGGTTAACCAGAGAATTTTGCTGACTGACGCTGCCGACACGTTGCTTGCGATCGTCCGAAGGATGGTACGGCAGTCGAAGAGAAGGTGAGGACA
>JBGTJW010000477.1:0-7940 GCA_041744955.1 Stenomitos sp. | reverse complement strand
CGTTTTCTCTTAAAGAGCTTGACCGAATGGATGCCGTAGTGCAAGGGACTCACTCGCAACGCAGTCACGATGCACGCCTTCAGTCAGTTAATTTCTTTTGTGGAAATTGCTTAAGACCAGGCAAGTCCTTAATGAGGCAATTCTACAGTTCTGCTTATTTGGCGGCTCTCGGTACACCGAAGTCTACAATTACAGTGCCTCTAGGTAAAATCTTGCTCCTTCTCTTTGCTACAATCCTAGATGCTTTGCTGAAGCAGAATACGCTTATTTGAAATGCCTTGCTAAGTTGTACAGAAGGTTGCAGTTAAATGAAGTAGGTTTATTGACGTAAAAAGACCTGTGGTGACAGCTTCTTCAGCCTTAACTAATAGCTGCTGACCACCAAAGATAGATGTATTTCTGAGAAAATTTAAATCTTTGTATCAATGGGTTAAAAGAAGTTGAAATTCTAGCCCCGAATGGCTATACTTGCGTCGTCTTTGTAACTATCACTACACTTGATCGACAACAAAGGGGGTAACGGGATTGGCAAGGAGACGTAAGCGGAAGAGCCGTAGAAGGCAAGAGGGGCGGAGGATTCTGGAGAATGTGCCTCAATTTAGCATTGAATGCGGAGAGGACAAACCAGTAACAGCCGCTCGGAAATTTATTCACTCAGAGGGCATTGCGCCACCGGCTTTACTGCTTGTGAAACGTAATGAGCATACTACAGATCGGTACTTCTGGGCTGAAAAAGGGTTGTTTGGGGCGCAATATGTTGAAGAAAACCATTTTCTGTTCCCCAGCTTGAAAGTGTCGGATGAAGAATCTGATGAGCTTCCGGTCGTCGCTCAGAGTCGTTGAGTTTCAGGTGATAGTTCTGAGCGCGATCAGGCAGCTTCTGCTCGCTACATTCAAAACCTCCAATACTCAAGCGATTAATATCAAAAGCCCCGGCTGAATACATTCAGCCGGGGCTTAATCTATGTGGCATTACTTGTACAAAGACTGTGGAACTGTCTGCCTCACCATCACCACCGATCGTACGCTGGCTACGTCTGTGCTTCAACGCGCTTCAACGGCATACGTCTCTGAAGTTCTGCTAGTTCATCACGATGGGCTGTCACAGTAATCACGCTAGTGGTCTCTGGATTCAAAGCATCATTGCTTTCGACTTGCAGCAAAACCTGCTCAGGACGCGCAGACTTGCGCCAATAAAAAACGCCAGCAAGCGGTGACAGTAGCGGTAACGCCAACAGGGCAGTAGAGAACTCTGAGAAAAGATAAGACAACATGAGCGAGAGGCAAAGTAAGCCGATCGCTGCTAACAGCGTCAGAAAAATGGCTAGCGCTATACTCGGTCGGACGAAGCCTTCAAACGTGACCTGAAGCTTTGTTGCGTCTGTTGCCACAACCTGATAAGCACGCTGCGTAAAGTAAGCCTGTAATTGGTCTAAAAGCGATAGTTCGGACTGCTCTGAGGTCAGCCTCACCACCTCAATCCGATCTTTGACCGAAGCCCGGATAAAGAACAGCAAGCCAATTAACATTAACAAAGCCAACACGAAGGTTGACGGCAGCACAGAAGCACTCATTGTTGCAAACCTGTTCAGAACAGTTCACCTAACAGTCTATGCCTAAGTTCTGCAACTAAGCCAATCGAGCAAATGCTCACGCACTTCTCCTGGTTAGGACTCGACTGGCTTACAACGGTGAAGGAACACAAACTGAAGCGTTAAAGCGACGATCGCACCATCAACAGCATTAGTAACCCATTGGTTCGCTGCTCTAGTTACTAGTAGCCGCTAACCCCTTTGAGTGAGCCATCGTGCTGTGTTCTCTGACATACTCATACCAAAGACGAGTTAAATCCTGAGCCTGCTGCTGCACCTCGGAACGAATCTGGTACATCCGGCGAGGGCGACCCCGACCTTCAACCTTTTTCCAATAACCCTCGATAATTTGCTCGTCTTCCAGGAACTTCAGCGCACTGTATAAAACCGTGTCAGAAAGACGATAGCTCGGATACTCGGTTTCTAGTAGTTGAATCAGCTCGGTGCCATACGAGTCACCACGCGATAGAACGGCGAGTACGTAACATACTGCCAGCTCTTTGTTGAGATAGAACGGCGGCGGCGCTTGAAAAAATTGATAGATATCGTCGAACTTCATCTTTCCCATCCAAAATAATCACAACTTAGTTCACATTGGCTGCAAAGCGCCGCAAATGAACCGCAGACAATATAACCACACTATCGACCACCCTACCTCACTCAACATCAGCCAAAAGCATTAAATTCGTGCTCAACGTAAAAAAAAATGTGCCTTTGGATAAGTTAAGTCAAGTTTTTGTCTTTCTTAGCCTAGCTAACGGACAAAGCAAATGCCGATCGCTCGGCAAACACAATGTGTGGCAGGCTCGAAAAGCAGACTCTAGAAAGTAGAAGCGTCGATTGCGAGAACAAGACCAGTCGCTCTAGCCGCTTGCGATTTTCCCTTTGCCGACCGAAAAATGCCTGAATTAAGACGTTGAGCCTTCAAGCAAACGTTCGTTTAGAGGGCAAAAACAGAAGCAGGACAGTGGTCAACTTGGTCTCTGACGATTAGGAACAACAAGCTTGTACACCCCGATTCTAAATCCTAATCTGAATATTGTTCACTGAAAAATTATCAAGCTTGCGCTTTTAACAGTAGGTCAATTTCGTATCGAAGGTCACTGGGGGAGTGACAGCCAGAGAAGTGTCCCGTCGTAGAAAAAAGTTTCGAGCGAGTCGATTAACCTTTCTTAACGTGTAGCGAACATCACTTCTTCGCCTTCAGCCATTGCTTGACTCATGCTTCAGCGACAAGTAGGGTGAGTCTGACCTCTCACTCTCAAGGTTACTTGACTAGACCAGAGCGTAAGGCAACAACGGCTGCCTGAACACGATCGTCAACCGCAAGTTTATTCATAATGCCTCGAATATGGGTTTTCACCGTATTGGGGCTGAGGTAGAGTACAGCGGCAATTTCAGGGTTACTCTGACCTTGAACCATTAGCTCCAGTACCTGTTGCTCTCGCTGCGATAGCTGACCAATATTGCTGTTGACCATCGGCGGCTTGAGATGTTCGATGACGCGACGGGCAATCTGTGGATCAAGATAGGTTGCACCCTCCTGGGCAGCCGCGATCGCAGCAATCAGCCGTTCCACATTCGTACCTTTAATACAGTAAGCGTCTGCACCGCTTGACAGGGCTGCAATGACTTCAGTTTCGGTTGTGTGGGAGGTCAACATTACAACTCGCACGTCAGGTAGCGCTGCCTTAATTTGCTGTGTTGCTGCAATGCCATCCAGTCGTGGTAAGCCAATATCCATCACAACGACATCAGGCTTGAGGTTTAGTGCAGCTTCAACGCCTAAGTAGCCGTCGCTTGCTTGCCCAACCACTGTAAGTTCGGGGTAGTCTTCCAGGCATTGCTCCAACCCTAGCTGCATCATTGGGTCATCTTCTACAATCAGAAGCCGCAGTGGTGGAAGTGCGTGGGCATGAGGCAATGAAGATACTTCCGACATAGTGTCACCGCAAGATTAAGAAGATGCAGCTAGCGTATCAGGGTTGCACCAGGAGATGCCGCAACTATAGCTTGACTTAACCCTTTTTTGAACTGGGTCAGCGCTGGCGTGAGAGACTAATAAAATGACGCTCTTAAGCATTTTGAACGATTATGGTTAACCGGTCAGGCTCCTCAGCATCAAACCTACAACAGATTGGCAAAGGATTCCGTCTCACTGGTTGGGTTTGCCTATGGATTCAGGTTGTGCTGACTGTTGTCTCTAGCGTCGTCCTTATTTTTGCGACCTTGTTCAGCCCCAGCCGTTTTGCCAACCCAAATAATCTAAGCTCCAGTAGCTTCAGTACCTTTGCAGGCGTGGCGCTAACAACGGTTGGCATTTTCACACTTTGCTTTAGCATTTACTGGGCGTTTCGCTACGTGCTGATTGGTAGACAGTTGGTTAACAAGACGACGCGCCCAAAGAAAGCTGAAGTGATTCAGATTCTACGCATGGGCTTGTACGTTAGTCTAGGAGGAATGCTAGTAGCAATTTTTGGGGCAGAGGCAATTACCGGTGTGCTAGTAGGCAAAGCGTCTGTAAGCCAGGGTTCTGGCTTTGCAGTTAATCCATCTCAAGTTGTGCAATCGCTCGATATGTTTACTGTCTTGGCGAGTCTTCAAGTCATCCTGGCTCACTTTGTTGGCATTGCGGGGGCACTTTTGCTTTTAGACAAGATGAGCCGATAGTCAAAGTGATTGTCCTGTGCTACTAATTCCAGCAGAATGCAGCAGTCACTAGCAAAAAGGACTGAAGCTAAGCCTTTCAGACTCGATCGATTCTTTCATTTACCGAAAACTGCTGTAAGAGAGCTGCGGTTTGAATAAAGGCTTTTTTGTTCAGAATCGTGATTCAACGCTCAAGCTTAAGCACCCAAAACGCTGTCATCCTTCTAGCCAGTCGAAAATCTGCTCTAGCTGCTCTAGCGAAACCAGACCATATTGCCAGAGGATCATCGGTAACGGACCTGGATCTTGTTCACGGTGGCGCAATGCCATGGCGATCGCTGCTGCCGAAAGAGCCAGTTCCTTCTGCAAAAAATTAATGAGCTGAGTAGTGCTACGGTCAGATTCCACGATTGGACTTTTTACCCCTGAATGTGAGTCTATTTGGTGCGTTAGCTAGACGATCGACTATTGGCTTTCAAGGCTCGCGATGACTCAACTGCTGTGAAAGCAAGGGAGGCAGGATCAAACCAGGACTGCGTGTAGCGCTATGCTACTGAAAGCAAGTCGGCAAGGCGCTAACCGAATGGCTCACCTGATTGGGTGATTTTTGGCTGCTTGCACTCGTGATTGTACGTACTTGCTACTTACTTAAACCACAATCTTCAGCAAATGAACGTAGAGTTTTGTTGTTGAGAGCAGGGTTAAGCGCGATCGCCTCTAGATTTGGGGTCAGAAGCAGCGGAGGGAGACATTCGCTGCTATATCTAGAGTATTAATTGATTATGAAGATTTAGCGGTGATAAGTCTTGCTTGCCATCTCTTTGCCATTGATGCGATGGACGTAGTGGCACTATGACAGCGGCACTTTAGCAGTCGTCCTTTGGCACCTTCGGCAATACGCCTTCAAAAGGAGTGAACACCGACCCTGGCGATCGTGCTCACGTCTTTACAATAACGATATGCCATTAAACTGAAACACTATAGTGAGGGGATTATGCAGCCAACCAACCCCAATCAATTTACTGAGAAAGCCTGGGAAGCGATCGCCCGCACTCAGGAGCTTGTCAAGCAGGCACAGCATCAGCAAATTGAGACAGAGCATCTTATGAAGGCGTTGCTGGAGCAGGACGGGCTTGCCAGCAGTATCTTTAATAAATTGAGCCTGAACGTGCAACAGGTGCGAGAGCGGACGGACGAGTTTATTCGCAAGCAACCGAAGGTTTCGGGTAGCAGCACATCCATGTACCTGGGGCGTAGTCTGGATGCGTTGCTCGATCGTGCTGACAGCTATCGTAAGCAGCTTGGTGATGAGTTTATTTCAGTCGAGCATTTGTTGCTGGGCTATGCCAAAGACGATCGCTTTGGCAGAAGCTTGTTTACAGAATTTAGACTGGATGAGGCAAAGCTAAGAACGGCGATCGACCAGATTCGAGGAAGTCAAAAGGTGACAGACCAAAACCCGGAAGGTAAGTACGAGTCTTTAGAAAAGTACGGACGCGACCTGACGCAGTTCGCACGGGATGGCAAACTCGACCCTGTGATTGGTCGCGATGATGAGATTCGCCGCACCATTCAAATCTTGTCGCGCCGTACCAAAAATAACCCTGTGCTGATTGGCGAACCGGGTGTCGGCAAAACGGCGATCGCTGAAGGTCTTGCCCAGCGAATTGTTAGTGGTGACGTGCCAGAATCGTTGCGCGATCGCAAACTCATTGCGTTGGATATGGGTGCGTTAATTGCGGGTGCAAAATATCGGGGCGAATTTGAGGAGCGGTTGAAGGCAGTCCTTAAAGAAGTCACGGAGTCGAGAGGGCAACTGGTGCTCTTTATCGACGAAATTCATACTGTAGTTGGGGCTGGTGCCACACAAGGCGCAATGGATGCAGGCAACTTACTGAAGCCCATGCTGGCTCGTGGTGAACTCCGCTGTATTGGGGCGACTACGCTGGATGAGTATCGCAAGTACATTGAAAAAGATGCGGCACTGGAGCGACGTTTCCAGCAGGTGTATGTCGATCAACCCAGCGTTGAAGATTCGATCTCGATTTTGCGCGGCTTGCGTGAACGGTATGAGCTGCACCACGGGGTGAATATTTCCGACACGGCGCTGATTGCGGCGGCAACCTTATCGGCGCGCTATATTGCCGATCGCTTCTTGCCAGACAAGGCGATCGACCTGATTGATGAAGCTGCTGCCAAGCTGAAAATGGAAAAAACGTCCAAGCCAGAAGAACTGGATGAGGTCGATCGCAAAATTTTGCAGCTTGAGATGGAGCGCCTGTCGCTGCAAAAGGAAACGGATGCCGCTTCCCGCGATCGCCTTGAGCGTCTCGATCGTGAACTAGCCGACCTGAAGGAACGCCAGAGCACCCTGAACGCTCAATGGCAGGCAGAAAAGGGCGTAATGGATCACATCCAGACGCTGAAAGAAGAGATGGATCACCTTAATATTCAGATTCAGCAGGCAGAACGCGACTATGACTTAAACCGTGCTGCTGAACTGAAGTATGGCAAGCTGGCAGATCTTAATCGCCAACTGCAAGCGGCTGAGGGGCAACTGTCCTCGACCCAATCCAGCGGCAAGTCTCTTTTACAAAAAGAAGTCACCGAAGCAGATATTGCCGAAATTATCTCCAAGTGGACGGGCATTCCCATCAGCAAACTGGTGGAATCAGAAATGCAAAAACTGCTGCATTTAGAAGACGAACTGCACGAACGTGTGATTGGTCAGCAAGAGGCAGTGACAGCCGTTGCCGATGCCATCCAGCGATCGCGGGCGGGCTTGGCAGATCCCAACCGACCCACTGCCAGCTTCATCTTTTTGGGACCGACGGGCGTAGGTAAAACCGAACTTGCCAAAGCGCTGGCTGCCTATCTGTTTGACACCGAAGATGCGATGGTTCGCATTGATATGTCTGAGTACATGGAGAAGCAATCCGTATCGCGCTTGATTGGTGCGCCTCCGGGCTACGTGGGCTACGACGAAGGTGGACAGTTGACCGAGGCGATTCGTCGTCGTCCCTATGCCGTCATTCTGTTTGACGAAATTGAGAAAGCGCATCCCGATGTGTTTAACGTGATGCTGCAAATTCTAGATGACGGGCGCGTGACGGATGCTCAGGGGCATACAGTGGACTTTAAAAACGCTGTGATCATTATGACGAGCAACATCGGTTCGCAATACATCCTGGATCTGGCAGGGGATGACAATCGGTATGACGAGATGCGATCGCGGGTGATGGATGCGATGCGTACTAGCTTCCGCCCCGAATTTCTCAATCGCATTGACGAAATCATCATCTTTCACACCTTGCAGCGATCGGAACTGCGGCAAATCGTCAAGCTCCAAACTTTGCGACTGGGCACTCGTCTTGCCGATCGCAAAATGTCGCTCAAGCTCTCTGATAGTGCATTAGACTTTCTGGCAGAAGTCGGCTACGACCCTGTTTTTGGTGCCCGTCCCCTCAAACGTGCTATCCAGCGTGAACTCGAAACACAGATTGCCAAAGCCATCCTGCGGGGCGAGTTTACCAGTGGTGACACCATCTTTGTTGATGTCGAAAATGAGCGTTTGGCGTTTAAGCGCTTGCCATCCGAAGTGCTAACAACGCAGTAGCGCAGTACTAAAAACGCAATAAGCGAACGGGGTGGGCAACGGTTCATCCCGTTCACTTTTTTAGCAACGATCGCCCTCTCTTG
>JBGTJW010000476.1:0-2473 GCA_041744955.1 Stenomitos sp. | reverse complement strand
CAACTGTCCGACCTTAGAGGAAAGGCGCAAACTCCTGGCTTCAGAACTCGATAAGCTCTCCCCTGATCTGATTGCGTCATTAACTTCCTACGATTTCATTCTCGAGCCCCTATTTGGCGCAGCTTCATATTGAAATGGTATTAAGTGCGATATCGTTGCCGTAGGTTGGGCTGAACAGGATGAAACTTAATACCATCAACTGACGAGAGTGATCGCACTTATGTGTCTGTAAAGGTTGGGTTCACAAGCTCAACCAACCTACCAGAGCAGCGATTGTACTTACTTTGCCCACTTCGGCGATCACCCGCTAACCCTTGCGTGCACCGGACGAATTGGTAATTTCTAGCTTCGTTCCAGCCGTATCTGCCGCCGGTGACACTTGCCGTTAGCTGGCTCTATATCAAGCTGTTGCACTCCTCCTTGAAATTTGTCGTTTGGGGCACAAACCAGGCAAACACACGCTTTAGAGTAATCAGTAGGTAGACAACCCCAGCTCCCAAAACCTTAAAATTACAGATCAGTGCTTGAGGGACACCCGATGCAAATTACCCTGAACCTGCCCGATACCCTCAGCCAAGCCGAAACCTTTAACCAGGGCGACTGGCTCCGGGAGATTGCCATTGCGCTGTTTCAGCAAGAGCGGATTTCCCTCAGCCGCGCCAGCAAGATTGCCGGGATGGCAAGCATGGATTTTCAAAAACTGTTAGCAGATCGCGGCATTTGTGTTCACTATGATGTCGAAGACTTTGAGCAGGACGTTCAGCATCTGCGCGATCGCGGCTGGCTATGATCGTTGTCAGCGATACCTCCGCCCTAGCCAATCTTGCCCTTGTCGATCAACTCTGGCTGCTAGAAGCTCTCTACCAATGCGTGATTGTTCCTGACGTTGTTGCTACTGAACTCGCAGCCGCCAGTAATCTAACTATTTCAGCCATTCTCCAACTGGGTTGGATTCAAGCACAATCCCTAAAGCCCCCAAGTTCAACCTGTCGTAGATGCCTTAATCAACCAAGCTGGTTTTCGGGTTAGCCCTCAGCTCTATCAGCGTGTCTTAACCCTTGCTCACGAACCTTAGTAAAATGTAGGCTAAGACATTTTTGGAGAAAGCCAGCTAACGCTGCGTTGGTGCGGACGGAGCAAGAGTTGTTGGTAAACGTTCAAGCTGATCTCCGTCGCACAACTTCACCGTTAATCATTCAGCCTTGCAACGGCTTTTCTCAAATTTCCTTGATTGTCTGCCAAGAGTTGATCGCCCGCTTCTTTTTCCAGTCCCGTCCAGTGCATTAAAAGCGCTAGTTTAACGCTGCGATCGCTTTGTTCTAGCAGAGACTCTGCTTCCTCACGGCTCAAATCTGTTAGATCTTGCAAAATGCGAAGGGCGCGATCGTGTAGCTTTTTGTTCGTCACCGCCACATCCACCATGCGATTGCCGTACACCTTGCCGAGCTGCACCATTACGCCTGTCGAGAGAATGTTGAGCGCCAGCTTTGTTACGGTGCCTGCCTTAAGGCGCGTCGAGCCTGCCAGCACTTCGGGACCCACCAGCAAGCGAATATCCACATCGACCGAAGCGCTCACCTGATCGGCAGGCACACAGGCAATAAAAATCGTTGTGGCTCCTCGTTGACGCGCCGCTTGCAACGCACCGTGGACATAGGGTGTGGTGCCGCCTGCGGTGATGCCAACCACGACATCCATCACCGTGATCTGTCGATCGTCGATCGCAGCCTCTCCATCATCTGCCCGATCTTCCAGTCCTTCGGAACTACGGACTAACGCCTCGGCTCCGCCAGCAAGAATGCCTTGCACCTGTTCTGGATCAGAGCAAAACGTGGGCGGGCATTCGGCGGCATCCAGAACGCCCAAGCGTCCACTTGTACCTGCCCCGATATAAAATAGCCGTCCACCCTGCCGTAGTGCCTTCGCTGTGAGATCGATCGCCGTTGCCAGTGGTTCGCGTGCCTGCGCGATCGCCTCGATCGTCCGTGCATCCTCCTGGTTAAACAAATCCACCAACTCCAGCGTTGTTAACTGATCTAAATGCTGGCTCTTCGGATTTGCCTGCTCAGTCAGTAAGTGTCCGCGTTCGTCTGGCTTTGGCATAAGGGGAGGAAGGGATAAAGGATAAAAAATAAAGGATAAAAGGATTTCCGACGTTAGCTTTTAGCCTTTAGCCTTTTTCACAGCAGTCCCTCCAGTTGACGACGAATGCGTTCTAGATCGGCTGCCGCGATCGCATCGGCTTCAGCTTCCGGCTCTGGTTCTGGTGTCTCTAGCTGCTTATCTTTTTGCCAATCGGTTTCTACCAAATTGCTCTCAGGGGGCGCTAGTAGCAGGCGCTCAGCATCTGTCTGAGGGACAAAGCCAGCGGGTACAAGCTGACCTTCGTAGCCAGCACTCTCACAAAACTCCTCAATGTCAGCCTGCTCCATCGCTTCAACCGTTGGCACCGGAAAATCCTGCGCCTCTAGCA
>JBGTJW010000475.1:0-5319 GCA_041744955.1 Stenomitos sp. | reverse complement strand
GCAAAGGAAAGGGGAAAGTGGGGCGAGGGAGTAGGGAGTGGGGAGTAGGGAGTAGGGGGTGGGGAGTAGGGGGTGGGGACAATAGGAGCAAATTGTTTTTCTCTGCCTTCTGCCCTCTGCCCTCTGCACTCTGCCTTCTCTTGATACAGATACGAAACAAGTTCAGCTTTACGATCGGCTAATTCCTGGCGCAGTGCCGTGGTTAGCGTTCCTTCGGGAGCCGTACAGCGTAAACGCATCGCCTCGGAGGACGTATCGCGATCGCCCTCAACAAAAACTTCTACATCCAGGCTGTTTAGCTGGGAAACAAATTCAGCGATCGTTTTCTGCGTCATAGTTCTACTTCCTCACGTCGTTGTGCTGCTTGCTGGCGAAGTGGTGGGCTGGAGACTACCTGTGCTGCCTCCAACGCTTCAATCTTCTCTGCCAGTGCGGCGATTGTGGATGCTTCAAATACACTGCGTAGCGGCAATTCCACCTGCAAGCGATCGCGCAGACGCGAGACAAGCTGAGTCGCTAGGAGGGAATGCCCACCCAATTCAAAAAAATTGTCGTGAATGCCCACTGTCCGCCCCAGGAGTTGCGTCCATACTTCGACCAGGGATGCTTCTAGAGAAGTGGTGGGTGCAATGATTGGGCTGGCTTCCATCGCAGCAGCCATGTGAGGTGGTGGCAATGCCTTTTGATTCACCTTGCCATTGGCAGTGAGTGGCAATGCATCCAGCACAACAACAGCAGCAGGCAGCATATAGAGCGGTAGCTTTGTTTTGAGAAACGATCGCAGTTCCCGCTCGGTCGGTACAACGGCTGCATCAGGCACAACATAGGCAACTAACTGTCGTTCGCGTAGCGTTTCTGTCGGCGCGTTGTCCATCTCACGCAGCACCACTACGGCGGTTCGCACGGCTGGATGTTGAGCGATCGCCGTTTCAATCTCACCCAGTTCCACCCGAAAACCGCGTAGCTTGATTTGATGGTCGGTGCGTCCTAAAAACTCAAGCGTGCCGTCAGAACGATACAGGGCGCGATCGCCCGTTTTGTAGAGCGTTGAGAGCTGGGAGTCAGGAGTTGAGTGTTTTTCCCCATTCCCCATTCCCCATTCCTTAAAGGGATTGTCAACAAACCGTTCTGCTGTTAGCTCTGGACGCTGCAAATAGCCCTGTGACAGCCCATCGCCACCTAAATAGAGTTCACCACCCACGCCTGCTGGCACTGGATTTTGTCTGGCATCCAACAGATACACCTGGGTCTGAGCAATGGCTTGACCAATGGGAATGGTCGTGGCGTTCTCTGGCACGTTTTGCACTTCGTACCAGGTAGAAAAGGTCGTGTTTTCAGTGGGACCATAGACATGGATGAGATGCTGGGGGTTGCCCTGTTGCACGACCGATCGCACGCAATCCACATTCACTATTTCACCGCCAAACAGCAGGTATTTGAGCGATCGAAAAGCAGTAGGAATCTGGCTTACCGTTTGGTTAAATAACGCGGTCGTCAGAAACAAAATGCTGATGCGCTGGTGTTCCAAGGCAGCGACAAACGCAGTGGGTGTCAGTGTCGTTTCCCGCTCGATGCCAATCAGTTGGGCACCGTTCAATAAAGCGCCCCAAACTTCAAAAGTGGCGGCATCAAAGGCGAGGTTTGCCACCTGTGCTACCCGATCGCCCGGTTCGATCTGCACATAGTTGGTATCACAGACCAGCCGATTCACTGCCCGATGCGGCACCATCACACCTTTCGGCGTGCCAGTGGAGCCAGAGGTATAGATGACGTAGGCAAGTTGAGCGGCAGTGCAGGGAGCCGACAGGTTTTCATCCGACTCCTCAGCGATCGTGCCCCAGGCTTGTTCCAGACACACGATCGTTGTGCGGTCAGTTTGCAATGCCTCTGCCCAGTCTGCCTGAGTCAGCACCACTGTAATACCCGCATCCTCCAGCATGAAGTGCAGCCGCTCTGGGGGATAGGTGGGATCAAGCGGCACGTATGCGCCACCGGCTTTGAGAATTGCCAACATTGCCGCGATCGCTTCTACCCCTTGTTCCAGACAGATGCCAACGGGCACAGCGCCAACGCCTAACCGTTGCAAATACCGCGCCAGTTGATTGCTGCCTTGATTTAATGCTTGATAGGTGAACGATTGATCATTAAATTGAATGGCGATCGCAGTGGGTCGTTGTTTGACCTGTGCTTCAAACAGTTGATGGATGCAACGATCGGGATAACTGGATGGCTTGCCCTGCCACTGCTGTACCAACGATCGTTGTTCTGCAACCGTGAGCAAGGGCAGTGCCGAGAGAGGAAGCTCTGGCTTTGACACGATCGTCTCCAATAATGTCTGAAAGTGCTGTCGTAGCGCGGCGATCGTGGTCGAATCAAACAAAGCCGTGTTGTAAACAATGACACCACGCAGCCCATCCGCTTGCTGCCAACCCTTACCCCAGAGATTTCTGAAGTTGTCCCCACTTTTCCAAACATAGAGTTCCAGGTCAAAGCGCGAAGTTTTCGTCTCCAACTCCACCGGGCTAAGGACTAAACCTGGTAGCGTCAGTTGCTCCATGGGTGTATTTTGCAGCGCAAAGACCACCTGAAAGAGCGGATTTTGACCCAGGCTGCGAACGGGTTGCAGTGCTTCTACCAGCTTTTCAAACGGTAAATCTTGATGAGCATAGGCTGCCAGAGTGACATCCCGCACCCGGTCTAGCAACTCACGAAAAGTAGGATCACCTGCCAGATTGGTTCGCAACACCAGGCTATTGACCAGGAAGCCGATTAATCCTTCTAACTCGCTGCGATGACGGTTAGCAATGGGAGAGCCGATCGCCAGATCGGTCTGCCCCGTATAGCGATGTAGCAACGTCTGGAAGGCTGCCAGCAGCGTCATAAACAGCGTCACGCCTGCCTGCTGGCTAAGTGCCTCTAACTCATCCACTAACGGCTGCGGCAATTCCAACAGTTGGCTGGCACCCTGATGCCCCTGCACCACCGAATGCAGTAGCGGACGAGCTGCGGCACCAGGCAAATTGAGCACCGGTACATCGGCTAACTGCTGCTTCCAGTAGCGCAACTGGGCGTTTAGCACCTCTCCCTGCAACCACTCCCGCTGCCAGTGGGCAAAATCAGCATATTGAATGGGTAAGTCTGGCAATGCGATCGGTTGGTTTTCCACCAACGCCGCGTAAAGCGCACCTAACTCGCGGATCAACACACCGCTTGACCACTCATCAAAAACAATGTGATGCAGTGCCAGCAGCAACAGATGTTCTGTCTCCTGCAATTGCCACAACTGGACGCGAAGCAGTGGTCCCTGGTTTAAGTGAAACGGCTGTTGAATTGCCTGCCAGATTTGAGCCAGCGCACTCTCTTCGCGGCTGCTAGCGGGTAAAGTCCGTAAATCTGTGAAATTGAGTGGCACTGGCAACTCAGGCGCGATCGCCTGCACCAATTGTCCATCCACGACATCGAAGGTGGTGCGGAGGCTTTCATGACGCTGCACGATCGCCTGCAAACTCTGCTGGAGGAGCGATCGCTGGAGCGAACCTGTCAGCCGGAAAACCAGCGGAATAACGTAGAGCGCGTCTCCAGGAAGCAGTTGTTCGATAAACCACAAGCGCTGTTGAGCAAACGATGCCGGAAAGATAAAGACATCCTCTTCAACCAGCTCTCGATCGGGTTTATCTGAAAACATTCACACCTGCATCTCTTTAACCTCACTCTGTTGTACGGGAAAAGGTGAGGCAACGATTATGCACAAAGATAGATTTTGAATCGGATGGTATCTGTGACTCTATGAGGCTCTTAAGGATTTGGGTTGACGCTCGATCGAGTGTGTCGTTACACCCACTTATCTAATTAACCGTGATGACGATCGACACTACCGCCCTCCAACCGTAACGCTGTAACTAAGCTGAAACGGTCTAAAACTTGCCGATCCTTTGGGTGTGCCGCTCAGTCGTAGCTCGTACCGCCCCGCCCTGGGAAACACAATATTGGCACCCGGAACACCTTTATACTTCGCTGCATTGATCGGCTTAAGGGCAGGCTGTAGCAGTGGCGCTGCCTTACTGTTATGGGGCATCGCATAAACCGCCAACCGACAGTTGCATTGCGATAACGGAATCGTGCTGCCACCTTTGCGCGTCAACCCAAACCACGCCTGAGACGGTTTGCCTGCTCTGGGGTTATGGTTCGGTTCGATATGAAAGGTTGCCGCCACATCACCCGAAACTTTCACAGTATGCGCCAAGACAGGCGTTGCCAAAAGCACAGGAACGACGAGCCAACCGATCGCCCGACGAAAATCACTCACACGAACCATATAATCAACGCTTCACTACCTGCCCATTCTTAAGCGCAACCCACTCATTGTCAAAAGACAGCTTGTCGAAGATTAGGAGAATGATCGCCAACATTCATGAAGGTTTTGAGCCCACACTCAAAACTGCCATTGTCCCCTATACCAGTTTCATATGATTGACGATTTGGAAAAGTGGAAAACGTTACTAGCTCAAACAAGGGTTATTTACGAATTTCAAGACCACTTGTCTGTTAGAAGCGTTGAGCAACTTCTTGAGTTTGAAAATCAAGCAGAGTTTGTCTTGCCGATTGAATACAAAGAATTTTGCCGAGTTTTTGGCTCTGGCATTTTTACCAAATATCGGTTTAATATTGATTGCCCTAGTTTAGAAGGTTTAGGGAAAGAACCAATCTCAAACCTAGATACCATAGGAGCAATTAAGGGTTCATACCCTTATTCTCTAGACGTTCACAACTTACTTGACTCCGCCTACATTTTCGGTGTTGGTGATGGCTATATATTTTTTCTTTTCGACTTAAGAACATACAGTGAATTAAATCAAAGCTATGAGATCTATGTATTAGACGACGAGAGAGAGCATACTGTTCACTATCTTGGGCGAAGTTTCTTTGAATTTATTCGAGCTATATGTCTTGGCGATCGCACGTCTCTAGAGTTTCCTGCACTGATTAATGTGCCAGAGGATGTTGATGATGTTCTACCTAATCAGGGGCAACGAGCTTTTACGCCCTGTTAAGGTAAAAGCTAAAGAGACTACAAGTAATCAATTCTTCTTGACTACGATCGCTCAACACCATGCACACAAGGCAAGGCACTGGTCTTTTAATGGGTGAGGCAATGAAACCCACGACTCGTCAGGAGTTTATGTATTGAGAGCGGACGCTCACAGTAGCCCATTGCCATTGCCGGAGTCGTCTTTTTGCCCAGTCCCCTGTGTGGACGCACCCAATTATGCACCAAGCGTTGCACATCTAAAACGCGTTGTAAGCCTGCTAAACGTTTGG
>JBGTJW010000474.1:0-3457 GCA_041744955.1 Stenomitos sp. | reverse complement strand
AGGGCAATCGCTGAGGTGTCTGAGATGAAGTGGTTGGGGTGATCGGTGGCGAAAGCAAGCTAACAACGCGATGGAGCCGACCGTATCAAGGTTATCTGTGGGAGTCAAAAGTTACTAGCGGCGGCTCATCTTAGCCGTTATGCTTCTGAGATCAGTAATGGGGACACAACATTAGAAAGTTTGAAGTTGAAGCTTTGCGATCGCTGGAAATGAAGTTAATTCATTAAATGAGTGAAAAGCTCATTTCTGATTAGCCTAGCTTAAGTAGGTGAATGCTTTGATGCTTAATCACATACAGTGCATCACTCGCAGGCAACAGACGACAACTGCTGTCTACAAACGGTTCAGTATCAGCAAAGGTCTTTGTGTGAACGAGTTGCCCCTGTTGTCGTTCGATGCGAATAATGCCATCGTCGGTTGCTGCCAGCAAGAAATTAGCGATCGCACAACCAGGATCTTTCTTGCTGATAGCTACTAACCAGTGGTCAGTGCCACTGTTTGCTTGAGCCATAGCAGCAATGACTCCATTGGATTGAATGACCACACAGGTGTGATGGATTTGTCCTTGCGTTTGAGTGGTTAAGAACAACCAGCCATACTCCTGGCTAAAGGTGCAGGTAGCGTGGATGAGTTGCCCTTGCCATGTGGGAAGTTGGACGCGATCGTTCAGCCCTGGCTTATCAACATCAAAGACAAAAGCAACATTGAGATTACCAGCTTGATAAAAGCCAAAACCAAACCGAGAACCGACCCAGAAACGGGTTTGATTGGGTAGAACGTCTCCGATGTAAGAAGGGAAATAGGGAGTGGGGAGTGGGGAGTGGGAACGATGTCGGAATAGTTGACCATTGGTAATCCAGTAAGAAGTTGATTCGTTAGTAGCAAATGCGATTAATCCAACCTCGACTGCGATTCGTTGAGATAGTTGGTTTGGATGGAAGATTACAATCTGTCCCTGGTAGCCCAGAAGCGTGTAGTTGCCTTGAATACGCCAGTTAAGGTTCGGCTTTAGTTCACCCTTTAGAATGACAAAACCATCTTCACGATGGAAGTGTCCGCGATCGTGGTATACCCATTTCAATTGTCCCTGTTCCACAGTGGCAGACAAAATCACCCCTTCAGTTTGGAACAATCGCGTTGCAGTCACCGTTCCTCGCACAGTTGTTACCGCTTTTACGGCAATGGAAGCCGTTTGTTGGCAGTCAGGACACAGGTCACGGGCGTGTTCTCTGCCGCACGTAGGGCATTGCGTCCAGCACAAGTGATCGAGCAGCGATCGAGGAAATGCTTCTCGGCGATCGTGCATAAACACCTGTTGAAAGTAATGCAGCAATTCATCTGGCAAAACACGATAAGGAATCGCTGGCTTGGGATAATGCACCTCTGGATGGAAGACGGTAATGCGATGGAGCGATCGTGCTGCCTGCAAAACCTTCTGCTTCGGGTCTTTGGGTTTATAAATACCTCCATAGGGATCAACAAACAACAAACACTGCATCAACATCACCGCGAAGGCATACCAATCAGAATCAACGGTGGGAGCTTTTTGCAGGATCGGTTGAGGAGCGTCTGGATCACATAACAGCGGATCTACAAAGCGAGCTGTGAAAACGGTGCAAGAAAAGGACGCAAACTGAAACGAATCGGCATCAATCAAATGAGCGTCTGTGTCTCGCACTAACACATTCAAATCATTAAAATCGCCAATCACTACCTGATGAAAATGCAGTTTGGAAAGTGTATCATGCAAATCCTGAAAGATTTGAACAACGGTTTGAGCCGAAATTCCCGTTTGCCGAAAGCTGCGTTCACTGTACCGCAACAAGGGATCAGCACCACTCAACAACGGCATGGTGTAACCAAGAATGGTTTTTCCAGTTTTGTCAGTCGCCAACGAGTCAGGCGCAATCACACGAGAGGGCAAATGCTGTGGAAAGTGAGGCAACTTCTGCTGATGGATTTGAAGACGATCGCGGGCAGTTTGCTGCTCCTGTGGTAAGCCTTGATAGTCTGGATGCGTCGGTGGTTTGAATAGCTTCAGGGCTATGGTTTGATCAAGCTGAAAGACATCTGCTTCCCCACCTTTGCCGATCGCCTTCTTGGGGTCAGCCCGAATCCGTTTTCCATCAATATAGACATCCATAATTTTGTCGCTCAAGGAACTTTAGTGAGATACTTTAGTGGGATGGATAACGAGCGGTAAAGGCTTCCACAACATCCATCAACCGCTGATCGAGGCGAATGATCGTTTCTTGGGCGATCGCCGCTGGTACACCCCCATAAAACGCTTCAGCCATACTGCCTGCAATGCAAGCGATCGTGTCACTGTCACCACCCAGAGAAATGGCATTGCGAATTGCGTCCTCAAAATCCGTTGCTTCTAGAAACGCGGTCATGGCTTGTGGCACAGAACCCTGGCAGGAAACATCAAAGCGATAACTGGGACGAATCGCGTCTAAGGCTGGACTCAAATCGTAGGCAAAGGTTGATTCAATGTAAGTCTTGATATCAGGTTTGCTCTGTCCCATCCGTGCCAGAAAAATGGCGGCAGCGGTTGCCTGCGCTCCTTTAATGCCGTAGGGGTGGTTGTGTGTCACCGCAGCACTGCGTTTGGCTTCCTGTAACACCTGCTCCAAACTGTCAAACGCATAGCTCACTGGACTCACACGCATCGCAGAACCATTGCCCCAACTGTTGTAAGGCTCCCTGCTACTGGAGCCAGCCCAGGCGTTAAACGTGCCACCGTAGCCCACACCTGGAAAGCGCTGATGATAGTGCTTCAGCGTGTCGGTATAGTCGCCTTGATGGAGAATTGCATCGGCGATCGCAACCGTCAGCACCGTGTCATCCGTAAACCGGGATTCTGAGCAAAACAGCCGAAATTGTTTAGTCTTGATGTTGTCCCGCTCGTAAACGGAACCAATGATATCACCCGCGATCGCGCCTAACATAATGCCTCCTTTCTGCGAATGACAATCAGGGTTGTGTCGTCTGGCAACAAACCAGATTGCCTTGAGCATTGTTGGGCTTGTGGATTGAATCTGGTGACTTCGCGGTTGATGAGTGCCAAACGCCGTCGCACCTGGTCAGGATTGCGAAAATAACGTTCGTCTTGCCAAAACTGAGCTATGTCACCCACAGCGTCCGATCGTCCCGGTAGAGGGTGTGCAGCCACTTCCATCAAATCACTCACGCCATCACTGCCCAGTAATAAAGACTGCACCTGATCAGTTGGTAGAACCTGCAATGCTTTGATCGATAGGGCTTCCGAGACGTTCTCCTCCAGCAAACCATACGCTAAATACGGCGGCGCATTGTTGACGAACGAACCTAACTGCATGACTTGCTCATTAACTGCAATCACGCCATCACCTAACTTAAACACAGATGTAATGGCAGGTGTCATGACAACCCCTACCATCGTAAATAACCAATAATCCCGCACCGTTTGCGCTCG
>JBGTJW010000473.1:0-13903 GCA_041744955.1 Stenomitos sp. | reverse complement strand
GAGCGTTGCACCCACATCAGCCAGGGTTGCGTTAAGCGACTCCGCCGCCTCTGTTTTTGACCGCGAGCCATCATCAGGCGGCTGCGGCTCAGCCTCACGGGTATCTCCCAAAAACTGCCCCGCCAATGCCACACCTAAAGCAAAGGGCACCGACTCAAAAACCACCTTGCCGAGTGCCTCGCGCAGGGAGGTGTCAAAGGTCAGCTCTCGCAATAACAGTAGCACCAGAGCCGCGCAGAGCAAGCCAATTGCCATTGCCTCTACAGTGTCCATAAACGCTTCGTAGGGGCGAGACCGTCTCGTTCTGCGAAAGCCTTCAGTATGATTGAGCCAAAAAACGGTAATGAACGTGCCTGCGATCGCCATCATGATTCTCGGCGGTTGAGCCGTAGAGCCAACCCACCAAACTTCCATCGTGTAAAGCAACGGGATGCCAAACAAGAAGCCACCGCACGCTCCTCGCACCAGATCGTTCAGCTCCGTTGCCCAGGCTGAGCGGTGCCGTTTTTTTGCTAAAACCATCATTCGCCTCTCTTTCACTCAGACGGCTGCTTCAGCCACCTGCTACTAATCTACGAGTGATTGACTGACAGCAGTTGATGGTTGAGAAAAATGACTAATTCTTCTACCGTAGTGAAATTCTCAGGGTTGAAGCGATCGCTTAAATCAATGTCAAAACTAGCTAAAAAGTCTTCAGTGAACGACGTTTCCCAGTCAAACCAACAAACAAGCGGCAGGTAAAGATCTTCATTCAGACGATCGTGCGGGCGGACTTTGGCAAACTCCAAGCCTGAATACGTTTGCATCTGAGTGTAAACAAAAGCAACGAGCGAGTGGTTCACACCTTGAGATCGCCAAAATTGCTCAAACCACTGCTCGACAGTCAGGGTCGGACGATCGCGCAAGTACCGATTGACCCGTTGTCGCAGACGCAAGTCCGGTCTGAGATCCGAGTAAGACCTTAAGTCAGCGAAAATGTTTCTGAACCGTCGCCACATGCTGTCTAACGTTGCCAAACTTTCCTTCAGTATTCCCACTTGCTTAGGGATATCTCAGGTTCGGCAAACTTGACCAGTCTCCGGATGTTTCAAATGCTACCCATCGTTTGTCTTCAGGCACCAAGCACCCACGATCGCCGCCAACAAAAAACCTGCAAACGCTAGTCTTCTTCCGTCACCGCCGGATCACTCGCTACAACCAGATTGAGTATCTCCTGGGCAGCACGATCACAGACACCCACCGACCCAAGCGCCAGACGCATTGACTGATAGTCTGCTAGCATTGCCTGACGACGATCGGTATCCAGTAAGAGTGCCAGTGAAGCCTGGACTAGATTTTCGGGAGTTGCCTGATCTTGCAAAAATTCGGGCACGATCGGCTTCATCTCCACCAGATTGGGCGGTGAGACAAAGGGCACTGAGAACTTGAGTACACGGTCTAAGATCCAGGCTGTCACTGAGTTGACTTTATACATCACGACCTGGGGCACGTTCAGCAGCGCAATTTCTAAATTCACGGTGCCCGATTTGGTGATGGCTAAATCTGCCGCCGCGATCGCTTGAAGGGTGAGCGACGTCGCTGCCGAATCGCTAGACGCTGCCTGCGGTTCGGCTAAAACAGTTGCCCGCAAGCCGTACTGCTGGATGGCTTGTTCGATACGAGCGCGATATTTTGTGAGCGCCAGGGGAATTAAGAAATGCACCTGGGGCAACTTTGCCTGAAGTTGCTGTGCGGCTGCAAACATGACAGGCATGAGATACTTTAGCTCTTGCTGGCGCGAGGCTGGCAGCAGCACGATCGTCAGTTGGTCAGCCGGAATGCCTAGCGCTAAGCGGGCGCGATCGCGATCCAGGGCTTCCTGCATCCGGTCAAGCAGTGGATGACCGACCCAGGCAACTTGCCCACCCTTTTGCCGAAAATAGCTCGCTTCACCAGGGAAAATTGCCAGAATGCGCTGCGTTGCTTTAACAACCAGATCAGACCGAAAGAGCTTGACACCCCATGACCATCGATCGCCCCACACCCACTCTTGCGGCGCGATGTAATAGACGATCGGCACACCTGGAAAGCGCTCTGGAAAATATTCACAGAACGCCAGGTTCGGACCCATATAGTCAATAAGCACAATCAGATCAGGTGGATATTGCTGCAAATATTGTTTTGCCTGACGCTGCACGCGCAAGGTTGGCAGCACAAAGGGCAGCGATTCAAAAATGCCCATCGACCCGATCGCGCTGGTATGCGCCAATAGTTTGGCTCCTGCCGCCGCCATGCGATCGCCGCCCATTGCTAATAGTTCAAGGGTTAGCCCTCGCGTTGCCGCCTGACGTTGCAGCGCCTGAACCAGCAGCGAACCCTGGAGGTCGCCAGAGACTTCACCAGTGCTGATGAAGAGACGGAGGGGGTGGTGAGAGTGGTGAGTTAAGGGATCTGCTTGGGGAAGCGCGTTGGGTGCCTGAAGCGTTGCGTCTCCACGTTCTTCGTCACTCTCTGGTTCAATCATCATCATCACCTGACGTTCCCATCCGCTTGCCAGATGTCGGACCCCGTCGCCCCGCTTGCTGAGACAACCGTAAAAAGTGCTGGAGGTGATGTACGTGTTCGTCATAAGGCAGCATTTCTAGCTTTTCCAGCGCCTCATTGAGCGAGAGACCCGAACGGTAGAGAATGCGGAAGGCTTGCTTGAGAGCCTGATAGGGTTTCCCGTCCACCGCATCCGCAAAGCCCGCTCGCTTGAGACCGACCCGATTGAGCGATCGCACCCGTGCAGGGTTGCCTTCAACCGCCATGTAAGGCGGCACATCCCGAACAATGCGGCTCATCCCACCAACCATGGCGTAGCGCCCAATATGAACAAACTGATGGACACCAAAAACCCCACTCAAACGCGCTTTCGACTCAATGTGAACGTAGCCGGACAGCGCCACAGCGTTAGAAATCACCACCTGGTTTTCGATGACGCAGTTGTGCCCCACATGGACATACGCCATCAGCAAATTACCATTGCCAATCAACGTTGTTTCGTTGGCATAGGTGGGGCGGTTAATGGTGACATACTCGCGGATGTAGTTGTCGTCGCCAATTTTTACCAACCCTTCGGAGCCATCATATTTGAGGTCTTGTGGCTCTGAGCCGATAGTAGCGCTTGGAAAGATGCGCGTTCTGGCACCAACTTCCGTCCAACCGTCGAGTACAACGTGAGGACCGATCGTGGTGTCTGGACCAACCTTGACCCGCCCTCCAATCACGGCATACGCACCCACCTGCACCGTTGGATGCAGGTCAGCACCAGGATGAATCACAGCCGTTGGATGAATTAGGGTTGCCATAGAGGTATCAGCGATCGGGAATGAGGTAAGAGCGTTTGTACGTTATGTTTTGAAAACTGCTGTCTGTGCGATCGCTAAGGCAACCAGTATAGAAGCTGCTGGAGCGCATCAGGCAAATTGTAGAGGCATTGACCCGCCAAACCCAAAACGCTTTTAGTCAACGAGAGCAAATTTGAGTTCGCCCTCAGCTACCAGTCGCCCATCGACTTCAGCCCGTCCCTGCATCGCTCCAAAACGACGACGCTTGACCGATAAAAGTTCCACCGTCATCACAAGCTGGTCGCCTGGTACGACAGGCTGACGAAACCGTACTTTATCAATGCCTGCAAACATAAAAAGCCCTCCCTGGACATCTGCCATCTGTGTCAGGACTACGCCGCCGACCTGTGCCATGGCTTCTACAATCAGTACACCTGGCATGATGGGTCTACCAGGAAAATGCCCTTGAAAGTGCGGTTCGTTAAAAGTAACGTTTTTGATGCCGACGGCAAGTTTCCCCGGTACATACCGAATGATGCGATCGACGAGAGAAAACGGATAGCGATGCGGCAGAAGCTTCTGGATTTCTTCAACTGGGATATGCACGTCTGTGTTGAGGTGAGAAGGCTCAGACTCCAGGCGATCGGTTTCAGCTTGAGTGTGAGTGCTGACATGGCTAGAAGCACTGCCGGAAGGATTGACATCAGTGAAGATCGACATGAGTTTAGAGCTTCGATAGAGGTGCGGGAGGGTTGAAACGCATGAGGCGCTGCTAGTAGTCGGCTACGAGTTTGGGCAGACTAGCGGTACTAGACTTTAACCAGTGAGTGGAGCGATCGCGCAAGTTGAGTGTGGAGCTGATGACTAGCCTTGTATGCCAGAAAATGAGCAACGGGAATGGTTCCCAGCAGGCTCAGATCTCCTATTAAGTCTAAGAGCTTATGGCGCACTGGCTCATTTAGAAAGCGCAAGGGTGGATTCAGCCAGCCCTCTGCACTACAAACAAGCGCATTCTCCAGGCTACCGCCTTTAATGAGTCCACGATCGCGGAGTGCCTCAATTTGGTGCGCTAGCCCAAAGGTACGGGCAGGTGCGATTTCAGTTAAAAACGTTGCGGCGCTAGCCCTTGACGTGTCTGTATGTGCCTCAGCAGGAGAGTGTGTCTCAGCCGTAGGAGACCAACTGTGCCACTGGTTACCGATCACAGGCAGGTCAAAGTCAATGCCGTAGGTAAACCGCAGTTCACTAGACGGACGGGCAAGTACAAAGGCATCACCTTCTTGCACGCAGAGCGGCTCTTGCAATGTCCAACGATGACGCGGTTCTGCCTGAGCGACCACACCAACCTGTGCGATCGCCTCTGTCCACTCTTTGGCGGAGCCATCCAGCAGCGGCACCTCTGCTCCATCAATTTCAATGCGAGCATTGTCCACGCCCATTGCTGCCAGAGCTGCCAGCAGGTGTTCTACCGTTCGTACATCTGCCTCTCCATGTGCCAGTTCGGTCGAGAGCATGGTCTGTCGCACCGTTGCTATCTCTGCCGCCACTTCTGGGGCACCTGGTTTGTCTACCCGTGCAAAGTAGCGCCCTCGCCCAGCCGGAGCAGGCAGCACCCGTACCTGCACTAATAGCCCTGCATGTAGACCGATGCCCGATCGAGTAAACTCGCTTTGCAGAGTCTGTTGCAGCGCCTCCTCTGCGGTTTGAGTCTCTCCAAAAGGCAATGAGGCGCTATCTCTGGTAGACATGACACCGCCCGTTACTGCTTGAGGCTTAACGTCTAGCTCCATCAGAAACGTTCTCCGATGCCAAAGTGAAATTGAGAATCGCCGCTGTCATTGAGACCATAGTCAATCCGAATGGGTCCTAATGGCGACTGAATTCTAAGACCCAGACCATAACCGATGCCCTGTCCCGGTTTACCCCGTACGCCTGCTGGATTACCGATCACATCATCTCCAGAGCCAAAATCCGTCGCGGCATCAACAAACAGCGCACCAGAGATGACTGAGAAGACGGGGAAGCGGTATTCTACCGTTGCTTGCAGAAAGGTCTTTGCGCTCCCCAAATCGCCTTCATCAAACCCACGAACCGAATTACTGCCGCCCAAGGCGAACGCTTCATAGGGTGGCAAATCGCCCAGCACAGTGCCGCCTTGAATATTAAAGGCGAAGGCTTGCGGGCAGTCAGCCGGTCTAGATTTGAGGTCTTGACACCCCCTAGTCAACTTAAGGATGCGTGTTGGCACGTAGAAGCTGTAGCTGCCGCGCAGACGATTAAAGAAAATGTTTCCGGTGCCGACTGGAATCGACTGCTCTGTACCGAGACGTAGTAGCGATCCGGCTGTGGGGCGTAGTAGATCGTTGCGTCGATCGCGCACCACCCCAAACTGCACGGTTAAAAGATCGTCTTTGCCCGTCCCGCTAAAGCTCAGACTGTTGTTCAATTCATCGACAGGGCTGAGGTCGCCGTCACGGTCATTAATACGAACGCGCTGATACTGCAAGCCGAGAGAGGCAGCCCATTCCGATCGCACATAGGGGTTGCCATTTAGCGGACGCGAAAAGCTAATGCCGCCCCCTGTTCGTACAACCCTGGGTGTGTCACCATTGGGCAAATTGATATCGGGTTCGCCGCCATCAAAAATGAGCGAGATCGTTTGCCGCCGGAAGAGGTTAACCGTGTAAGAGGTACGAAATGGATCGCCTGCAATCCAGGGGTCAGTAAAGTTCAGGTCAAACAGCAATTCCCGCTGCCCGATCTGCACCTCAGCGCCCAGTTTCTGGTTGTTGCCACCGAGATTCTGCTGCTGGTAGCTAGCCGTACCAAAGAGACCGCTGGCAGAGCTGATCCCAGCACCCGCCGCGATCGAGCCTGAATTTTTTTCGACCACGTTTGCGACCACCACAACCTTGCGGGGGTCTTGCCCAGGAGAGAGCGACAGCTTCACGTCATCAAAAATGCCCAAGCCAAACACCCGTTGCAGATCCCGCTCCACGATGGTGCGGTTAAAAATCTGTCCTGGCTTAAGCTGAAACTCGCGAGTGACAATAAAGTCGCGGGTGCGCCCCCGGACAGGGTTGCCCTTGTCATCCTGATCCTCGCCATCCTTATTGGTAAAGCGCACCTGAATGTTTTCAACGACCCCTTCAGCCACCTGAAGCGTCACAACACCCTCTGGAGAAACTTGGGGTGAGTCAACGACCTGAGCCAGCACGTAGCCGTTATCCTGATACCACTTGTTGACCTTTTTGATGCCTTCTTGCAGATCCACCAGATTCAAGACTTTGCCGTACTGGTCGCCAAACGCATCCGCAAGCACTGGCTCTGGCAAAAGCGTACTGCCGTCTAGCTGCACCCTTTGCAAGACGGGATTAAGCTGTACCTCAAACGTAACCCGTACACCTAACGGCGTATCGGTGGGCACTGCACGCACGTTAGAGAAGTAGCCTGTGCCAAAGATCGCGTTGATGTCTTCTTGCAGCAGCGTGCGAGTCGTTGTGCGCCCTGGCTGAGTGCGAATGACTCGATAAACTTCCTCCTGGATTGCTCCTTCAGCGCCTTCGACAACCACCTCGCCAACCAGCACTCGTGGCTCTTCCTGTGGAACAGATGTGGAGGGATCTGGGATCGGCGTTGCCGGAGCAGTCGGTGCCTCTGGAGCGCCCGGTGTTGCCTCTGGAACGGTAGGTGCTGCCTCTGGAGCCATAGGTGTTGCTTCTGGAGCAGGCGTAGAGGGAGAGGGAGCTGATTCTGGAATAGACGGTGGAATGGTGGCTGGTGTCGAAGGAAGCGCGCCATCCGGAGTAATTTGAATGCGATCAGGCGTTTCTTGCCCCGGACCTTGCTGCGCGATCGCAGGTGAGGTCGCTGGCGATCGCTGATCGGCGATCGCTGGTTTGCTTGCTGCCGGAGCCGCAAGCCCACGCAACAGATCTGCCTGATTCACCGCCACAACAGGCACTGCTGCCGTCTTACTCGTCGTTTTCGCGATCGAAGAACTGTCTACGGGGAGAGCGGAAGCCGCTTCTACTTGGACAGGAATCAGGTTTGCAGTCTGCCCTCTCGCTGCATCAGACAAACCCAGCGTTGCTGTAGCAGCCAGAAACGCCACCAGCACTGGAGATAAACGCATATTGTTCAGATTAGTTGACACGTCCACACACCATGCCCTGTCTAAAGCAGGACCCACGAAACAGCATTAACATAACGAAATCAAATCCAGGCGAACTTAAACTGGATGGGTTTAAGCCTGGTGAAAATTAAAGCACTGGCAAACTGTGAAATTTTACCGCATTGCTTGGCATCAAGACTCAGGTTGCTGTAATGAGTTCCGAAAATGGGGTAAAAACTGTCACCAGGGTCAGCGATCGCGGCACGATCGCCACGCCGTAACATCGACTACAGCGTTTGCTGCAAGACACGCTCCATCACTTGCCGATACGCCAGCGCCACATCGCCTAAATCATGCCGAAAGCGGTCTTTATCCATCACGCGCTGCGTCGGGTCAGCCTCACCTTGATTCCACAGGCGACAGGTATCAGGGCTGATTTCATCTGCCAGAATAATTTGCTGGCGATGGTCTAGCCCAAACTCAAGTTTGAAATCGACCAGCGTAATACCGCATTGCAAAAAGAACGGTTTCAAAAAGTCGTTGATTTGAAGCGCCATTGTCCGTAGCCGATCGACTTGTTCTGGAGTCGCTAATGCTAACAACAGCAGACGATCGCGGGTTAGCAAGGGGTCGCCAAGGGCATCGTTTTTGTAGTAAAACTCTACCAGCGGTTGTGGCAGCACCAGCCCCAAGTCCAGTCCTGTCTGCTGACACAGGCTACCCGCTGCAATGTTCCTGACTACCACTTCCACAGGCAGGATGCGCACCGCCCGCACTCGCATTTCATTCGCACTGGGCTGATCAATAAAGTGAGTGGCGATACCGTTCGCTTCAAGCTGCTGAAACAAATGGCTGGCGATCGCACAATTAAAAGCACCTTTGCCTTCAATACTGCCGCGCTTCTGAGCATTAAACGCTGTAGCATCGTCTTTGAAGTAGGTCAGCAACACCTGCGGATCATCAGTAGCATAGAGGATTTTAGCTTTGCCTTCGTAGAGCTTTTGGCGGACAGTCATGAAGAAATGAGTTTGTGGATTAGGATATTACTCGATATAACAGCACACATTTGGTTCAGCGAGGAGATAGTCACTGTTGGATCGATCCAACCATTGTAGACCCCCCCGATGCAATCCTCTTATCCTTGCTTGAACTGCGGCAGCATAGTATCGACTGAGGCAGTATGGAGTCGAGTTGGTAAGACGCATGACAGTTGCATTGGCACGGTGCATTGCTTGTCTAGCCTGTAGTCACCCACGAGCGAAATTGATGCACTCTTTGCGTTTAACCATCACCGTCTCCTCCAGTCTGTTGCTGCTAGCAAGCTGTCATACGGGCGATCGTGGCTTTGTTGAGCGTCCTAGCCAGGCGCTGACAGCCCATTCAACGCCGCGATCGACCGCACCGACTTCAGCACTTCATACCTTTAACGCTGCCCGCAAACTTGCCTGGGATGCAGCCGTGATGGTGCAACAGCCACCACATTCTGCCGTGACCTGGCAAGCCGCACGGGTCAAGTGGCGACAAGCTATTAACCTGCTAAAAACAATCCCTGACGATGCGCCCGTGGCGTTACAGGCAAAAGCAAAACTTGCAGTCTATCAGGCTAATTACACAGCCATTAGCGATCGTCTAACCGCAGAAACCGCTGCCGCCGAGCGACTCAAAGCGGCTCAGACGTTGGCATGGCAGGCTGCCGTCACCGTTCAAGAGCCACCCTACTCGCTGAAGGTATGGCAACGCGCCAGCCGCAAATGGCAAGACGCGATCGCACTGCTGGAGCCAATTCCACCGACTACGTCGGTTGCTCAACAAAGCCGAGCAAAGCTGACCACCTATCGCAACAACTACAGCGTCATCAACCAGCGCCTTACTACCGAAACCCATGCCCTTTCGACACTTAAACAATTTGCTGAGATAGCAGACAAACTAGGTAATGTACCTGACAACATTAAACAGCCAAACCCAGCCCTACAAAAAATTGGCATTAGCTACGAGGACTACACCGACCTCGTTCAGGCATTACAGCAGTCTTTTGCTCAATTTGCGACCCAGCCAGATGCCAAAAATCATCCCGTTTACGCCTCCTTGTCAGGAGCGATCGAGGATTACCAGACCGTTCTTAAGCTGTGGAAAGCCTATCTAGAATTTAAAGCAGCCAATAACCAATGGCTCTACGACGACCTTTATAACCAGCTTGTGCCAGTTTCTCAGACAGACCTTACTAGACTGACGCAAAAATACGATATCCAAACATACTCAGACGGCACAAAAGTCTCACTCCGCTTCAGCGCCTGGGAAATTTGGCAAAAAACGAATCAACACCTGCGACAGGTTCGGCAGAAGCGGGGTGAGGAGTGAGAGGTACAAGGTAAAAGGCAAAAGGCAAAGGGCAAAGGGCAGTCTTCAGTTATCAAATGCTGCTTAAAATTGTTCAGTAGTGACTGTCTTGCTGCTTACCAGAGCTAACGCTCTTGCGTAGAGCCTTTGGCATTTTTTATCTTTCATCCTGTACCCCCATGTCCCTTTCGCCTGAACGCTCCGAACCAACCTGGCTCACAATTTTTCGGCTGCTGCGCTGGGATAAACCAGAAGGTCGCTTGATTCTGATGCTCCCTGCACTCTGGGCGATCGTCCTTGCCACACGGGGTCTGCCACCGCTACGGCTGGTAGGGGTCATTGTTTTGGGTACGCTTGCTACCAGTGCTGCTGGCTGCGTTGTGAACGATCTATGGGATCGAGATATTGACCCAAAAGTGCAGCGCACTCGCACTCGCCCTCTGGCAGCTCGTTCCCTGTCGGTTAAAGTTGGTCTGGTGGTGGCGCTGATTGCTTTTGGCTGTGCATGGGGGCTATCGCTCTATCTCAACCCACTCACGTTTTGGCTGTGTGTAGCAGCCGTACCGATTATTATTCTTTACCCACTAGCAAAACGGGTTTTTCCAGTGCCGCAGTTGGTGTTGGCGATCGCCTGGGGCTTTGCAGTACTGATTAGCTGGAGTGCGGTGAGTTGCAATGCTACCGCTGCCCCCACACCCTGTCTCGGTGGGGCTACCTGGCTGCTATGGGGCGCTACGGTGCTATGGACACTTGGTTTCGATATTGTCTACGCCATGTCCGATCGCGACGACGATCGACGTATTGGCATCCAATCAGGTGCCCTTTTCTTTGGTGCCTATGTCTCCCATACTGTTGGCATCTTTTATGCAGGGACGGTTCTTTGCCTCATGCAACTGGGCATCGTCATGTCACTGGGTCTAGCGTTTTGGTTCACCCTGGCGATCGCCGCCCTTCTCTGGGCATGGCAGTACTATCGTCTTTGTCAAAAAACGATTCCTCACCGCACCTACGCTCAGTTGTTTAGGCAGAATGTTGCGATCGGCTTTGTGCTGCTAGTCGGCATGATTTTGGGAGCGAGGGGATGAAGGGTGAAGGGGTGAAGGGTGAAGGGTGAAGGGGTGAAGGGGTGAAGAGTAAGTGTTGACTATTAATCTGGCTGACTAGGGGCGATTCTGGCTCCTGATACGAGTGGCTATGCCATTAAAAAAGCTGGATCAGCGTTAGCCAATCCAGCACAGGATACTAGGTACTTAGTGAAAGCGTAACCGGACAATGGAAACGTTCAACGCTTACGGATCGGTCTGTAGAACCTGGGGTTGAAGGAGTGTGACCATTTGCTGGATGCCGCGATGGATGCGACGGGTGACGGTCATAGGGCTGACACCGATTTGCTCGGCGACTTCTTTACGGGAAAGGTCTTTGATGAACACAAACTCGATCGCCTGCCGTGTCTTATCTTCCAACTCGTTCAACGCTCGCTGAAGCTGCTGACGGTCTTCTTCCAAATTTTGCAAGTTTTGGTAGTGGGCATCTGGCAACGTGTCACCCAATGTCATTGGTGAATCAATTTGCTGGCAGATGGTAGCATCCAGGCTGAGGGGCAAGCGATTTTTGGTAGCGAGCTTGCTTTCACGCCATTCGTTAAGGGTGACACCCAGTGCCTCGGCAATTTCGTTATCGGTAGGTTGGCGACCAGTGGCTTCCATCATGGCTTCGCGCACTCGTTGTCCTTCTTTGTTGAGTTGCTGCCAGCGACGGGGAATCTTAACAGTACCGCTGCGATCGCGCAGAAAATGCAGCATCTCACCGCGGATATAGGGCACTGCAAAGGAGCTAAAAGCACAGCCTTGATGAGGATTAAACCGTTCGATCGCACGAATCAAACCCAGGTAGCCAATCTGTTCAAGATCTTCATACGGTTCAGCGCACTGATGGCTGACACGGTGGGCGATCTTTCGCACTAAGCCTGCATTGAGCTGCACCAGTTGGTTACGCACTTTAACAGAGGGTTGCTGATAGTAGGACATCAGCAATTCCATACCGCGAGAACGAATTGAGGTTTGAGTTGCCATCATCTTGCAGGTCGCCTTTCACTTCAGAGTTGAGCTTATTGTTCTCTACTGGAAGGGAGTAAACCATCGTCGATCCACGGTAGTAATGAAGTCGTCTCTCCTCCTGGTTCGGCATAAACACGTACACGCTCTAGCTGACCTCTATGCTGAAGCAGCTTGCTGAACCGTCTAGAAACCCGTAAATTCTTTGCATAGCCTGGGTCGGTTCCAAAAAAGCAGGCGAAAATGGAAACATCACAATCCATTACTGTTTCACAAACGAGAGGATGTCCCGTGAGTAATACGAGTAACTTTCGGCAGGCTATGCGTGAGGCTAAAGGTCACACGCTCGTTGGTCCTAACGTCATTGCCAACGCGCTGCCCTGGCTGGGTGGCGGGCTGATTTTAACGGCAGTCGGTGCCTTTGGCGGTTTAAGGGTCTTGGAAACTAATCCAGCCACCTTCTTTCCGACTGTGATTGGCGCAGTGGTGCTGGAATTGATTCTCTTTTTCGTAGCGTCTAACGTTGCTGCCAAAGGCAATAACAGCGTTGCCCTACCACTGCTGGCTACTTACAGCTTACTGTCAGGGTATACGCTGAGTGGTTTGGTTGCGATCGCCCTACGGACTCAAGGGGTTGGGCTGACAGGCATTGGCATTGCAGCGCTGGGCTGTGGCATTGCTTTCATTGCCGGTCGGCAAATTGGCTCTAATTTGAGCGATACAGACGGTATGGCGCTGACCAAAACCGTACGCCTCGGTATTATCGCCCTGTTTGTTGTCGTCCTGTTACAGTTTGGGCTCAGCCTCTTTGGCATTTACACCCCTACGTTTTTAGAGATTGCTATTTCTGGTCTGGGTGTACTTTTGTTTGCGGGAGCCGCTGTTGTAGACTTCTATATTCTTCCTCGTACTTACCGAGATGATCAGTATTTGCCTGCTGCCCTGTCAATGTACCTGACCTACATCAACCTGTTTGTCTTTATTTTGCGGTTGTTGATTGCGCTGAATGGACGGCGGTAGGTAAACAACGCCGGGGGGTGACCGATCCGTTAGGTTTCGTGGTGAGGAGATGCGATCGCTCTGTCTGTAAAGGAATTTTTTGCAGGCAAGGCGATCGCGTCTTGCAGGAGTGACTACGCCTTACACTGGTAGTCTAGTCTTTAAGGTTTGTGTTCTAAGGTTGGCGATCGTGATAGAAACCCTCGAAATTAAGCGGGAAGTCGAATTGTTAGCTGAGCGCCTGGGTAAAACTCAGGACTATCTTTGACGTACCTGCACTCAACGCTAAAATTCAAGATTTAGAACAAGTTGCTGCCCAGCCAGACTTCTGGGATGATCAGACGACAGCCCAACGAACGCTGCAAGAGCTAAACGACCTCAAAGCACACCTTGAGCAGCTAGATCAGTGGCAGACCAACCTGGATGATGCCAGGGCTGTACTAGAGCTTTTGGAGCTAGAGGACGATGACTCCCTACTTCAGGAAGCACACTCAAACGTCACTCACCTGAGCCAGGAGCTTGATCAGTGGGAACTCCAGCAGCTACTGTCTGGGGCTTATGACCAGAAGGGTGCAGTCTTAACGATCAATGCAGGCGCAGGGGGTACGGATGCTCAAGACTGGGCGGAAATGCTGCTGCGAATGTATTTTCGGTGGGCAGAAGACCACCACTACAAGGTGCATGAGGTTGAGCGATCTGATGGGGATGAAGCAGGCATCAAGTCTGTCACGCTCGAAATCGACGGACGCTATGCCTACGGCTACCTGCGATCGGAGAAGGGTACTCATCGCCTGGTGCGAATTTCACCGTTTAACGCGAATGATAAGCGCCAAACCAGCTTTGCTGGAGTCGAAATCATGCCGCTGATTGATAACTCTGTGCAGCTTGATATCCCTGATAAAGATCTAGAAATCACCACCACTCGCGCTGGTGGCAAAGGTGGGCAGAATGTGAACAAGGTAGAAACTGCCGTCCGCATTTTGCATATTCCAACGGGGATTGCAGTGCGTTGTACCCAGGAGCGATCGCAGCTTCAGAATAAAGAAAAAGCGCTGGTCATCCTGAAAGCTAAGCTACTCATTATTGCTCAG
>JBGTJW010000472.1:0-5466 GCA_041744955.1 Stenomitos sp. | reverse complement strand
TCTCATTGCTACGAAGCTTGCGCCCAAACCCCACTACCTCAACCGCATACCCATACGATCAACGGCATCTCGTCTTCGTCTACAGTTCACACCGTACACGTTTACGTTCATCAACCGATGGTTCTGGCGGGTTATCTTGCTCACTCTCTTTACTGCCAGCGTTGTGTCTTGTACGCTGAGTGCCACCTCTGACACCTGGTGGAATAAAGATCTTAGTTACTCTAATGCTGCTGCTGCCCGTCAGATAAACGCTGTGCCGTCTCCTCTTGTTGTGAGCGATCGTGGCGATGATTTCACCAATCTCGGCGACTTGATTTCACTTAGCTATCGGCTGGACCCAGATGTACGACTGCTCTTGCTGAATCAAAATGCTAACTGGGTGACAACCGATTCCTTCGAGTCACAAATTGACGGGGCGACAGTGCTTGCCTTTCGCCCTTCAAACCAACTCAGGCAGGGGTTAGAGCGATCGCGTGGTTCCCTCCAGTTTGTTTTACCCGCTGCCCGCCTCTGGCAAGTGCCGTAGTCAGCAGTGCTGCCTCTAGTTGTCCACTGTTGACGGAACCTGTATGATAAGTGTGTTTGAAGGGGAGTAGCTGCTGGCGAGTGCCAGCCCATTTGAATCAACATACTGGCGATGAGCCTGGTTCAGATGACAAGAAGCTTCTAGCGATCAACCTTCAGTAAGCAGCTTTGATTGCATCATTAATCTTCAAACGCTGACTGCTGACTGCTGACTGCTGACTGCTATTTGCAAGCGAGACCTTCACTAAGTTCACAACGTTTGTGAGCTTGGTGAAGCTGTTGCAGTCCTCATCAAGCTCACTTAGATAGCAGAGATCTGAGGAGTTTGGTGGAATGCTGGCAGCGTTTACGGCTGGATTATTACTTATTACAATTTCAGAACTAGGCGATAAAACGTTTTTTATCGCCATGCTTTTGGCAATGCGACATTCTCGTCGTCTGGTGTTTATTGGCTCGATCGCCGCACTGGCAGCAATGACGATCCTGTCCGTTTTGATGGGGCAAGTTGTGGCGCTGTTGCCCAAAGCCTTCTTGCATATTGCTGAAGTCGTTTTGTTCATCAGCTTTGGCGTGAAGCTACTGTACGATGCGACCCAAATGCCCAGTACTGCTATCTGCGATGAGGTTAAAGAAGCTGAAGAAACAATTCAACACGCGGATACGATCGCGGCAAAGCACGGAGACAGGCGCGGTGTTGTACTCCAGGCGTTTGTGCTGACGTTTGTCGGTGAGTGGGGCGATCGCACACAGTTTGCCACGATCGCGCTTGCCGCTGCGAATGATCCCTGGGGCGTAATGTCAGGCGCAATTGTTGGACACGCTATCTGTGCCGCGATCGCGGTCATGGGCGGACGGTTAATCGCCGCGCACATCTCCGAAAAGCTGATCACAGGCTTGGGTGGTCTGCTGTTTCTCGTCTTTGGTATTGCCGCCTGGATGAAAGGAGCCTGAGGGAGACTCAATCCTCTAAGGCTTCGGTGTTGGTGTTTCTGAAGGGTTAGGCGCACTGCCTGCGGGGCTAGGCACGATCGTTGGAGATGCTCCGGGTGAAGGGGCACTAGCAAGCTGATTAATCTGATCTTTGAATTGGGCTGGTGCAAGTTCAGCAGCACTGGCAAACAGTGGTTTGGCAGCGTCAGCCTTGCCCTGATCCTTCAAAATCAGCGCTTTGCCAAGGACGGGACGGAAATCTTGCTTGTTGCTTTTGGCAGCTTCATCAAACACTGCAATCGCCTCATCAAAGCGTTTCTGCGAAGCATACACCTGTCCCAAAATGACCTGAACCGAACTCACATCCACGCTGCCCGCCTGAATTTTGTTCGCCTGTGGTGCGGTCTTAATCGTGTCTTCTAACAAACCGACGGCTGCTTCGGGGCGGTTTTGTTGCAGCAGTAAATTAGACAAGCCTTGAAGCGCGTTTCGATCGCCCGGTTGCGTTTTCAAGATCTCACGATAGGTCTGGGCGGCTCCTTCAGTATCATTGGTTTGCTGCTTTGCTTGAGCCAGCAGAACGGCATACTCCGTTTCATTCGGGTTGAGTTTTGCCAGTTTTTCGAGCGGGGCGATCGCACCTTTCACATCGCCTAGACCGAGCCGCGCTTCCAGAAGACCGCGTAATGCGGTTGGGTTCTCAGGCTCCCTTTGCAGCACCAGTTCATAGCCCTTTGCTTGCGCCTCCAGTTCTTCCTTCTTAGGAATCGCGCTAGCAGACTGTGTAGGCGTGGGACTAGTAGCCGTCTGGGTTTGCCCTTTAAAGGCTTCGCTAATCAGTGGGAGCAATGAAAAGCCCACAAAAGCGACGACTGCTAGGATGAGAACCACATTAATAATCCAGCGATTGCGCTTATTAGTCACAAATCTGCCTCGAAACTCTACTGCTATTATCGACGACAAATGCCATTTCCGATGGCAAGATCACGGTATCGCTGTCGTCAGAAGGATAAAGACGGGGGATCTAAAGGGACGAGAAGCCTTTGGGATGATATAGCGTGTACTCCGGACAGGATTGCCCCGCGTGTCTTTGCCGTAGCGAACCGAACCCTTAAGTGACGGTTGCCGCCGCTGCTTCGTCCCAACCGCTTGCAAGGATCAATCGTAAGGAGCAGATCTAAAAATTTGCTAAATTAAGTTATGGCTTCTTGTAGAGCCTTGAAAACGTGTCTGTGATAAGATTGTTAATTCGAGATGGCTGTCAAAAAATGCTATCGGCTAACAGACTGCATAGCCTCTAAATTGGTCAGTATCCGCAACCCATCAATTGATAAAGAGAATCCGCACAGCACCATGATCAAACTGCGATTGAAGCGATACGGCAAAAAGCGTGAAGTCAGCTACCGCATTGTGGCGATGAATAGCCGCGATCGTCGGGATGGACGACCCCTGGAAGAATTGGGTTTTTATAACCCTAGAACCGATGAAATTCGCCTCAACATCCCCGCGATCGTCAAGCGGTTGCAAGATGGCGCGCAGCCAACTGAGACGGTACGTAGCATTTTGCAGAAAAACAACGTGTTTGAACAGGTCAATGCCTGATTCGTCTTCATACACTCCTGCTGCTGAGCCAGCCGAGCCAGACTATGCTGGGCTGGTCAGATTTTTGGTGGAACCCTTTTTGGAGCTGCCAGAATCACTTAAGGTTGACTGCGAAACCTCGCCTAACCGCAGCAAAGTCTGGGTGCGTGTAGCGTTTGAAGGGACTGATAAAGGGCGTGTGTTTGGGCGTGGCGGTCGCAACATCCAGGCAGTTCGTTCGGTGCTTGAGGCGGCAGCCCGTGCGGCTGGCTGTACAGCTTATCTGGATGTTTTTGGTAGTTCACCTCAAGGCAGCGAGGAGGGTAGCGATCGCGAGGATGTGGCAAGTAAGCCCCCACCGCGTCGCTCATCTAGTGTCAAAGAAGCGCCAAAGCTGCGATCGCGCAGTGTGTCTCCCGATGAGTTGGAGACGTGAAGATGTGATCGCTGATTCGTCGTTGGACTCACAAATGTTTGCATGGTAGAGGCTGTTACTGTCGAATTACCCAATGCTGCAAGCGCGATCGCCCTCGCTGGGGAGCGAGAAGAAAATCTGAAAACTTTAGCCAGACAAACTGGTGCAACGCTAGTATTGCATGGGCTAGCACTACGGATTTCTGGTACTGATCCTCAAATTGACTTAGCCACCCGTTTGGTAAAAGCGCTTGAAGCCGTTTGGGGTCGCGGCACCGTGATCTCTGGTGTCGATATACTGACTGCCCGCCATGCGCTGGATACCCAACAGCAGGACGAGCTTCACGAACTGCGGCAAGATGTGCTGGCACGCACGCGTCGCGGTGAAGATATCCGTGCCAAAACTTTTCAACAACGGCAGTATATTCAAGCCGTTCGCACCCATGACCTGACCTTCTGCATTGGTCCAGCAGGCACGGGTAAAACTTTTCTGGCAGCCGTGCTAGCAGTACAGGCAGTGCTAGCCAATCAGTATGAGCGGCTGATCTTAACCCGTCCTGCCGTTGAAGCAGGGGAGAAGCTTGGCTTTTTGCCAGGAGACCTGCAGCAAAAAATTGATCCGTATTTGCGTCCGCTCTACGATGCGCTGTATGAGTTTATTGATCCAGAGAAAATTCCCAGCTTGATGGAGCGGGGTGTGATTGAAGTAGCACCGATCGCCTATATGCGGGGTCGGACGCTCAATAATGCGTTTGTGATTCTGGATGAAGCGCAGAACACTACGCCTGCCCAAATGAAAATGATCCTGACACGCCTTGGCTTTCGCTCTCGCATGGTGGTAACAGGCGATTTAACGCAGACGGATTTGCCACAGTACCAGTCGTCCGGTTTAGCGATCGCGCAGAAAATCTTGCAGTCGGTTGAAGGGGTGGCATTCTGTCACCTTTCCAAAGCGGATGTGGTGCGCCATCCCCTCGTGCAGCGCATTGTTGCTGCCTATGAGCAGCATGAGCAGCCGTAAGCCTCGATGCCTGTGTCGCTCCGTATTGCGCTACTGACGTACTCAACCCGGCTCAGGGGTAGCGTGGTGCATACCCTGGAGTTAGCAGAGGCGCTCCATGCCATGGGTCACACTGTTTGCGTCTATGCCTTGGCAAAAGATGGGGCAGGGTTCGATCGTCCGCTCTCCTGTGCTTCCAAACTCATTCCGGCACAGCCCGCGCCTGATAACATTGATGCCCTGATTCAGCAGCGCATTCAGGAGTTTGTGGCGTACTTCAGTCAGTCCAGCGACACGTACGACTGTTACCACGCTCAGGACTGCATCGGCGCGAATGCCTTGTCTCGCTTGCGTCAACTCCAGCGTATTCCCTATTTCGTTCGCACGGTGCATCACATCGAGGCTTACAACAGCGTCTATCTCCAGCAGTGCCAGGAGCGATCGATTCGTGATCCTGACCTTTGTCTTTGCGTGAGCGATCGGTGGCAACGCGAATTGCAACAGCAGTATCAGATTGATGCGCCCAGAGTCAGCAATGGCGTGAATACACAACGGTTTACTGCCAGACTGGATGGCTCGGAACCGTCACTCGGTCAGCAGTTAGGGCTAAACGGCTCACCCATTTACCTGACCGTTGGCGGCATCGAACCGCGCAAGAATTCGCTGATCCTCTTGCAAGCCTTTAGCCAGATCCGTGTCAGCCATCCTCACGCCCAACTGATCATCGCTGGCGGCGCAACCCTCTTTGACTACCAGGCATACCGTGACGAGTTTTTTGCCCTGGTAGGCACATTGGGCATTACCGTTGGCGAAGCCTTGCTTCTACCAGGTGTGATTCCTGATGCGGTGCTGCCTGCACTCTATCGCCTTGCTGATGCGTTTGTTTTTCCGTCCATAAAGGAAGGCTGGGGTTTGGTTGTCATGGAAGCGATCGCCAGCGGCATTCCTGTGATTACTGCAAACCAACCGCCCTTTACCGAGTTCTTGACTGAGAAACAGGCGTTGTTAGTCGATCC
>JBGTJW010000471.1:0-2159 GCA_041744955.1 Stenomitos sp. | reverse complement strand
AAGGTAAAAGGCAGAAGGTAAAAGGCAGAAGGTAAAAGGTAAAAGGCAGAAGGCAGAAGGCTGAGGGCTGAGGGCTGTTTCAAGGTTGATGTCTGTCCTCACGTTCTCTTCGATTGCTATGGTTACAATCCAAAATAGTTTTTGAACGTTTGCTGAGAGAACGATAAGAGTAGGTTTAGGTTCCTCTCAGCGTTCTACGTCAAATTTCTTAGCGGGGAGTCATCTTGCCGCAAACGCGCTGAAGCACACTGGGGCTAGGCATTCATGCACGACCTAGCACCACTAAAGTAATAACAAAAATATGAAACTGAAATATTGGTTGTTCAACCTGCTTTTGGCAGCGCTATGGGGTTGCGCGGGGCAACCTGCCACAAATCAAGCATCAGAAAGCCCCATGAGGGAGAGTACGACAATGGCTGCACCGTCATCGCCAGCCGCAACCAGTACTCCAGCGATCGCTCCCACCACTGCGAAGCAAGCCAAACAGACCACGAAAGTTACAGCTACGCGATCGGGTGCTTTTGTCTCAGGCGAACATACTACTCAAGGCACTGCCCGTCTGGTGACGCAAGGAGACAAGTCTTTTCTAGAGCTAGATCAAGCCTTCAAAACATCCGAGATGGGACCCGATCTAGTGGTCATTTTACATCGCTCTACGAATGTAATTGGGACGACTAACCCGCCTGCTTACCCGCTCAAAGAAGGGGATTATGTCTTTCTGGCTCCTTTGCAAAAGTTTGGCGGTGCCCAACGGTACGCTATTCCAGCGACGATCAAGCTAGCAGACTACAATTCTGTTGCCATCTGGTGCCGCAGATTCAATGCAACGTTTGGTGCTGCTAAGTTGAGTCGCTGATGAGATAAACAGTCTGCCCCCGTCTTGCCAGGTTGAAGCGGAAGCAGCATCACTTGAGAGATTAGCGCTGGGCTTCGGTAATGAAATCGCTGATTGCAGCAATAAGCAGGAAGATACCTGCGATCGTGAGCGCTGTTACGCGGCTGTGGGTGCTGGAAAGAACAACCAGGGCGATGACAACCAGCGTGGGCAGTTTCGTTTTCACCAGGGAGTCCAGCACATTCCGCAGGTCATTGGTCACTTTTGCCTGTTCTGCTAGCGTTTTGCTGCCCATGACGTAGCGAAAAAGTCGTCCCGTTTGCAGCAGCAAGAACAGTTTGCTACGAGTCGCGGGGTAGAAGTCAGGCTGAAGCGTCAGTGCTTCATCAAAGTTGGCGATCGCGGCATCAAAGCGGCGCATTTTTCGCAACGCCAGCCCGCGCTGATGCCAAAGTTTGTGGCGTTTTGGCTCTACTTGCAGAAGGTTGTCGTAGCTGGCAACCGCTTCTTCATAGCGCCCCAGCTTTTGCAGTGCCGCACCCCGACTGCCCCAGGTATAGGGTTCGTCCGGTTTCAATGCCAGCGCTTTGTCGTAACTCACGACGGCTGCTTCGTAGCGTCCCTGGTGGCTCAGGGCATCGCTGAGGGTACTCCACGTCTGATAGTCGTCAGGGTTTAACTCCAGGGCGCGATCGCAGCTTTTAGTCGCCTCTTCAGAACGCCCCAGGTGATAGAGCGCTTTGCCCCGCAAACTCCAGGCTTCAGCCGCCTTTGGGTCTAGCTCTAGCGCACGATCGCAACTGACGATCGCCGCTGCTGGCTCACCCGCCTTCAGCAACGCAGCAGCATGACCGATCCAAACCTCTTGCCAGTTCGGTCTTAGCGTCAACGCCTCAGCAAAACGGGCGATCGCCGTGTTGACATCACCACCATCCAACGCCTGCTGCCCTTGCTGATACAACAGAAGGGTCTGCAAACCCTCAGCCGTTTGCTCATCAGCCAACAGTTGCACCCGCGCTTCGGCTGTCAGATGCCAGTATTGCTGATAGTCCGTCTCGGAAAATTCTTCGTGCCAACTCATAGGAAGATCGCCCATCAATAGTAGACTGGCTTGGAGAAGAGGGGAGAGGTGTGAGGAGAGAGGTGTAAACTGAATCTCCAACTTCAGTCAAAGTGTTCCAACTTGAGTTTGCCGCCCCAACACACTCTAAGTTTCGTAACGCTTTTGCTTTTTTAAGCTTTCACACCTCACCTCTTGCTCTTTACTCCTCACTCTAAAAATAACGCCCCTATGAGCACTGAACTTGACCCGACAACACAATCG
>JBGTJW010000470.1:0-8007 GCA_041744955.1 Stenomitos sp. | reverse complement strand
TTGAACGTTAAGTTATACCTTCAAAACTTACACGTTTGCGCTGAGAGCGTTCCCCCTCTCAGGCTAGATTCAAGCCGCTGTGAGGACAGTTTCGATCGGAAACCCAACTGCTTTCCACGCTGACACGCCGCCCCGGATTTCAGACACATGGCTGTAGCCCACTGTCCGAAGCTGGCTGGCAATGAGCGCGGTATCCTCGTCGGTTTCGCCATAAACATAAAGGTCACGGTTCAATGGCAGGCTGGCTAAAGCGCGATCGACCAACTCATCCGCAGGCATCGAAAGAGCCCCAACAATATGGCTGGCATTGAACAGTACGCGATCGCGCACATCTAAAATCGTTAGCGCTGGCTTGCCCCAGTCGAGGCGTGCCTTAAGGTCGTAAACGAGCGATCGTGACTGTAACGGTTGTGGAATAGGAATGATACCGAAGAGATGGTACATGAGGATTTTCTGCCAGCGATACCTGCAATGTAACAACTTAATTTACAATTTGCAAATTTTTGTGCTGAAATATTTACAAATTTCCCTGCTTATGCACTTTTACTTAGAGCTAACGCACATTTGAGCGCGATCGGTGTCTCCGACACAATTCAAAATGCCTTCGCTCAAGGGATAAAGGGCAAGGTCAACAGCTTAATTTTCAGCCCGTCAGCCGTCAGCTTTCAGCCCTTTGCCTTCTGCCTTTTGCCTTCTGCCTTTTGCCTTCTGCCTTTTGCCCTCTGCCTTCTGCCTTCTGCCTTCCACCCTCTGCCTCTCTACATAGTGTTAACTGGAAGAAGCGTCTGGAGGAACTGAACTGGTGTTGAACTATGACCTCATTGTTTGCGGTGCGGGTCCAGCAGGGGCGATCGCAGCGACGATCGCAGCCCAGGCAGGGCTAAAAGTTGCCTTGCTAGAAAAGCACATCCTGCCTCGACACAAGACCTGTGGCGGCGGGACACCAATGGTGATGCAAGCGTTTCTACATGACCTTGTGCCAGAAGCGCTTGTAGAAGCAACGGTGCTATCAATGCGACAGACGTGGAACTTTGGCGATCCCTATCTGGCAAACATTAATGCACCCGGAGCCGATCGCCCCCTGTCCCTCTGGATGGTGCAGCGTCCCCTTTTTGACAATGCCTTGGCACAACGAGCCACCCAGGCAGGAGCCGACTTGCGCGATGGTTTAGTCGTGCGTTCGATCGTGGTGGAGGGCGATCGGGTGCGCGTCTCTGCCCAGGCAGGCAAAGCGCATGGCACTTTAAGCAAGGGCGATGCCTTTGTAGCAACAGCACGGACAGTCATTGGTGCGGATGGAGCCAACGGCATCACGGCAAACGCGGCTAACCTGCGCCAAAAGCGGTCGATCGCGCTGGGCATGGAGGTCGAGTTGCCGCACGCATGGGGCACCGGACACTCTGACCTGCGACCAGACGTTGCCCACCTGGAGTATGGTGCGGTGAAGCGTGGCTACGCCTGGGTCTTCCCCAAAGCCGATCACTTAAATATTGGTGCGGGTTTGTTTCGTCCGACCCGTCAAGATGCTCGGAGCGACCATCAGGTGCGGGATGAACTGCGGCAAGCCATTCTCCGTTATTTAGAGGCGCTTCAACTGCCGCACGATCCGGCACAAATGCGCTTTCATGCTCATCCTCTGCCCGTCTGGAGTGGTAAAGAACAACTGCATACCCGCGATGGGCGTATGTTGCTGGTTGGCGATGCCGCAGGGCTAATCAATCCCTTCTTTGGTGATGGGCTTTTGCACGCCGTAAAGAGTGGCGTGATCGCTGCCGAATGTGTTGTGGAGAATGCAGTAGAAACATACAGCGATCGCATTCATGCCGAGTTTGCTGCTAACTTCGATGCCGCTCTTAACCTGGCACGCTTTTTCTACCAGTACCCTGGCATTTGCTACAAATACGGAGTCAAAAATCCGAAAGCCGCTCGTCTAGCAACGGAGCTTCTTTGTGGCGAACTTTCCTTCAACAGCATCTTTGGTCGAGCCGTGAACCGCATCCGACGATCGATGACAGACGGCTTTTTAGGGCACAGTGCCAGCAGCGAAACGTAACCTTAGCGCCTCAAGTTAGCTCCTTAGGTAAGTGCAACCGCTGCCATGCTGCTGCGAAATTGCCTAGACTGGAAGCTATGACAGCAGGGATTGCAGCCTTACCATCAGACGTTGTGCATCTCATTGCAGCAGGCGAAGTGATCGATTCGCTAGCGGCAGTGGTGCGAGAACTGGCAGAAAATGCCCTGGATGCAGGCGCAACCCGCATTACTATTGCGCTTTCTCCTGAATACTGGCGCATTCGCGTGGCTGATAATGGCAGCGGCATGGCTCTGGCAGACCTGAAGCAAGCGGCTGCACCGCACAGTACCAGCAAAATTCGGTCTAGCCAGGATCTTTGGCAGCTTACCAGTCTGGGCTTTCGGGGCGAAGCACTGCATAGCCTTGCCCAACTCGCCATGTTAGAAATTCTCAGCCGTTCAAGTGATGCGGAGGCGGGCTGGCACGTCACCTACGACGCTCAAGGCGCACCATTGCAAGTAGACCCAGTGGCGATCGCACCCGGAACCGTCGTCATTGTTGATCGGCTCTTTGGCACCTGGACAGCCCGCCGTCAGGGTTTGCCACCGCTTGCCCAACAGATGCGCGCGGTACAGACTACCATTCATCAGCTAGCGCTCTGCCACCCGCACGTTACCTGGCAAGTACGGCAGAACGATCGGGATTGGTTTCAGCTCTGGTCTGGCAAAACAGCTCGATACATCCTGCCCCAAATACTGCGCGATGTGCAGACAGGAGACTTGCAGGAGTTGACGCTCACCGTGCCTAACTTGGAACAGGAAGACCCAGAGATGATTGATGTCTTCACCCCTTCACCCCTTCACTCCTCCACCCTTTATCTCCTCCTCGGTCTGCCCGATCGCTGCCACCGCCACCGACCGGACTGGGTGCGCGTCGCGTTCAATGGGCGCGTTGTGCAGATGCCAGAATTAGAGCAGACGCTCCTGGCAGAGTTTCGGCAAACGGTGCCCCGCGATCGCTTCCCCCTTTGCTTTGTTCATCTTCAGGTGCCGCCTGAACAAATTGACTGGAACCGCCATCCCGCCAAGTCTGAAATCTATTTGCACCATTTAGCTGACTGGCGCGAACAAGTTGCCAGCGCGATCGTGCAGGCACTCCGTCTCAGCCCCATTAACCTTACAGACACCCTTTACTCTCAGCGAGTAGGGACGCTGCTAAAAACGGCTGAAATGGAAAGCGGCTATGGCGGTAGGGGGATTCAGAAGGCAGAAGGCAGAAGGCAGGAGGCAGGAGGGGAGGCAGAAGAAGACGGGGGAGGGGAGATGGAGAGTCAAAAGAACGCACCTCAAAACGCTCTCCACCCCTCACTCCTCACTCCTCACCCCTCACTCCTCAAAGCGATCGCCCAAGTCCACAACACCTACATCCTCGCTGAATATCCTGGTGGCATTTGGCTGATTGAACAACACATTGCCCATGAACGGGTGCTATACGAGCAGTTGTGCGATCGTTGGCAGCTTGTGCCCTTAGAACCTGCCGTCATTCTGCCTCAGATCACCGTCGCGCAAGTGGAGCAATTGCAACGTCTGGGGTTAGAAGTAGAACCATTTGGCGAACAGGTCTGGATGGTGCGATCGGCTCCCGCCTTATTGGCACAGCGGGACGATTGCCCAGCGGCACTGCTGGAACTTAGTCTGGGTGGGGATTTGCAAGCGGCACAGGTGGCGACAGCCTGCCGCAGCGCCATTCGCAACGGTACAGCACTGACCCAGCAAGAAATGCAAACCCTACTGAACCAATGGCAGCAAACTCGTAACCCACGCACCTGCCCGCATGGTCGCCCCATCTGCCTCACGTTGGAAGAATCATCGTTATCACGCTTCTTTCGTCGTCATTGGGTCATTGGCAAGAGCCACGGAATTTAGTGGGATGCCGTGACCGTTAGCACACCTTGTTGGAAAAATGTTGGGATAAGGGCGATCGCGCCCGTGATTATGGCAGCGATCCAAAGCTAGTGCAACAAGGCGGAAGTTCGGCAACCAACCGTAGGGCAGGCATCTTGCCTGCTGGCAGTCGAGACGACTGCGCTACGGATTCGACTGCGCTCAACCCGCCGACATACAGGATTGGGAGCATTTCGACTTCGCTCAATGCGTCTTCTAAATCATTACGCCCAGCTACTTAGTCAGAGCGATATCGGTCTTGAACTTACTTGCGCTGGGATTGATGGAGCAAGTTTGTCACCCATGTCCAGGGTTTCCACTGTGGTGCCGTCTGTCCCGTAGCGCGATCGTAGCTCTCGTAGGCACGCTTGTACTGACCCAGATAATGGAAGGCTACGCCACGAAACGTCAGCGCTTCTGGATCATCAGGTTGTAATGCCAGCGCACGTTCACAGGTTGACAGTGCTTCTTGATACTGCTTCAAGTGAATCAGCACAACGGCTCGAAACGTCCAGACGGCATGGTCAAGCGGGTCAATGGCGATCGCCTGGTCAAAGCTTGCCAGGGCTTCCTGATACTGCCCATTGTTTGCCAGGGCTGTCCCTTTCCCATACCAGGCAGAAAAATTGTCTGCTTGCAAAAGTAGGGTGCGATCGTAACAGGCGATCGCCTCTACATAACGACGATCCGCTGCCAGCATTAGCCCCTGACGGTTATGAACCTCGATATAAACTTCAAGTTCAGACGCTTTACCCCTGGCAAGCGATTGCAGTTCCATAATACTCCAGGAAAATTAGTGTTTGCTTTCGTCGTACTCGTGCCGTGCTGACCCCATTCATAAAGCCGAAGCTGGTAGAGCCGCCGCTGAAACACCCAGAAACTGGCAAGTTTAGTGTACCTATTAAACAGGTTTGACTACGCAATCACGTTGCAGTCTTAACCTTTTGTTATAGAGGGCTGAACGTAGCCGAAACCCGGCTTACTTTTTGCAACGTCTTCATCGCACGCAGATTCATCGTACGCAAAGGCATCGCACGTAAACTCGACACAGACTGACGATGAGCAATCGTTTCAGCGCTTCAAAGCTCAATAAAGTGCGTACTACGAGTCTTTCTTCATTGTACGCAGCATCCAGGTGATTGAGGGTCTGCGCCAATACCAAAAGTAAGATACGGGTTGGATCACAGCTAGACTTAGAGGCATAAAAGGAGTGCCTTTTCGGGCAAGAATGTGCTTTTAGTGCTGAAATAAAGGCATGGATCTGACACGTCGGCATTTTTTACAGCGATCGGGTTTAGCGCTGGCAGCCTTTGGTGCTGGCAACCTTGTGCTGTCGCCACTCGTTCAACGCTATCAAGGCGCTTTAGCAGAGCCAACACGACGCAAACTGGCACTGCTCATCGGCATCAATCAATATCGCCAAGCGCCACTGTATGGCTGCGGCACGGATGTGGACTTGCAGCGAGAACTGTTGATTCATCGCTTTGGTTTTCAACCCGGTGACATTCTCACGCTGATCGACCAGCAGGCAACGCGGGAGGTGATTACGACTGCCTTCGTTGAACATCTGATTCGACAAGCTCGATCGGGTGATGTCGTTGTGTTTCACTTCAGTGGGTATGGTGGTCAGGTGGCGCTTGGCGCTACGCCAGAGGCGGTGCAAAAGAGCCTGGTGACGATCGATGAACCAGTGACGCAAGGTGCAACGTCGATCGTCAACGATTTGCTAGCAGAGACCCTGCTGCTACTGCTACGATCGCTCCCCACTGATCGAGTTACCACCATTCTCGATGCGAGCTATACCCCCCTGACGCAGCCACTTCAAGGCAACCTTCGCCTTCGCAGTCGCCCCGGTCTTACAGGTGCCCAGCCCAGTGACGCTGAACTGGCGTTTCAAGACTCGCTGTTGAGCCAAACAAACCTCGATCGCCCACGTCTTGCCGTGCAGCGGCGTTCTGGGCAGATGCCGGGAGTTGTACTCACAGCCGCTGGCACCGATCAATGGGCAGCCGAAGGACGATGGGATGGCTTCAGCGCTGGACTGTTTACCTACGCGCTGACCCAGCAACTCTGGCAGGCAACCCCAGCCACTGCGCTGCGGATGACCGTGCGACGAACAGCCGAGCAAATGGGTCAACTGGCGAATCGAGTGCAGCAGCCTCACATCAGTGGTGTGATGAGTAAAGAGCGTCCCCTCACGCCCTACCATCTGCCCATGGTGCCGGTTGGGGGTGCTGACGGTGTGGTTGTTCGTTTTGAGGAGAGTGGTAAAGCGGTACGGCTCTGGCTGGGTGGGCTATCGGCAGCCGTATTAGAGCAGTATGAAGCAAACTCGTTACTAACCCTGGTGGATGAGTCGGGAGTGCAGCGCGATCGCCTCCTGCAAATTGTGTCCCGCGATGGGCTGCTTGCAAAAGCAAAACTGTATCCTGCTCCAGCAGAGAACTCACCATTAATCGAGACGGCACCAGTGCTACACGTCGGGCAATTTGTGCGGGAACAGGTGCGAGTGCTGCCCCGTACCGTTGGGCTGACGATCGCCCTGGATAGCAATCTGGCGCGGATTGAGCGAGTGGATGCCATCAGTGCGATTTCAGCCGTGCCGCACGTATCAGCTACGATCGCAGGCGAGCAAGCTGCCGACTATCTCTTTAGCAAAACCCAGGCAGTGCAGCCCACACAGATTGCATCCCTACCCGCCGTAGCACTGCCCAACCTGCTGAGCAACAAAGCAGTCGTTTCGCAAAGTAGTTATGCCCTCTTTTCCCCCGGTCGTACTGCCATTCCAAATACCGCTGGCGAAGGGGGCGAAGCCGTTAAAGTAGCAGTAAAGCGGTTGGTGCCCAAACTGCAAACGCTCCTGGCAGCCAAACTGCTCAATCTAACCGTCAATGAAACGGCATCGCAACTGGCAGTACGGGCAACGCTGGCAGTGCTGACACCGGAAGAACGTCGGCTGATGCAGCAAACACCCGCGATCGCCCAGCTTGCGCCGCTGCCACGAACGCGATCCACTGTATTGACTCCCGAAACGGATCAATTAGTGAGCCTGTCGATCGGTAGCCATATTCAATATCAGTTAGAAAACCAAAGCGAACAAGCGGTTCACTTTCTGCTGCTGCACTTAGACAGCAACGGTGATCTCATCTCGCTGGATTCACCGCTGGCTCAGGCAGTTCCTCCGGCCCCACCGCAAGCCCCTGCGTCAGATGAAACAAGTGAAGGAACGATCGCGCCCGATCGTTCCTCCAATACCATTGCCCCTCACGCAACCCTTACCTTGCCCCAGGTATCAGCCTCCTTTCAGTGGCTAGTGTCAGGTCCGACTGGGCTAGCAACAACCTACCTACTTTGTAGCCGTGCGCCCTTTCAGCAGACAATGGCGCTGTTAGACACCCCTCGATCGTCCAATACACCATCCTTAAAGACGCTGGCAAAGCCGTTAGAAGTTGTCCAGGCTCTATTGCAAGATCTCCATCAAGCGGGCGATCGCCTTGAGCCAACCGTTGGTGCATCCTCTGATAGCTTCGTGCTGAACATGGACGTTTGGGCAAGTCTGCGCTTTGTCTACCAGGTTGTTTAACGTCGAGTCAATAACCCTGCCGTGGCTCAGGCCTCTAAGTTTATACGTTCTAGCCCCTGTGACCGTTGCTACGACGAAAACAGCAGTCAACTGTAGATTTACCCGTTCTTCATCAAGCTTTTACGGTTACTTTTCCTACGAAGGACGGGAACCTGCGATGCTAGAAGAAACTCACGTCACGTAGCAATGACAGTTCTTCTTATTGTCGTTTCGTTTCTCTTAGGCTTTTGTGCTGCCGTCATTGGTCTGGTCGCACTGTTTCAGGTTTACTTTCCTCATGCAGATTAGGTTTCTGCCTGCCTCTGATGCCGCTTGCTTGCCTTACTGCAAATTAATCGGCAAATTAATCGCGGCAAATTAATCGGCAAGTAAAGGCATAACCATACATATTCTGATGGCATGGCATCTGCGCTCAATATCTCAATATCAATATCTCAATATAAGTTGCAGGGTCGGCGTATTTTTCA
>JBGTJW010000469.1:0-9215 GCA_041744955.1 Stenomitos sp. | reverse complement strand
ACCAAAAACGTCAGCGATCGCCCTCAACAAATGGTGATCACCATCGAAGAAGCCCATCGATTTCTCGATCCAGCAACCGTCGGGCAAACCATTTTTGGCACGATCGCCCGTGAAATGCGAAAGTATTTTGTCACTCTTTTGGTAGTCGATCAACGTCCATCCGGTATCGACAATGAAGTCATGTCTCAGATCGGGACTCGCATTACAGCGCTGCTTAACGATGAGAAAGATATTGATGCTATTTTCACTGGCGTTTCCGGCGCACAAAGCCTGCGATCGGTGCTGTCAAAATTAGACTCCAAGCAACAAGCTTTAATCCTGGGTCATGCCATCCCGATGCCAGTCGTCGTCAAAACTCGTCCTTATGATGAAACTTTTTACGCTGAAATCAGCGAACCTGCCTGGGAGGAACTGCCAGCAGCGGTAGTTTTCAAAGCGGCTGAAGCAGCCAAAGCTGACCTCGGTCTTTAAGCGGTCTTCAAACAGACAGCAAACTCTGATCTATATAACCGTCTCACCGACACTGCCCCCTCCTTCACTTCTTCACCCTTTCACGCCATTACCGCTCTACACAGGTTGCAGCAAACCCCTTTGAAACGTCTTAGAAGATAGCAACGGTAATGAATCTACTGGCAAAGCTTGAACGTAAACCATACAAGGGTGCCTTAAAACAAACGTGCCTGACGACCCGTCTGAAAGTGGTGCTACCGTTCGGTTATCCCTCTTATCCAGGACTGTTCAGAAGCAAACAATCACGTCATTATAGAGTATGAAGCAAGGCACCGCGCAGCAGCACAACGTAGTCCATATCCTGTTCAATCGTCTCTCAAACCTTAAGACATCTGGAGTTTTGTATGCGACTTAAGAGAGACTATTCACCCGGTCGGGTCATACTACAGGGCGAAACTAAAAGACCTCAGTTGCGTCTATAATGTAGGCTACGATCAGCCGCAAAGTCATAATGATTCCGTCTTAGTGCTTCAGTTGCCGTCTAAACTTAGTTGTATTAAGTGTTCTGCTCCATCGTTGAGCGCTTTCACATCAAGGAAATTGTCCTCTAATCAACCGTCTTCATTGAACTGAGAGCGCTCTGATAGCGTTCTGTTTCTTGACTAGAAAACAAGCATCAAACGTCGGAAGGCTTGACGATCAGGCTAAAAACTCTAAGCCCGAGAGAGTTGTCCTGATATAGAACGTTTGTCTCTAATGTCCTAACTGGTGTTGCTTAGGGCGCTAAATTTCGCTTCAGTCCTAGTTCCCTGTCCTTTGTCTACGGAGTTGTACGCATCCATGGCTACTGCCAATACTAAATCTAAAGCTACGAAGCCCACTTTTACGGCAGATATGGTTCGTACCTACCTGCACGAAATTGGTCGCGTGCCGATGCTAACCCATGAACAAGAAATTATCTACGGCAAGCAGGTGCAGCAAATGATGGCGCTGCACGAGCAAAAAGAGGTGCTTGCCCAAACACTTGACCACGAGCCGACTGCCAAAGAACTCGCTGATCACGCTCAAATGAGTGAAGAAAGCTTCAAAGAGGTGATGCAGCGCGGTCAGCGGGCTAAACAAAAAATGATCGAGGCGAATTTACGCCTGGTTGTGTCGATCGCCAAAAAGTACCAGAAACGCAATCTAGAATTTCTGGATCTGATTCAGGAAGGCACGATGGGGCTGGAACGCGGCGTTGAGAAGTTTGATCCCATGCGTGGCTATAAGTTCTCGACCTACGCCTACTGGTGGATCCGGCAGGCAATCACACGGGCGATCGCTCAACAGGCACGCACGATCCGCCTACCCATCCACATCACTGAAAAGCTCAACAAAATCAAAAAAGTGCAGCGCGAACTGGCACAAAAGCTCGGTCGTAGTGCGACTGCGGCTGAGATCGGGGTGGCTCTAGAGTTAGAACCTGCCCAGATTCGAGAATATCTGACGATCGCACGTCAGCCTGTTTCTTTAGACCTGCGCGTTGGCGACAACCAGGACACCGAACTGCAAGACCTCTTGGAAGACGACGGTCCTTCACCTGAAACCTACATGGCGCAAGAATCATTGCGTCAAGACTTGGAAACACTGATGGCTGACCTAACGCCACAGCAACGGCAAGTCATTGCACTGCGTTATGGCTTGGAGGACGGCAACGAACTGTCTCTTGCGAAAGTTGGAGAACGCCTTAGCCTTAGCCGTGAACGGGTACGTCAGCTTGAGCGCCAAGCCCTTGACCATCTGCGTCGCCGTAAAGCGAACGTGCGCGAATATCTCGCCAGCTAGACTGCACGCTCATCTAAATAACAAAAGGGGGATAAGTGTTTAACATCGCTTATCCTTCTTTTTTTGGTAAGAGCTATCATTTGGCAAGTTGCGGCATTGTTATAGTCAGATGACTGCTATATAGCGGTTCTCCGTCGGATGAGGTACAGGTGGGACAATACAGAGCAGGGGTTTGAGCCTCTAATTTGTACCTCACAGGATCCAGAAATGCTATAAACAAATCTATCTCATAAGCAAATTGCTAAGTCGGATGCTTAACCTAAGGGCTGATTTAAGCAGGGTTGAGGAATAGTGTCTCGCTGGAGTTATGATTTATTACAGTCAGCGTTAGACCTGTCCCAAACCCCTTGTAAGTAATGTCTTGCCTGTCGCCGAGATCGCAGGCGTGGAGAGTACTTCAATAGTACTGTCTTTGCTTAAAGTATTTAATGTTACTTAGTTACTTACTAAAACTTCTCATGTTGCGTGATTCTTTACCGAAGCTTTCGAGGAGAGTGCTTCAACCCGATAGCGACTCTACAAACATAAATTCTTCAGTCTATTTGTACTGTAGTCGAGCAGTCAGGATTTCAAACACTTACACATCAAGTACCTGTTATTGAGAAGACTGAAATCGAACAGATCATTTAGAAGATTCGTCCTCACAGCATGGTGCCAGATCCAGGTATAAAGTTTCTGATTAAGGCTGTTCAATCTATTTTCGACCAACAAATTGCTGGGGACTTTGTTGCACGTAGTGTTTGGAGGAGTAGTTGCGCGACGGCTATACTATGGTTGAGATGGCTGTACGGTTGCTATGCAGGAGGCGTTGGGCAGCCCAACGGTTTAATCACCATATCCTCATTATCTAACCTTTCCTTCAGCTCCTATCCTCAAATAAGCTCACTGTCATGCTTAAGAACTTAAATTAATGCAAGGTTTCCATTACTATTTGCGCCCACATCCTACGAACCCCCATTACATTGCCCGCTCAACCATTATTGCAGCTCTGGCAAAACTGGCCCCTACCGTTAAGGGGCGAATGGTAGATATTGGCAGTGGACATTCACGTGGGTATGAAGACCTGTTTAAAGCCAACGTAGATGAGTATCTTTGTATTGATCGACAGTATGCAGAAAACGTTGATCTTTGCGCGGATTGTTATGACATACCACTACCTGATGAGTCAGTCGATACAGTCCTTTCAACTCAAGTGTTGGAGCATTTAACCACTCCCGATCTGATGCTTCAGGAGGCTTATAGGCTTTTAAAGCCGGAAGGCAATCTCATTTTAACTGCTCCTATGGTTTGGGGCTTGCATGAAGAGCCTGTAGACTTCTACCGTTATACAGAGTACGGTTTGTACTACTTGCTGGAGCAAGCTGGATATATTGATGTTGAAGTGCAACCGTTAGAAGGGTTATTTGCGGTCTTGATTCAAATGGTTGTTGACGAGTATTATGCTGACTGGCTAGCTAAACATCAACGCCTTGCTTCTTTCAGCATTAAAACTTTAAATCGATTTGCTCTATGGTTGGATAAAGCCGTTCCAACACGGCGGCTTTGCCTAACGTATCTTGCTACGGCTACGAAACCCAAGGAAGCACCGCATGCATCTTTACTGTCACAAAGTATGGCTCAACCTATGCCTTCAAACTCTGTTAAGCAGGTATCCCCTCTATATGATCAAGCGTTTTTTGACTCGCTTTTAGAGGGCGCTCGCGGTTCAGCAAGGCAGGTCATACCGATGCTCCTAGAATGGCTCCAACCTCAAAGCGTTATCGATGTAGGCTGTGGTCTGGGTGCCTGGCTATCAGTATTTCGGGAATTAGGCATACAGGACTATTTAGGGGTAGATGGTGACTATGTTGACCGTAGCCATCTACAATTTCCTGTCGAAGCCTTTTTGGCGAAAGATTTAACTCAACCATTGAGACTCGATCGACAGTTTGATCTGGCTGTATCTTTAGAAGTCGCTGAACATTTACCTGCTGAGTCGGCAAGCATCTTGATTGAGTCTCTAACCAAGCTGTCAGATGTCGTTTTGTTCTCAGCAGCAGTACCTTTTCAAGGTGGAACAGGACACTTGAATGAACAATGGACGGGCTACTGGGTGCAGCTTTTTCAGCAATATGGCTATGTTGCGATCGACTGTCTGCGGCATCGCCTTTGGCCTAACGAGCACGTTCAACCCTGGTACATCCAAAATTCATTGCTGTTTGTTAACTTCAAGCGGCTTGAACATTATCCTTACTTGCCAAAGCCTGACTTAGACACTGTTCACTTTCCGTTGGAAGTAGTACACCCTCAAATTTATCAAAACAGCCTGGGTTACTACACTGAACCCCTAAAGGCTCAAGTTTCTCAAATGAAATCCGAAGTTGAGACTGCTCGAAAGGCTCTCTTAACAGCGCAAAACAATCTTGTAGTCTTGCAGTCTGCGCTCTTAGAGGCAAGAAATGAGATTGCAGCCATGAAAACTTCTAAGTTTTGGCGCTTACGTACCTCCTGGTTCTGGTTCAAACAACGGTTTCTTAAAACTGGAGAGTTTTCTTAGAGCATTTAACTGATTCTCCTTAAATCATTAGACTAACTAATCTTATCCATCTTAACTAATCCACCTATGTCAACGAAACCGATTGCTCTATCTGTTGTGATCCCCTGCTATAACCAGGGAGAATATTTGTTAGACGCACTGTCTAGCATTCAAGCTTGTCTCGATCCGGTTTATGAAGTCATTATCGTCAACGACGGCTCTTCCGATTCTATAACGATTAACCTCTTGAGTTACCTGAAGGATCAGGGCTATTTTATCCTTGATCAGGAAAATCAGGGTTTGGCTCATGCGCGTAACAACGGCATTGCTAAAGCGTCAGGGCGTTACATTTTGCCTTTAGATGCTGACAATAAAATACGCGCTGATTATATTCTTAAAGGTATTGAGGTTCTCGACCAAAACCCAGACGTTGGTGTTGTGTATGGTCAACCTGAGTGGTTTGGCGAGATTGAGCGATCGTGGGGACTACCAGAAAAGTTTGATGCTAGTCAGCTCATTTTAGGCAACTACATTGATGCTTGCGCGGTTTACCGAAAATCTGTATGGGAAGCTTGTGGTGGTTACGATCCTAAGATGCCAGTGGCGGGTTGGGAAGATTGGGATTTCTGGCTGAGTACAATCGAGCACGGCTGGAAGTTTCACTACATTCCAGAAGTTTTATATGACTATCGAGTGCGAGCAAATTCGATGGTGACACAGTGTGATTTGCCTGAAAATCGCAGCCGTCTGCTGAAATATATTTGCACTAAGCACGCTAGCCTCTACCGCACTAACTTTGCTCAGATGGTTGCCGATCGCGAGTTGCAACTACGCACATTTCAGATTCATAGTGAAAATCTGTCGAAACAGAGAGATGCTTTAAAGAACTCGCTGGAGCAAACGCAGGATCAACTCCAGCAAACGCAGGATCAACTTCAGCAAACGCATGTACAGTCCCAGCAGACTTACACGAACCTTCCGCAGACTTATACAAACCTCCAGCAGACTCAAAATGAGTTAGAGCGAACTCAAAATGAACTAAAGCATGCTCAAGCTGAACTAAAGCATACTCAAGCTGAACTAAAGCATACTCATGCACAGTTTCAGCAGACCCGAACTGAGCTGAAGCATACTCATACACAAGCTCAACAAACTCAAGCTGAATTGGAGCAAGTTCAGCGAAGGAATATGGCTATGGAAAGCAGCAAGTTTTGGCAGATTAGAAAGGTGTGGATGCGCTGTAAGCAGATAGTAGGATCAAAGGATGTCTAAGAGCTAATCCATAAAGAAGATCTAAAGAACCTCCAGAGTCGCCTTAAACAAACTTCAGGCTAGAAGCAACTGAATAGTTGTACTGCTGATGGACTGTTCACCTGAAATCGTTACCCCCTCTAACGAAAACTCCATTCAAGTAGTTTGAGCCGCCGAATGAGAGCTATTGCAACCGTTGCTGTCCCAACCTAAAGGGTTTGGGCATCCGGAGGAAGTTGATTTTAGGAATTCTTAAGTGTAACAAACTAGACGCAATGGGAATTGCGACCTCACGCCCTACGTCTCCATATATTATTACTTTCAGAAGTAGTAACGCAAAGGCATCTGGTATACACAAGTATGACCAAATGCGCCAACGGTTGCGAAGGCACTTAGACACAGAAATGGACATTGATCCGTATTATAGTGAGCGATTGGTGCTTAAGATTTGCTTTGTAAAGCATCTCTAAACGATGTGTACAGTGAGGTTTGAAAACAAAGAAGTTCTCACATAATCAAAATGAGGCTACTTAGTGAGAACAAAATAAAACTCAATATCGTGTGCTGGGTCGGGCAGGGTTGCCTGTGACCAAACGGATGACCATGGGGCAACATGACGACAGATATAGTTCACCATGTCTTTAAAGCTCTCGTAGGTAAACGTATGATAGTGGATATCACTTCCTTTTTGAAATTCTGTTTCTACTGCTTCAGTTAGTCGATGAGGAGGGGTAGGAAAAGCTCGTTCGTAGAAATCAAAATAATGTTGCTTGTCTCGTTCTCGGGACGGATCTTGATGATCTTCAATAAGATGCTTAAGCGGTGTAATTTCTCGATTTTTATCAAAAGTTCGCTCTTTGTCCGGCACAACGAGCACTAAAGACCCCTTTGGACGTAACTTTTGATAGGCTCTCTCAATGGCATTGATCGGGCTTTTTGTATGTTCAATAACATGACAAGCAATGATGAAGTCAAGACTTGCGTCGTCAATGCCAACAAAGGTGTCCAGATCCGAAATTAAGTCTGGTTCAATAAGACTATGGAGCATTTGTCCTGGATACAGATCCTCCTCTAACTCACACTTATACCGACGATCGGCATAGCGAACATGACACTCAAGAGGGATGGGGAAGGGTGAGGCTCCAGCACCAATTTCAATACCAGTACCACTCAACTGGGATGCTGCAATTTCTCGCATAACAAAACTGCTATGTCGAGGTGGATTCAGCCAATCATCAAGAGTCCACGATTGAGGCGTTGCGTGACCAGGACATAGTGAAAGCAAAGTATCTTCGGAAACACTTTGAACGTCGTCGGGCCAGTTGAAACCATGTGACACGATCCAATCCGAGGATGGAACGTAATGCCTGTATCCATCTCTAACGTAAAAAACCATAGAGCCGAAGACACTTCCATTTGCGTGCATCAGTGTGCCGCTAGTCTTTTTTTCAAAAGTCAAAACGGAGTGTTGTAGTGACTCAAGCTCAGCAAACCAACTAGCATGATGTGCTCGAATATGATCTACTGCATTTTTTCGGATGTACTCAAGCTCATCATAGTTTTCGATTGCCTCTGCAATCGTTTCCGCAATACAAGTTGCACTGGGATGAGTTAAAAGACAGTTCTTACGATCGTGGAGTAGCCAGCTATTGCTGGGATTAAAATTAGAAACGACTAACATCCCGCAAGCCATCATTTCAAGCGGTAAGTAGGATGGGTGTCGCGTCATCATCATCGAAAGCCCTATGTGGGAAGAACGATAAAGCTCGCCAGTTTCTTGATAATCTAAAAGTCCAAGATTTTCAACAATACCAGTTACGCCGTAATCTTCCGTATCCCAGTCTGCACCTGCTGAATAAATGCGAATAGTTGAGCCATACATCTGCTTCAAGCGCTTCATAGCCTCGATCGCCAACTCAAAGCTATTACGCGGATGTCCTGGACGACCATAAAAGAATATTTGTTTTGGAACTAATTCTTTATGACTGTTCGGTTCAGGGTAGAACACATTGAGATCCACACAGGGTGTGAAGTGAACCGCTTTTCCACCATAGTCCAATTCGTAAATCTTTTTTAAGCTAATTGTGTTGGCAATACCGTAGAAGCCAAAGCGATATGTTGCCTCAGCTTGGGCATAAGTTGATCCAGCAGGATAAAACAACGGCTCAAAGTCTTGTATAAAGTAAAACTTCAAGCCCGTATTTTTAACTTTTAGTAGCAAGTATGCAGTGGTCCAGAGCGTTGCAATCGAAAAGTCTGAAGGTGGAATTGCCGCAATCGCCTCTGATGAGTCTAGTACAAAGACCTCAGACGATTCCAACATTGGAAAGGCCTTTACAATCAAAGCCTTCATTTCTGGAGCAGTAACATTTCCACAAATGAGAAAACGCTGATGCATGCTGCTGCTCTGCCAAAAATGGTTGGCTGTGCGCAAAATTGTCATCACGCCACCATAGAACGCGTTCTCAAACGATGGCAAATACCAGTTAACAGTGTATGGTCCCTGTCCCTTGACTCTATCTGGTCGTTGCTGTGTTTCAGTAATGTCAGTGTAGGAAAAGTCAACAGCCTGGGTGAGCGTAATTGCATCTCTGGTGTACTTGTCTAAATCTGGACGCTTGGGAAGCGGATCTAAACTCGGTTGCTCTTGATGTTTATGACTAATTTTTTGTTTCAGACGAGCTAAAATCCCAATCACTTTTTCACATCCTTCACTTTTAACTTCAGTGGTACTACAGAACTAAAGGCTGGATGAAAATAAGGATCATCTTCTAAAGAAGAGTGAAAATTTGGGACATCATCAATTGGCATATCTTTCAGAAATATCCTGGCGTGAGGATTCATCAGACCACGTCTGTTGCCAGCACATATGGTCTGACAGAGCCGGACGATAGAGTGCTGCAAAGAGTGTTCATTAGTCGGTAGCCCACCAGCTTCCAGGTAGAGTCCATACTGGAACATGATTGCCCATGGAGAACTTGCAGAACAGTTGCGATACCACAGTGCCCCGCCAAATTCCCCCCAAGAGTATAAGGGATTGCCACGCATTAGTGGCGATCCGTTTCGATTGCAATCGACAACTAGACCGGCTTCAACTACGTACCCCGTCTCTGCTAGAACAAGGGCGCTAGAAAAGCCAATTGCCGGATGCCCCATAACCCATCCGCTTAATTCT
>JBGTJW010000468.1:0-8503 GCA_041744955.1 Stenomitos sp. | reverse complement strand
GTGGCATGACCGTTGTAATGGTGACTCATGAAGCTGATGTGGCGCGTCGCACAAACCGCATCATCTGGTTTAAGGATGGTGTTGTTGTCGATCCCAATCTTGCACCACAGGAGATCGGTCAACTGTTGGCAGCTTAAGCATTGGTCAGATGTGTTTGTTACGATCGCCAATCAACCTGCAAAATGGGCATATACTAAGCGAATGATGCGTCTAAGATGCACGCACTAAGCTGGCGAGTACCTGAAGCTTATTGAGTTCTCGGATGAGTCGCTGTGCCTGATGTTTATGGAGTAATGTCGGCACAATTCCCGGCAGTTGCCTCATGAGATCTCTTGCCGTGCCAATGTCACAGCCTGCTACCCGTGCGATCGCGCCCGCACCTTCAAAAAGAGCTTCTTCAGAGAATACTTTTTCGATTTGCACCTGCCAGCGTGGGGTTTTACTGGTGCCGCGCTCGACTCGTTGTAGCCCTGAAAGTGTTGCCAGCACGACCAGTCGATCGCCTACTTGCAGTTGTATATCGTCAGACGGCATAAGGCGTGCTGGTTCGCGGGTCGCTTTTTGATGGAGAATCGGCACCACACCATAACCATAGGCAATTTCAGACAGTAAGCGTCCGTGGAGTGTATCCGTCGCTTCAATTTGGTATTCAGTGACAAGGGTTGTACGATCGTTAAGACGAAACAGGCTGAGAATGTTTTCACCAAACGCCGCTGCGGCAAACGCGGCTGCCGCCAAAGCATAAGCGCCCAAAATTCTGGCAGCAGGCAGCAACCGTGCAACATTCTCAGCAAACGCAGGGTCAAAAACGCGCACAACCAGATTACAGTTGGGGTTCGCGGCTTGCGCCATCAGCGCGATTTCCAGGTTCGTCACCTCATCATCCGTAACAATGATCATGCTTTTAGCAGTCGCCAGGTTGACCCGCGCCAGGGTGTCACGCATATTGCCTGTCACTAGCGACATTTGTGGCAGCACACTGGGATCAAGAGTCATCCCATGAATGCCCACCAGTGGCTGTTTCAGGTCTTGCAAGAGCATGGCAACGCGCTGCCCTACGCGACCCAAACCGACCAGCACAATATGTCCAGCTTTTGGTACAGTCGGACGACGCTTTAAAAACTGAAACCGCGCTGCCAGCAACCGTTCTGTCAATGTGGCATAGAGAATACCAACAAAAATTGTTCCGGCAACAGTCATCCCCACGCTAAATAGATGTAGCCACCAGGGAACCACAAACGGCAGTTTCAGATCGCCAAACAGATTATCAAAGCCACCCAGCACTAAAACGAGTGAGACATTCAGCGCGTCCTGTAGCGTGAGGTCGGGATATTGCAGCCGATAAAGGATAGTACCGCTGACAAAAAGGCTAAACATCCCAATGCTGGAGAGGAGTGCAACTCTCTGCGTTTGGGTTGTTTCGCGCCAGAATTGGTGCAACGTCTGCCGCAGATTTTGCCAAAGCAATGTCGGATCAATCTCCTGCCACAATGCGCCGCGCCGTTTGCTGAAGGGCGTAGAAGGATGGACGATCGTTTCAGCCGCTTCAATATAGGTGATGGTGTCGCCCGCTTGCACTCTGGTGTCGGGGTCCCATTGATAGAATGCGTCGTCAGGCGGCATGACAGTTGCTCTGAAATGCCGCAGTACGCGACGATTGGGCGTGTTGAGTTCATACAGCAGGCGACGATCGCACCAGTGATGGTCTGCCCGAATGTGCGTCGTCGAGATTCGCAGTCGCTGCCCTTCGAGCGTAAACAAGCCCTGCGTTTCGCTATCCAAAGCTGCCAGGGCAAAACTGGGGGCAGGCAGTTGCGTTGCTTCAAACGCGACGAAGTTACCTAATTGCTGACCCAGGAGATCATTGAGATTGTCTTGTGCAGAACGCACCACTAACCGAATATTGGGATTGAGCGATCGCGCCGCAAAGGCAGCCGCAATATTCACACGCTCATCACTTGTCACCAGCAAAATCGCTCGACACTGATGAATCCCTGCTTGCACCAACAGGCTCGGCTGGCGACAGTCACCCAGCAAGAGGCAATCGACCAGGGCAGGTAACTCTGGCAGTTCCCAATGCGGCTGTAGCGATACTTCGATCGCATTTACCGTCACATCAAACTCCTTAAGCACTGAGACGCAATACTGCCCTAAGCTACCCAGACCACAGACCAAAAATGAATCTGTCTTACCGATCACCCGTTCTGTCCTGTCATCCTAAATTGCAACACGCTGCTGTGTGCACTGTCATGGACGAAGCCATATCTGTGCAACTCTCCGCCTTAGCAGTGTCATAGCACAATTTAAGGTGTTTATATACTTGCCTCGCCACAATTCGCTCTCACCCTTTTCGTTGATGCCGCAAGGCTCAAAGTCCCTCTTTTGCACTGAGAAAGGGAGTTTGAGCGGTTTCCCTTCGCCTGGGGGAGAAGGAGTGAGGGAAAAAGGGCAAGTTGAAACAATACCTGAATAGCTGCTCATATGTTATGGTGATTGGTATACCAAACAAGGTGGAAACTATGGCTACTGTGACCCAAATGAAATGTGCTTGCGATCGCTGCCTGTGCGTTGTTTCCGTTGCCGATGCAGTGATGAAAGACGACAAAGCCTACTGTGGCGAAGCGTGTGCCAATGGTCATCCTGCTGGACAAGGTTGTGGTCATACAGGCTGCACCTGCGACGCGTAAGATTTTAGAGTCACTATCTGAGCAAAGACGTGTCATGCTAGGCAGCCTTGCTTTGCTAACTGTGCATCATGCTGGTTAAGAAAGCGCAACTTGCATAGTACAAAAAGCCTTAAACAACGTGAGGCAGCAACCCTTAAGAGCTACTGCCTCACGTTGTTTAATTCAATTCAGCGCTACTAAGGCATAAGCTTATGCAGGAAGCAGCACTGTATCAATGATGTGGATAACACCGTTATCAGCAGCAACATCCGGTGTTGTCACTGTAGAATCATTGATCTTGACACCGTTAGAAGCGTCAATTTTTACTTCTGAACCTTCAACTGTTTTTGCTGTTGTCAGCTTCACTACGTCAGCAGCCATTACTTTGCCTGCAACAACGTGATAGGTCAGAATTTGCTTGAGCTTAGGAACGTCGTTGAGCAACCCTTCAACCGTACCGCTTGGCAGTTTAGCGAAGGCTTCATCAGTCGGTGCGAAGACAGTGAACGGACCCGCGCCTTTCAGAGTTTCCACTAACCCAGCAGCTTTAATTGCGGCGACTAGGGTGCTGAAAGAACCAGCATTAACGGCAGTATCAACTACATCAGCCATGTGTTTACCTAGTTTGATTGGTGTGTGCCCTCGTAATGTAAATTATTTTTAACAAAAGGCTCTCTTCCTAAAGGTCAAGTTTAATTAATGAGCAAGGAGCGTTTTGCGGAAGTCATGGTTAAAGGCAGGTTATAGCCCGTTGAGCATGGCTGCGTTAGTGTCTATGTAGCTGCGTAAAGCCTACGGCAGAAGGCTCTAGGTGCAGCTTACCGCTTGACCCAGTGGAATGGTGACAATAAACTGAGAACCCTGATTTGGGGCAGATTTGCAGTTCAATGTGCCTTGATGTTTTTCAGTCACGATTTGATAGCTGATCGATAATCCCATGCCTGTTCCCTTGCCGACTGGTTTGGTCGTGTAGAAAGGATCAAATAAGCGACGTTGTGCCGCCTCCGAAATACCGAAGCCATTGTCCGCGATCGCAATCTGTACCTGGTTATCGTTCAGCAACTCGGTCTGAATCGTAATGGTGGGAGAGTAGGGTTCGGTTTGCTGAAGACAATGCTCTAACCGCTCGTCTACAGCATCGATCGCATTACTCAAGATATTCATAAACACCTGGTTTAATTGTCCGGGATAGCATTCAATGCCAGGTAAGTTCCCGTACTCTTTGACAACGTCAATGCTGAGGCGATCGTTTTTGGCTTTGAGGCGGCTTTGCAAAATCATTAACGTACTATCAATGCCGTCGTGCAGATTGACTTCTTTCATCTCCGCTTCATCCATGCGGGAGAAATTTCGCAGCGACAAAACGATTTTTTGAATGCGATCGGCTCCCACCCGCATTGAACTTAGGAGCTTAGGAAGATCGTCGATCAAAAAGTTCAGGTCAACTGTTTCTAATTCTGCTTGCACAGCGGGATGAGGCTGAGGATGGTACTGTTGGTACAGTGCCATGAGGTGCAATAAATCCTGCGTATATTCATCAGCATGAACGAGATTGCCATAGATAAAATTAACGGGATTGTTGATTTCGTGAGCCACTCCTGCAACTAGTTGCCCCAGGCTGGACATCTTTTCACTTTGAATCAGTTGCATCTGGGTCTGCTGAAGCGCCTGCAATGTTCGAGACACATCATCAGCTTGTTGTTTCAAGATTTGTTGAGAGGCTTGTAGTTCTGCCGTGCAGCCATAGCTTTAGAGCATTACTGCAAGATGTATTGACTTATCGTTCCCTTGACAAAGTTGTCCCCTTTCAAAGAGTTACGTTTCGATATAGAAGTTTAACTTTAGACATTTTACTTTCAGGGAGGACTTATTGTTCTACAACTACCATCCGCTAAAGTTAGAATTTTATCGCTAGAACTTTGTCGAATGAGCAAAACATCATTTGGGCATTGCTGAAACGTGAAATCTGCATCAATATTTGCTCAAATTGCTGCAAGAATTTGGCAAGTGTTTTGCCTCATCAATTGCTGCATAATGTAGTTGAATGAGACCGCAAGAATTTGATAGCAAGTCGCCTGCTCAATCAATAACATGATGCTTAAAGGTCGCTTGCACCTTTTGTAGGGGAGGGGCAGTTAACATTGAGGAAAAGCCATCATGCAACCCACGATCGCAGCACCATATTCGACTGAGACACTGCGCTGGAATGCAGTCTTAATGCGCGATCGACAGGCGGAGGACGCATTTGTCTATGCGGTGACAACAACGGGTGTGTATTGCCGTCCAGGCTGTGCGTCACGACTGCCGAAGCGTGAGAATGTTCGCTTTTTTCAAACCTGTTCTGAGGCAGAACAAGCGGGTTTTCGTCCCTGCAAGCGGTGTCAGCCCAACACTGTGTCACCTTGTGAGACACAAGTACAATTGATTGCCCATCTCTGTAAACTGATTGAAACGTCTGAAACAGCACCGTCATTAAGCGAGTTGGCGACAGTTGCGGGATTGAGCCAATACCACCTGCAACGGTTGTTTAAAGCGATCGTGGGCGTAACACCCAAGGCGTATGCAATCGCTCAACGTCAACAGCGCCTATGTGCTGACTTGCAAAAAGGTCGCTCTGTGACTCAAGCTATTTACGACGCTGGGTTTAGTTCGAGCAGTCAGGTTTATGGGGGAGCAATCAGTATGTTAGGTATGGCACCCAGCCAATACAACGCAGGGGCGATGAATATTGCAATCCAGTTTGCGATCGAGCGATCATCTTTGGGTTTGGTTTTGGTAGCAGCCACCGCACAAGGCATTTGCGCGATCGACTTTGGCGACACACCAGAAACCTTGACAGCACAGTTGCAGGCTCGCTTTCCCAAGGCACAATTGCAAGCCTCTGATCCGGCTTTCTCTAGCTGGGTGGCACAGGTGCTTGCCTTGATTGAAACCCCTGATCGTGGACTTGATCTGCCGCTCGATATTCAGGGCACCGCGTTTCAACAGCGCGTTTGGCAAGCGTTGCAGACAATTCCACCTGGAACAACTATGAGTTATACCGAAGTCGCTAAGCAAATTGAGCATCCCACAGCCGTTAGAGCCGTCGCGACTGCCTGTGCCGCCAATACGCTTGCGGTTGTTATCCCCTGCCATCGGGTGGTTCGCAGCAATGGTGCATTGAGTGGGTATCGCTGGGGCATTGAGCGCAAACGGGCATTGTTAGAACGAGAAGCTTTGGAATAACAACAATCAGTTCAAAGCAGGGCATTGAGCTTGTAGGGCTAATTGACAGGCGCTCACCGTTTCTATTCTTGCTGAAGTCTGTCGGGTGCTTTGTGTAAGGTGTAAGGGTGGTCTTTAACCGTATTGCTATGGCAGATTCTATGCAGCCAGACACACAGCCAGAGCGCTTAGAAGCAAGCAACGATGCTATTCTGCCCGTAACGTATGCCGATGTCGAAGCCGCCGCCGATCGCCTCAAGGGGCAGGCACATCGCACCCCGGTCATGACTTCAACGACGCTCGATCGTCAAACAGGTAGTCAAGTCTTTTTTAAGTGTGAGAGCTTTCAGCGTATCGGGGCGTTTAAGTTTCGAGGGGCATACAACGCGATGGTGCAGTTGTCAGACGAGCAGCGTCGGCGTGGGGTGCTGGCGTTTTCATCGGGGAACCATGCTCAGGCGATCGCGCTATCGGGTCAATTGCTTAACATCCCTACGACGATCGTCATGCCAGAGGATGCATCCACCGTCAAACTGGCAGCAACACGCGGCTATGGTGCCGAAATTGTCACCTACAATCGCCTCACTGACTCGCGAGAAGCGTTGGGTCAGCAATTGGCAGGCGATCGAGGATTCACGCTAATTCCACCCTTCGACCATCCTCATGTGATTGCGGGACAGGGCACTGTGGCGAAGGAACTCATCGAAGAAGTGGGAGAACTCGATCTACTGCTGGTCTGCTGTGGCGGCGGTGGTTTACTATCCGGTTGTGCGATCGCCACTCATGCCCTGTCGCCATCGTGTCGTGTCATTGGCGTAGAGCCGAAACGTGCTGATGATGCTACGCGATCGTTCTATGCCAAAACGCTACAAACGGTGCAGAACCCAGACACGATCGCGGATGGTGCGCGTACTGCATCCCTTGGCACACTGACCTTTCCGCTCATCTTGCACTACGTCCACGATATGGTGACGGTTTCCGAAGCCGCCATCCTCCGCGCCATGTTCTTTTTGTGGGAACGACTGAAACTGGTTGTCGAACCCACGGGAGCCTTGGCGACTGCGGCATTACTAGAAGGCATTGTTAACGAACCGGGTGCCCGCATTGGGGTCATCATCAGCGGCGGTAATGTCGATCTCAAACAGGCAGGCAAACTGTTTGCCAAAGTCACGAAACCACCTAAAGCTCAGCCTCGCACCCCGTGGGCAACCGAACTGAGCTAGAAGACGAAAAAGGGGCAGTGGTGTTTCAAAAAGATCGTTTTGTTTCTAGGGATGTTACAAGTTCCGTCCCTACTTTTTTACAAATAGCTAATCAATGAGGACGCTGATAATAGGGGACGATCGCTGGGGTTGAGTACCTAATGTAAAGCCTCTGTTTCAGCGTCTAATGGCGCAACCAGAAAGCAATCAGCCGTTGATTGTACCACTGCTGCATCTGCCAGCTAAACAGACCAGATAAACAGAAGTATGAAGCTACTTTGAGATTTTCCTCCCTTGCGAGTCGTGGCAATCGAGATATGCAACTATTCTCTCATGGGGTGATGAACAGTCAGTTTTCTACAACGTAGAGAAGCTGGCTACCGAACAATGAAATTCCTGAACAATTAAGGATGGCTGAGGTTATGCAACCACGTTTAGAGATAGGTAGCTTACTGCTGGTTTCAACACTGCTGGTTGCAGCCTTGCCCTGTCAAGCACAGGTAACGAGCGCGATCGACGGTACACAGACGATCGTTCAACAGACTGGCAACACCTTTAACATTACGGGTGGCACCACCGCTGGTAGCAATCTGTTTCACAGTTTCCAGCAGTTTGGACTCATGCAAGGACAGGTGGGTAGCTTTCTTGCCAATCCTGCGATTCAAAACGTTCTGGGGCGAGTGACTGGTGGCGAAGCCTCGGTGATCAACGGGTTGCTTCAGGTGACGGGTAGCAACGCCAATCTGTACCTGATCAACCCAGCAGGCATTGTGTTTGGTGCCAATGCGCGTTTGGATGTGGCAGGGTCATTCACCGCTACCACCGCAAACGGTATCGGCTTTGGCGATCGCTGGTTGAATGCGGTTGGTGAGAACAATTATGCAACGTTGCTCGGTAATCCCAGCAGCTTCGCGTTTACCATGACGCAGCCGGGCGCGATCGTCAATGCCGGTAATCTGGCAGTCGGCACAGGGCAAAGCCTGACGCTGCTAGGCGGTACTGTCATCAACACTGGCACACTGACGGCACCTGGAGGAGAGGTTACGATCGCGGCAATTTCGGGCGAGAAACTGGTTCGCCTCACTCCAACTGGCAGCTTACTCAGCCTTGATTTGCCCACTGCCATTAAAGCCGCCATCAATCCCCAACCGCTTAATCCCCTCACCTTGCCGGAACTGTTGACAGGCGGTAATTTAAGCGGTGCCACAGGAGTCACTGTTGAAAATGGCATCGTGACGCTGACAGGTTCAGGTTTACAAGTAAATAACGGTGATGTAGTAGCGAAAGCAGTTGCGGCACAAACAGTCACCCTCTCTGCCGCCAACAATTTAACGCTCATCGAAAGCCAACTCACTGCTACAGGAAACTTAAACCTTCTGGCACAGAATGCAGTACGAGTTAGAGACACCACTGCAAATCCGGTTAATCTTC
>JBGTJW010000467.1:0-4087 GCA_041744955.1 Stenomitos sp. | reverse complement strand
TGCAATGTTCTCCGAAAGATCTGCTGACCGACTTGATGGCAGGCGCTCAAACCCATGCTGTAACCCTGCAAGTAGTGGCACACGACCTGGAAGAAGAGTGGGACCCCGATTGGACATCCCCTGCGGCTCAAACAACGGTCACTATGCCCCCTGCTGATGGTGATACAAAGACGCTAACAGGCAACGGTGCAGCAGAGAACGTTCCCGCAGCGCCGACTGATTTCACCGACGATGCTGTAATGGAACAAGCGATCGCGTCGTCTCCCCAAGCGGAGGCTGAGATCAACCCATTGCCTGTCACGAACGATCGCCAGGTGCCGCTGCCGCCCGAAGTGTCTGAAATTCTTGGTGCTTCGATGGAGCGGCTGTTTCAGATTGCCGAACAACTCTCTGAACAGTTGGTTGATGATGTGCTTCATGACTTTGATCTCACTACGCTTACGTCTACCTCATCGACAGACGTTGCTAGTCCTGTAGCGCCTGCTTACCCGGAAGAGAGTGCGATTTACAGCAGTGAGGATGTTCCTCCTGTAGCAAACCCTGCGTCTACTGGGGACAACGGCTCTGTGCGACCTTTCCAGCCCGATGACGTGACGCTACAATCCTTGCCTACCACCCCCCCAACACAGTACACACTCGCGGCTGGCGAAGCTTTTTCACTAACGCTGGATGAGTCAACGTTTGTGGCAGCGCGAGGCGAGGAAATCACAGTGTCTGGACAGGTGGCGATCGTGCCGCAGTCAGCGATGCAGCTATCACCCACTGAAACATCTCCCCCTGTGCCGCCTGCGGAGCCAGATGCTTTAGCCGCAGTGATTGATCCCTGGGCTAGTGAAGCCTCGCTTCCCTTTGCGGGTGCAACCGCGCAAGCCTTACAGCTTTGTTTGCGCGATCCGCAGAGCCTTCAGGTTTTAGTCAGCGATCGCCAGATGCTCCCTTCGGCTGGCTACCCATCACCCTTTACGTTCACATTCTCGCTGCCCGATACCTTTGCTACCCATTTGGTGTTGGGAGAGGTGCTGTTGTGTGGTGCGCTGCCGCATAAACCAGACGCAACGATCGTGCTACTCACCCAGGCGTTTTCCATTACCGTCGACCCCAACGCACTGGTGGGCGAACTGGCAAAACTACATGAAGCACTGACGACTGAAATTGAGGATGAAGAGCGAATCGATCTACCCCTAGAGCTGTCTTCCCGGTTAAAAGAGCAAGCATCTCCACCGTTAGATTTATCCTTCTTAGATTTAGCTGTCGTTGAACCGCCAGACGAGCGATCGCCCCGTTTTCCCTCGCTGGCAGGTCAGCCTCTACCGCCTCAGCTTTACCGACCCACCCCCGAGCAAGCAAAGGCTAGACCGCTCGACTTGCCTGCCTTTAAGCTTGCTAATCAGCCTCCAGAACTGCCAGTACCGACACCGACTGAGACTATTAGACCCACATCCTCCACCTCTGACGGGAGCGTAACAGCCGCCGAATCGAATGCTGTTGGCGTGTCCGAAGCGGCTCCAACCCTTGCAGACGATCGCACTGAAATCACCCCTGAAGCTTTAGACAGTGCCGAAAATGATGCACTACCCGCGGAAGCAGCGGCGATTGAGGCACCCGCTGCCGATAGCAACAGCACTGACAAACCGCTAGATCTGCCGTCACCCACTCACATGGCGTTTCAATCGCTCAAGCTTCAAGATCGATTTTTAACGCGGCTCACGTCCCTTGCTTCGGATACGGAACTGTCTGCACTGCTCAAAGCAAACCTGGCACCCGGTAGCCTGCCGCTGAATACCCTCACCGCGCCAGCAGTTGCTGACGCACGATCGCTAACGGACGAAATCGTTGTTGATGATGAGCCACTGCCAAATGAGCGTCGTCGCAGCACCTCCAAGCCGACGGTGCAACCGATACCACCCACGACAGACCAGCCGCCGAACCCACTCATTCTGCCAGCCGATGAGTCTGTGCCAACGCCGACGCTAGAAGTTGTCACGGGAGAATTAGTCTCTGGCAAGCCGATCAATATCCGCGTTAAGCTGCCCAACCTGTTGCCCAGGATTTACGTTAAGCTCTGGGTCACCGATCGTCAGACCCGCTCACTGCTGGATGGACCCCGTTGGCTGGTCGATTTTCTACCTAATGGCTTGGGCGATCTTGAAGCGATGACCCCCTTGACCGTACCCTTCGGCAGTGTCGAAATTCGCTTAGAAGCGATCGCGGTGGAGATGCACACCCAACGCGAAAGCCATAAAGTCACGGTCGATCGTCTGGTGGTGCCGCCAGATCTGCCAAGCGTTTCGCTGGATGACTTTAACGAATAATAGCGGGTCAAAGTAGGCTAGACGCGCAGTGAAAACGCTGGAAGTTACTTAGGGTTGAGTGAAAGGCTCTTTACCTGTCAAAATTTTTTTAACACATGGCTGGTGCCTAACCGTAGGCGTTCGCTTGTTAAGAATGGTTAGAAGTGCAAAACTCGTTCCCCTTTCGCAGTAAAGTCAGTTCTGGAACCATCTAAATCTAGATAGGAAACTTGTTATGACAGGTTCATACGCTGCTTCTTTTCTGCCCTGGATTCTTATTCCAGTTGTTACCTGGCTACTACCCGCTGTTGTGTTTGGTCTTCTCTTTCTCTATATCGAACGTGAAGACGCAAACGGTATTTAAGAGCATCGTTGCTCAGGCTTAAACTTGTACCAATTTAATTGGATACATTCTGTTGTAGAGCATGGCACTGTCATGCTCTACGCATTAACTGCGTTGCAGTAGTTTTGATTCCTTTTCCATATAAAAAGCGCCTGTCTAATTAGCTAGACAGGCGCTTTTTATATGGGTTTCTTGAATTTCAAAACGCTAGCAACCTAGCAAAAACAGCGGGTTGTTTGAAGACCGACTGTCGAAAACTTGCGAAGACTTGCCAAATAGAGGCTTGGTTTCTAAAGTGAGGAACCAAGACCCGCGTAAGCACCGTAAAAGAAAATACCGAGGACAACAAGAATGCCCGTCCCCGCAACCGTTGCCACAATCCACAAAGGAATTTTCCCCGAACTAGACATGACATTCACCTCTTTAATAGAAGAAAGCTAAACTGACTGACGCTAGAACCAGGCTCAAACAAAGGAGCAGCTAGTTGAAGAAGTAGCTAGAAAAAAGAATGCCGAGTGTAAAAATCATTAGCAAGCCCAGGTAAAGCGATGTACGGTTTAACTCGACTGGCTGATTGTTTGGATTCGTGCTTCTGGGTGCCATTGTGATTACCTATCGTTAGTGTCTATCGTTGTGTAAACTGCATTGCAGCGATCGCGCCCAAGAAGAAAACAGAAGGCACAGCTAGCGTGTGTACAGCTAACCAGCGCACTGTAAAAATAGGGTATGTAACGGGTTCGTTTGTTCTGCTAGTCATAACCGTGAGCAATCCTTAAACTATTTAGCGAGAAATTCTTCGATCTCTTGTTTCGCATCAAACCGATCTTTGATGATGGGTGCTGATTGCACCTGTGTGGGATAGTACTCGTTTGGACGCGGTGTGCCAAACGCATCGTACGCCAAACCAGTTTGTACAAACAGCCAGCCAGCGATAAATAGCGCTGGAATGGTGATGCTGTGAATCACCCAGTAACGAACACTTGTAATAATGTCGCCAAAAGGGCGCTCTCCAGTAGTACCAGCCATCTAGATTCCTCCAGTAATGATCATAAAACGGTTACTTTCTTTTCATCATACGAAACCACCGAACCACTCACAAGCAACTTTGCAAGATTGAGCTAAAAAACAGTCAAAAAGACAAACTATGAGCGTCTAAAGACTGTAATTTGGCTCCACTGCTGACCCATAATGAGCCTGCCAATTAGGCTGTTGCCTCTGAGGGACTATATCGAAGCAACGTTCCTTTTTGACCGATGATAAAACCCCGATCAGCACTGAGAAACAGGATTTTATACAGGTTGGATGGCACGTTTTCAATCGATCGATCTTTCTCCCACGTCTCGCCGCTGTCAACGCTCCGTAAAAGATTACCACTCCCTCCTGAAACCCAAACCTCATTGGGGGTGCGGAAGGCAAGGTCTAGCAGCCCCCAACTGGTAGAAAATTCTGGGCT
>JBGTJW010000466.1:0-2101 GCA_041744955.1 Stenomitos sp. | reverse complement strand
TTCTTTATACTGAATTGAAACCTGTTCTTGTGTTCAATAAAATAACCAGTAGTCTCACCAATTCTCTCTTGCTTCGCTTCCTCCAATTCACTAATTTTAGGTCCTGCAAGAATGGTTACTTCAAGTGGAAATTCCCTCTCTGAAATTTCAAGCACGGGCTGCCAGCAGTAAAACTGCGCTTGTAGTTGTAAGAGATCGCTTTGTGAAAGAGGGATAATTCCATCATTAAAATTTAGCTCTAAAAGATGGTCTACAGCCTTAGCAGCCATCTTAAAATTATTCTCCAAAAACCTCAATCTGTACTCTAAATATAAAGTTTCAGGATTAGCTGCTTTTAGAGAAACAATCTGTTCAACCAGCTCTTTGAAAATGGTGAATTTACCGCTTTGCAGTGCTGAAGAGGCACGAGCTTTAAGGGCATCAAAACTCTGATCTCGCAACGAGATTACCATCTCACCCTGGTCGTCAAGGAAAAATGAACCAAATTCAGGCGTTTGCCTTGACTCTGAAGCTTGCCCAACTTTCGGTTGGAGATATAAACCTAACTCAGACGCGGTAATTAATCCATTACCATCGATGTCCGCTTCACCCCAATTAAACCCATTAATTAGCGTTCCAGTGAACAGAGAGTGACTTGGAATAGGTCCACCGTCTAGAGCAGGTTGATCTCGTTTGGCAGAGGTAATTACCTTCCGGCTTCTGTTACGGGTGACATCTTTTCGGTATCGAATAGCGTCACGAAATACATTCATAGCACCACCGAGTGCAAAGCCACTATGACAGGCATCGAGGATAACTAAAATATGTTGAGCTGGTAATTCAGAAATTTCTTGTAGCCAGTGATTTAGCCGAATGTAATCACCCCAATACTCCTTAGTATCCGGTATACGAGCATTCACAGGAATAATAAAGCCAGTTTCCGATAGTTCTTCAACGCGAGTGTGCCCGTGTCCTGCAAAAAACAGCATCAAGTTATCATTTTTCTCTACAATTTCTCGAAGCTGCTCTGACACCAACGTTTCGATCGCGTCCTTCGTCGCAGCACCATTAATCAGAGGCTTGATCGGTGCAGTAAACCCTAGCTTCTCAATTAACATTTGCTGAAAACCACAGGCATCCTGTACGGCATTGTTGAGCTTACGCCAGTGAACATACTCATTGATGCCGATTACTACGACGAGCGATCGCCCCTGCTCAACAGGTCCTACTTCAGTAACAACAGCTACAAGCTTACGTTCGAGGGCAGAGTTTTCATTGGTTGTGTTAGTCATAGTGCTATGGTTAACTATTTTGCTAGTGTCAAATGCTCGTTGCCTCTATTCCTTCGCTCCTGGAAGATTACTCAAGCTACGACTTGCAACATCAGCACTCAGTCCCCACAGAATCAGCCCTAGATAATCGGCAAAAGGTCTAGCACCGAAAGTCGTGCCGTTTTCTATATAAAGAGAGCTTATGCCCGCAGCTGATAAGCCAACCAGCAAAATCAGAGAGAGTAGCGGACGCACTACCCAAAAGGTAGCTTCTGCGCGGATCTGGTCAGATACACCAGAGAGATTGACCATAAACTGTTGAAACTTTCCTAACCGACTGGAACCAGCCTTCAGTTCTCTACTGGATTGGCTCATGCGCTCGGTAGCTATTACAACGTTCTCTAACGACCTTTTTGATGCTTCAACTCCTGAATCTTCTGCCCCTCTCGCTCCAACGCTATCTAAATCTGAACTGATTTGCTGTAGTAATTCTTTCGCTTCGGCATCTTTGCGTTGAGCGATGAGCTGCCGCACTTTATGAATACGCACTGTGAATGTATCAACATCTGTAGGAAAGGTAGTGGCTTGCTGATTAAGTTGGTTCTCTAACGCCTCAAGTTTGATCAAGGTTTCGAGGCGATCGCGAATGGCTTGAATTTGAGTGGATGCTGCATCCAGTTGCTCGCGGGCAACAAGGGTTCGTACTTCGGCAACCATACCTGCTAGTAACTGCTTTTCCTGATCTTCTAGTTTTGCCCCTGCGATGTCTGCTTGCAAACGATAGACTTCTTCCAGTGCTTTTGCTTGTGGTTCACCGCGCTCCTGCATATACTTGAAAAGTCTGCCCAAAA
>JBGTJW010000465.1:0-8068 GCA_041744955.1 Stenomitos sp. | reverse complement strand
GGGATAAGCTGAAACCCTGATTCTGTCGTTGCCTGAAAAGGCGATTCTTTCGTCGAAGTCATGGCAAAATCCCTTTAACCCGAACTGACGTTAAATACAGTTCTAAGCACTTATACTCATCGCAAAAGTGGGATGCACTCGTTTGTATGGGCAGTGCTTCTTCAGATGAGAACGACTGGAGCGAGACAAGCTAGTAGTCTTCCAATAATTAAATGACGAGGGATTTTTTGTGGAATGCTCTTTGGATAACGCTCCTAAAGATTCCAAACCCCTCAAATAAAGATGGATAGACCACTAGCCGTGCGATCGAAATTTCTGAGGGCTTACGCAAAGATCCCCGACTTCTACGATGGCGTAGGATTGAGGGCTACGTTTTAACCAGAAGTCGGGGATCGAAACACTTTATGCGTCAGTCGTATTCCTAAAAGCGGTGGATTAACCCTTTGCCTTACGCAATCGTACGCACTAACATACCTCTAACGTTACTTGACAGTTAAGCATTTGCCGTTGCGCTGAAGCTCCGAAAACGAACTAGGATGGAGACAACGTTCCCACAGGTTTCGGCAGTCTATCCAGGTTGCATTATCCAACGGGTTTCGGTGTCTTTTTGCCCGAAACGAGTTTGCTTCGAGCGGACTGCTTCTTTTCATCGTATTGGCGTATCCATCGCTGCATCACATGGTTCAACCAAAAGAGCCAAACGCCAACGACAAACAGTTGGTTGCCTTGGGACGGGTTCTGCAAATTCTTCGAGAAGAAGAAAATGCTGATGTTCTCATTGATACAACGCTCAACTATCTGCAAGTTGAATTTGATTACAGCTTGATCTGGATTGGCTTATACGATCGTCTGGCGCATCGGTTACATGGCAAGGGTGGGGTGACACCATCAGGCAATATCCCCCTGCTAAAACAGCGGCTTGTGCTGAATCCCGGCGATTTGTTGGAGCAGGTTGTGATTCAGCAGCGTCCGCTGGCAGTGCCAGATTTACGGCAAGAACTGAGAGCGGGTGATTGGCGTAAAGCAGCACAGATTGACAGTATTCAGGGCACGGTCATTTTCCCGCTTCGTTATCGAGATCAATGTTTTGGGGTGACGCTGCTGGGGTCAAGCCTCTGGGGTGCAGCGCCACGATCGGACGAAAAAGCGCGACTGTCGATGATTTTGGGCGCTTTGGCAGCAGCACTACACCAAATTGAAGCAGAGTGGCTGCGGCAGCAAGTCAAACGTCCCGCTCAGCCCCTCCTGTCACTGTTGACCAAGCTACAATCGCTGGCTGGCTTGGGACCACGGCTAGAAGCTATTGTCGAAGAGACACATCAGTTCATACAGCCCGCACGCACCAATGTGTACTGGTTTGAGCGCAACCAACGGTTTTTTTGGCGGCGGATGAGCAATCGCCAGAAAACGGCTGGCTTTGGTGAGACCGGTCAACCCGCATCCGGCATTACCGTGCAAGAAGTGAGCGGCTTTTACCAGGCGTTACGCGCTGATCAACTGGTGTCGATCGGGGAGGCGCACAGTTCTCTCAAGGCTGATACGACCAGCCGCCTGATGCAGCAAATTCGCGCACGTTCGTTACTGGCAGCGCCGATCTTATTTCAAGACGAACTGCTGGGCTTTCTGGCAGTCGAAGGGCAGGAACCCCGGATTTGGGAAGACGAAGAGAAAAGCTACATCCGTGGTGCAGCGCAGATTATTGCTCTCATTGCGCCCCTGGATGACATGGAAAACACGATCGAACAGATCCAGCGCGATCGCATCCTCACGGCTGAAATTGCCCGTTCCCTCTACAGCAAAGATGACTGGAAAGCAACACTCAACCTGGCAGCCGAACAACTCTGCAAACGCCTGCGTGCCGATCGCTTTCTGGTGCTGCTTTATGACCCAGAGCAAGGCGTGTTTGAACTTGCCCATCAAAGCCAACCGATCAACCGTCGCCCCTTGACAACACCACTAGAGACTCTAAGCGACGCAGACTGGCAGTGGCTCGAAAAAAGTACGGGTAGCATTGGTATCGAAAATTTGGAGGGCGACTTACGGCTGCTAGTATGGCGCGATCGCCTTCTAGAACTGGGCGTGCGATCGCTCATCCTTTGTAATGTTTCCCTCGGTCATGCCATCGAGGGACTTGTCGTCGTCTGTCACGAAAGTCCGCGTACCTGGAGCCAGACTGAGCAGGATCTGGTACGCATTGTCAGCCAGCAGCTTGGCTTGATCTTGCATCAGTGGCAGCTACAACGGCAAAACGAGCAGCAGCAAACAGTGAGCCAGAATCTTCAGCAGGGGCTGACTCTGATGCAGCAGATCCACCAATTGGAACCCCTGGAACAAGCGGCACTGCAACATATTGCTCAAGTCCTTCAGGCACCCCTGGCAACCCTGATTGTATGGTCTCCTGGAACGACGATCGGTCGCGTTGTCGTACCGCTCACCAGCAACGATCGCTTTACCGTCAATGCCAATGCGACGATCCCCGTCCTGACCGATGCCCTGGTTCAATGGGTGCTAGCCCATGATGGTGCGCTGTCGCTAGCGATCGCCGACCTGCCGACTGAAACGCGCCAATGGTTCAACGGGATTGGCATTGGTCAAGTGTTAGCGATCGCGTTACGCACCGCTCCAGAACATGAACCATCCGGCATTTTGCTCGTTGCTGATGATAGCGATCGCCAGTGGGCAGAGCGTCATCTTAAAGCGCTCAGTACTTTTGCCAGTCAACTGGCATGGTCTCGCCGCTACCTGCTGCTGACCGAAAAGCTCTCTACGCAGCGTGAAGAGCTGAAGCGACTGAACTGGTACAAACATCGTTCCTTAGAAGAACTGTATCGATCGCTCATTCCGAACCTGAAACGACTGCAAGACCTCGGCAATCCCAAAGATCCCCTCTTTAGCACCCGTCATCAGCAGATTTTGCGACAGCTTGATGAGGTGGTCACACCCCTTGCAAAGGTCGTTGAAGCGGAACAATGGCAATTGCAAACAGCCTCACGTACGTTGTCGCTGGTGAGTTTGCTGAAGCGATCGCTGGGGCGAGTCGATCACATAATCAAGCAACAGCAGCTCTGGACGCAGGTACACAATGAAACCAACCTCACCGTTGATGGCGACATAACGAAGATTGAGCTAGTGCTGTATGAATTACTGCTCGCTGCTTGCCAACGCTCCGCCATCGGTGGACGCATCGACATCTGGTGTCGCCAAATTGATAGTCACTGGCTCGAACTCTCAATCACTGATAACGGTGTCATCGAGCCACGGTTACTGTCTGAGCTGGAAAACGGGCGATCGCTCGACCTGTTAGCCCCTTCAACTCTCGACCAGCCATTGGGGCAACACTTACACATTTGTCAGGCGATCATGAAGCAAATCGGCGGTGAACTAAACCTGTACACCCTAGAAGACAACCGCAGCCTGAGCCGACTGGTACTTCCGCTAGCGACCAACGATCGGGCAACCGCCAAAAAAGAGTGAGGGCTTAGATACGGTATCGCAAAAGGATGAGGACTGAAGGCTGAGGGATGAATCGAAGCCCTTGCCCAAAGGACGTTTCAAGGTTTATGTCTGTCCTACCGTTCTCTTCGACTGTCATAAAAGGCAAAAGTAAGGACTGCAAAGATGCTTTGAACGTCCAGATGCTCGTAGCTTAGGCAACCGAAGTCTTAGCTACAGGACATTAGCGCAGCCATGCCCAAAGGGCTATAAACTGCCGCCACAGATTACAAAACCCTCGCTTTCTCTTCGTCTGTGTAGACGGACTTCATGCGTATTGTCGCAGTTTCAACCGCCAAACACGCTTCTATCTTTTACCTTTTGCCTTTTACTTTTTGCCTTTTACCTTTTACCTTCAATCCTCTCTCGCCACCGCTCTACCGCGTCTTTCAATCCTTTTGCCAACCATGTGTCATGGTGAGGATAGATTGGTAAGCGCGGCACTAACGTCCAGCCAGCATTGCTGAGATCGCTGGCTAGCTCTACATCGATCGGGTGCGGATAGGCAGGATTCACTTCATCGTGCGGTCCGATGCCGCCCAAATCGCGTGCGCCAGCGACCAGGCAGGCAGACAGGTGCGATCGTGGCACCAAATTGGGAGGAATTTGCAGCACTATATCAGACGGCAGAATGCGTCGAGCCAGGGTAATGGTTTCGAGGAGTTGCTGTGGCGAAAAGGCGGCTCCTGCCCACGCTTCCGTTGCTCCAGGGCTGTAGGGCTGTAAGATTACTTCCTGAATGTGCCCCCAGCGCTGGTGCAATTGCGCGATCGCCTCTAGTGTCTGCCACCGTTCTGCTTCCGTCTCACCAATGCCGAGCAGCAGCCCGGTGGTAAAAGGAATTTGCAGTTCGCCTGCCTGTGCAAGCTGCTGTAGGCGCAGTGCTGGCAGCTTACTGGGCGCATGGCGATGCACCGTCTGTAGCAGGGTTGGGGTGACTTGCTCCACCATCAAACCCATCGAAACATTGACGGTCTTGAGGCGCTCCATCTCAGCCAGGCTCAGCGGTCCCACATTGGTATGGGGCAGAAAACCCAGCGACAGAGCCAGTTCGCAAAGGTCGTAAATGTGCTGAAACCACCACGATCGCCGATCGCTCTGTGGATGCACTTCACCACTTAAGATCAAAATCTCGATGACACCCTGATGTTGGAGCGATCGTAATTGTGCCTCGGCATCAGCCAGTGTTAGCCAGGGACTTTTGCCTGGGTCTGCACGAAAATTACAGTAGCTGCAACGGTTAAAGCACTCATAGGTCGGCACTAGCGTATAAGCAGGGCTATACGTCACAGTCTTTGCAAAGTCCATCACAGCACGCTTAAGAGCAATGTTAGCGGTCAGGGCTACCGTCCAGACGCACGATAGCGTAGCAACCACTCTAGAGCAGTTGTAGTCCGTCGCTTCCAGGCTAACCGTTTCTCAAGTTGCATTGCGTTTGTCTCCCTATTCCTTTGTTGGCAATTTGATGACAGAGATAGACCCATCCCTTCAGCCTTAAAACTAGAGCTGAAGCTTTTTCCATTTCTGCTTTCCGTATCCTGACTCTCAACCTAAGGCGACGCTTAATCACCGCACCAGAACTTTTCGCGCCCCTGACAACTGCGTTTCTTAGCGTAGACATTTTTTACGTGGGTCTTGACTGTGTTGAGGCTGATTTGGAGCAGCTTGGCAACGTCCTGATAGCTATATTCTTGTCGCAGTAGCATCCAGACTTCTGCTTCACGCTCTGTCAGGTCATATTTCTTACGCTCAATCCGCACTTCTTCTTGCAGCAAGTCGTTGCAGTTTTCCAACAGTATTAAGATGTAGGGCTGCTGGGTCGCACGATCGTCGGCGAGATGAAGCCAACGAGCATTCATACGGATGGTTTGCCCAGCCGCTGTCTGGCATTCCAAAATCAGGGGAAGCTCACTCAAGCGCTCATGTCGCATTAACCGACGGCACACTTCAGTCACTGCCGTTGGTAGTTCGATCGGTTGCACATCGCCGCCTGCTAGATGCTGGCACAACTGCCGCGCTCTTGTATTCCAATAAAGCGGCTTCAAGCTATCAGAGGTGACAATTACGCCCTGGTGCAGCGATTCCAGCAAACTACTCTGAATGAGGTTGAGAGCCGGTGCCTCACTGGCTTGTGCGTTGTTCTGTGGCAATGGGCTAGAAGCCTTTCTAACGCGACGGGACGCTGCTGACTGGCTCGCTTTTTCGGCAGCATAGGGACGAAAGGGACCGACGGGTGCGGCTGCTAGAGGGGCAAACACTACGGGGGCTGTCATAGATCAGACTCCACAAACGATGCTGATAGTGTGCTTGCTTCGTTTATGAAGATGCAATGAGAAGACCGTAAGCCGCACCAGGGGCACGAACTTTACTTAGGCTTGGTGAAGAAGCATGAACAACCCTGAAACAGGGTGAAGTTTTTCCAATTCCGGATGGTACTTGCGCCCTAATTGGTCAATAATGAGTTCAATTTGAGGGAACCAGGCATCTTCAAGCTAATAATGAACATGGTTTTGCTGCTACTTTGTCTTCTTAGAAGCGGTTGTAACCATCTTCAAGCTTCGCTTCATGACACTCAACGTCTCAGCCTCTTGTTACTGGACGTGTCTGGATGCAGCAAGTGTGTTGCTTCAAACAGCCGAACCTGATTTTCTGACTTGACCTCGGCTGCCAACCCTTTAGCTTCAGCAAAGACGTTCAGATTCCGTATCGCTGTTGTCATCATTCTCGGTTCAGCAAGCCTAAAAGTACTCACCCATTCGGGTACTTTGCCTTGCTGCCGCCTGAGTGGCGAACTTTAGTTACTGCTTCTGCCAGCGATCGCCTCAATGCTCCACCTTTTAAGCCGCTTCTTCCCTGTAAATAGATGAATTCCCTGAAAGCCATGTCCGGTGCCAGTCAACGTTTAGAGCCTGAGTCGCTTGATCAGTTTTTTCCGCTGGCGCAGCAACGTATTTATGTCGCAATGCTGATGGGGCGCGGTGGTCTAACCCGTCGTCGGGCGGAATACTTTGTGCGCCTTTGGGCTTATTTGCTGCTAAAGCAACAACAACAGTTGGGTCTACAGCTAGCGCAGCCGTTGAGCCAATTGCGCTCTACGGACGGTTTGATCGCCTGCACCCATCGAGAAGCCGCAGACTTGTTCTATAGCAATCAGGAGCGGGGCAGCGATCGCGCCGCAGGCATGATGATCGATCGCTTTGTGGCGCTAGGTCTACTCGAAAAACAGTTTGACGGGCAAACCCTCTGTCTTCAGATTCGCTCCATTCCCGAACTGGAAACGCCCATTCAGGCAGAAATAGCCGTCACACTCATTGCGGATGCTTTCAACCCCCGCACAGACACGATTCCGATCGCGAATCTGATCGCACGCACCTATGCAGAGCTAATGAAAGACGTAGCCAAAGCCTCTCACAAAATTGCTCAGGCTCTACGCAGTTGGGCACGGCAATATCCTAAAGGCTTGAGGGTCTTACGTCGTTCTGATAATTTGAATCCGATCGCTATCTCTGTGCTCTATCCTGTCACCAGCGAGTCTGAAGTTTATTTCTTCCAGCCGCCCAGTAAAAGCTTCTATCTCTCATCCGATGTTGAAGTTGATCCCTTCAAAATGGCTGCCGCAGGCGATGAACACTGCACGTCTGTTTACATTCGCTCCTGGGTCATTGATACTCCCTATCTGCAAAGCAAGAATATCTCTCTACTGCTTGAAGGCAGCCGCGACACCCTGGTAGAGATGCAGCAAGATTTTCCTAATCTCTGCGACATTTACTCACTGATCCTGCATCCCCTGTACGAAGATCTGCGCTTAGCATTGGGCTTTCAGAAAACCTTTCAAGATACCCAGCGGTCTTATCACTGGGTCTACCTGGCGCTCGATCGCTTTTTAGAGCTAGACATTGAGCAAGCCCTCAACAAAATGAAGCAAGGCTTAACGAAGTAGTAACCGCCCCACTAAGGATCGTTACAGCCGTCAAAGGGGCTAAGAGCAACGGAAAGCAGTAGGGCGATCGCTGCAACACGGTCAGCCCTTCTCATAAAAGTCAACGAATGCTTAACAAACCCTGATGGGGCTGTAGCCTCTACTGAATAACGCCAAGGAGCATTGCCGCTTCTAAACTCGTAAACTACCGCGTCATCTTCTTTACAAAAAGCAATATTCGGTTTACACTGCGTACAGGTAGTGAAACCTACCCAAAAACGTAAATCAAGCACTTATTCACATCATGACCACAACCTTACAGAGACGCGAGAGCGTCAACGTATGGGAGCAGTTTTGCAACTGGGTGACCAGCACCGACAACCGCCTGTATGTGGGCTGGTTCGGCGTTCTCATGGTACCCACCCTGCTGTCTGCGACCATCTGCTTCATCATCGCCTTCATCGCCGCTCCCCCTGTAGACATCGACGGCATCCGTGAGCCCGTCGCCGGCTCCCTTATGTACGGCAACAACATCATCTCCGGTGCCGTCGTCCCGTCTTCCAACGCCATCGGCTTGCACTTCTACCCCATCTGGGAAGCGGCTTCCTTAGATGAGTGGTTGTACAACGGTGGGCCGTACCAGTTGGTGGTGTTCCA
>JBGTJW010000464.1:0-5455 GCA_041744955.1 Stenomitos sp. | reverse complement strand
TCAGTGAAAGACGCAGATTAATTTACTGAAATCTCGCGCACTTTTGCTTTTGCAACCACTTCTTTTTTGGGTACTTCCAGTTTTAGAATTCCGTCAGTGTAGGAAGCGGCTATGGTTTCCACATCTACTTCTTCGGGCAATCTGAATGAGCGTACAAAACTGCTGTAGTTGAATTCGTCAAGCGTTCTCAGCTTTCAAAAAGTTGAGCCATCACCTTCGAGCCATTTTGAAGAAGCATTCCTTTACGTTTTCGTTTCAGTTTCCGAAATGCTACTGCCAAAGCCTGTAGGGAAAAGCTAGGCTAGCGAGTAACGTTTGAGCACGGTGGAAGGCAGTCGCTAGCAGTCAGTACCTTCAAGCCTCTCCGTCTCTCCTCACCCTTTACCCCTCTCTCTCATGCCCCAACAACTTGCTATCTCTACCCGTGGGCTAACAAAGCAGTTTGAACGGCAGATTGCCGTCAATGATGTTGATTTACAAGTGCAGGCTGGTGAAGTCTATGGCTTGATCGGTCCCAATGGCGCGGGTAAGACAACGCTGATTCGGATGCTGGCAACGGCAGAAGAGCCAACCGTAGGCGAAATTTATATCAATGGTGAGCCACTGGTACGCGATCGCGACAACCCTAACCTGAAGCGGCAGCTTGGCTATCTGCCGGACGACTTTCCGCTTTATGACGACCTTACCGTTTGGGATTATCTCGATTACTTTGCACGGCTCTATCGGCTCACAGAGCCAAAACGCAGTCGGCGGTTGAAAGAGGTGCTGGAACTGGTACAGCTTACGCACAAGCGCCAGAGTTTGATTGCGACCCTTTCACGCGGGATGAAGCAGCGACTCAGCCTTGCACGCACCATCATCCATGAGCCAGTGCTGCTATTGCTGGATGAACCCGTATCTGGGCTAGACCCGATCGCGCGTGTCCAGTTCCGCGAAATTATCAAGGTGTTGCAAGAAGCAGGCATGACGATCCTGATTTCATCGCACGTCTTGAGCGATTTGGAAGAACTTTGCACGTCCGTCGGCATCATGGAACTAGGCTTTTTGGTTGAAAGTGCGTCACTCCAAAATCTGTACCAACGCCTCAGTCGTCAACAAATTATAGTGGCGACAATGGGCGATCTGGGGGCATTGAAAGCAGAGTTAAACAACTGTCCGCAAGTTGAAGGCATGGAGGTGTTGGCAGATACCCAGAGCCTTTGTGTTCACTTTTCTGGTGACGTGCAGGAATCGGCTGCTCTGCTGCGATCGCTCATTGCCTCTGGCATTCCTCTCACTGATTTTCACCGCACGCAAGAAAGCCTGGAAAGTATCTTTCTCAAAATGGGGCATCAGCAAACGTCGTAGCAGTGGTTTTAGCAGTCAGAAATCAATAGAATCTTCAATCTCAACTCAGAAATCAAAACATTCCTGTCCTTTAATCCTTTGCCTCAATGCTGTCTCACTGGTTCACGCAACTGAGCGATCGCAATCCCCAACTCCTGCGGGAAATCAAAGGACGTATAAACCGCCGTAATGTGCTGGTCACGGTTGCTGTCTCGCTGGTGCTGCAAGTTCTTCTCGTAGGGCACTACCGGCGTGATATTGATTCAACCTTTAAGCACAATGTCGTGATCGCCCATAACGGATGGTTTCAGATATTTGACACAGTAACATGGGTCGCAATGCTGGCGCTGCTGTTTTTGTGTAGCTACTTGCTAGTGAAGGATATTACCAAAGAAGAGAAGCGAGGCACCCTGGATTCTGTGCGCTTAAGTCCAGCATCCGCTCAAAGTGTTTTAGTTGGCAAGTTGCTGGGTGTGCCTATCTTGGTCTATCTGGCAATCGCCCTTGCGCTCCCGTTACATCTCTGGGCAGCCATCCACGCGAGGCTGTCACTGAGTACTCCTGTCAGTGTGTATCTACTTGTAGTGACATCGTATGGTTTTATATCGAGCTTTGCCATGCTCCATAGTATGAGTTGGGGCGCTAAAGCACAAGTTTGGTATGTGATACCGATTGCCTGCATTACCGCTTTCCTGCTTTATGCTCTCAAAGTCTCTGCAAACTATCAGTATCAAGTAGCTGTAGCGCAAGCAACGATCGCCACAGAAGCGCTTAAACCGGAAAAGCCGCTTTTAGGCATCATCAGATTTTTTGTGATCGTGTTTGTTGGGCTAGGGTTGAGTCTTTGGTGGATGTGCATCCATCGCTTTCATCACCCACCGTTACGCCGTTGAACACATAACCTTCTGATTGAAGCGACTCAGCGTCAATAACAGCCTCTCTAAAACCTTTAATCTTTTGCATCAATGCTGTCTCACTGGTTCACGCAACTGAGCGATCGCAATCCCCAACTCCTGCGGGAAATCAAAGGACGTATAAACCGCCGTAATGTGCTGGTAACGCTGGCTCTATCGCTAGTAACGCAGCTTCTGATCGTGGGATACAACTGGCGACGCATTGGCTCAATTTATGCCGAAACGAGTGCGATTAAAATGATGTGGCGCAGTTGGTGGTTCGATATTTTCAATACGATTACCTGGATTGCACTAGTGCTCCTGCTGTTCTTGGGCAGCTACCTGTTGGTAAAGGACATTGCAGAGGAAGAGCGGCGAGGCACACTAGACTTTGTGCGCTTGAGTCCAGAGTCTGCTCAAAGCATTTTGCTAGGTAAACTATTGGGTGTGCCAATCTTGTTGTACGCGGCGATCGTGCTTGCCATCCCTATTCATTTTTGGGCAGCAATTAATGCGGGGCTGTCGCTGTTGACGATCGCTAGCGTCTACCTACTTGCAGTCGTTTCTTGTAGTTTTGTCTTTAGTTTCACCTTGCTTCATAGTTTGGGTTGGGGTGCTAAAGCGCAATTCTGGTACGTCTTACCTGTTCCCTGCATCATCTACTTTTTGCTCTCTCTACTAAGCTTTTATGGAAGTTTCAAGTATCAGTATCATACCCACGGTCAATTTATGGCTGCAACAGGTTACTTTAACCCAGGAATCGGCTTTTTCATTGCTGTCAGCGTTCTGGTGACAGCATTTGTGGTGCTAACGTTCGACCTTTGGTGGGAGAGTGTAAAGCGCTTTCATCGCCCACCTCTACGCCGCTGAATTTCACCGCTTTTGACACTTATTGCTTCAGCTAGCTGTTTCTGCTTAAACCTCAAAGCTCAAAACTTTCTCTCACCCTCATCGCCTTTTAACCTGGAGCCTCATTCCTATGACACTTAACTGGCTACATCAATTCAGCGATTGGAATCCCCAGGTTTTCCGGGAACTAAAAGGTCGCTTGAAGCGCCGTAATGTTGTTCTCACTGTTCTGGGATCACTGACAACTCAACTCTTCGTGCTGCTGTATTTTTGGAGCGCACTGCCTGTACCCAAATCTGAGTACCCGCAACGCAATCGCTACTGCCTCAACAGCAGTGATCTTTCCAACGTACCGCAATGCGTTTATGATGCTCTGAATCCGCTAATCAACTGGCAGCGCTGGTGGCTCGATATGTTTCAGGCTATTAGTTGGATCTTGCCGTTTGTGCTGCTAATTGCAGGGGTGTATTTGCTGATTGGTGACTTAGGGAAGGAAGAGCGCCGAGGCACGCTGAACTTCATTCGCTTAAGCCCACAAACTAGCCAGAGTATCTTGCTTGGTAAGCTGTTGGGAGTGCCCGCTGTACCTTATCTAGCAGTGTTGTTGGCGCTGCCCCTGCATGGGTTGGCAGCGATCGCGGCAGGAGTATCGATCGGCGATATTCTCAGCTTCTACCTTTTAACGACGGCTGTTTGCGCCTTTTGCTACACTGCCGCCTTGTTGTATGCGCTCATGGGTGGCTTGCAGGGCTGGGCAGGGGCAGTGGCAATTTGGATGAGCTACACACTCTTCTTCCAACTGTGGCATTCTTGGGGAGATTCGAGTCTGCGCCTGCAATGGTTTTACTTCTTCATTAACGGCAACCGTACCACTGCGCTTGCCTTTGCGTTGCTGACGTTGGGAACGGGCACCTACGGGCTATGGCAGGCAGTCAACCGTCGCTTCCGTAATCCTGATGTGACGCTGTTAAGCAAAAGACAGAGTTACGGCATGACGCTTTGCTTAGAAGTTTGGCTGCTTGGGTTTGTCTTCCGGGATCTTACAAAGTACGATCGCCCCTTTAACGATTTGATCTGGCTGGGCTTTTTGAATTTACTGTGGTTTATGGTGCTGTTTGCAGCGCTCACCCCCCAGCGGCAGATGCTAATCGACTGGGCACGGTATCGACGGGAGCGTGTAACCAGCGCCAAGCAGTTTTGGAGTCGCTCGATTGTTAAAGACTTACTGTGGAGTGAGAAGAGTCCAGCATTGGTAGCGATCGCGCTTAACCTGCTGATTGCGGCTGTAGTTGTCGTACCCTGGATACTCACCTGGCAAGGTAGCAGACCACTGCAAGGGCTGGCAACCATTATTCTGGGTAGTACATTCACGCTGATTTGTGCTGCGATCGCTCAACTCATGATGTTTATGAAGTCGCCAAAACGGGCAGTCTGGGCAGCAGGTACGGTTGCCGCTGTGGTCATGCTGCCGCCATTCGTGCTTGGTGTCTTGCAGTTTTCCTACACCGAAGTGCCGCTAGCATGGCTGTTCTCCATCAGTGCCTTTACAGTGTTTCAGCAAGGTGTCCCACTGGCGATCGCCTTCACTGCTTTCCTGGGTCATCTTGGCATCTTGAGTTTGCTATCGTTGCGCCTCACTCGTCAACTAAGACGGGCAGGCGAGTCGGAGATGAAAGCATTGCTGGCAGGAAGTAGAGTCTAGCTCGTCGAACGTAGAAAGCTCTAAAGTATAAAGGCTGAAGGATAGAGGATGCATTCTAACCTTCAGCCTTTAGCTTTCGATTTCAGCTTTTTCTTGTCGTTAGCTTCAGCGCTTTCTTCACCAGATCGGGAATTTGCCAGGGAAGATCAGCGACCGGAATTTTGGCACGCCGAAAGGCATTGATTTTACTATCTGCTGTACCTGTCTCGGAACCCAGTTCAGAAACCTGGGCGTTAATAATGGCTCCAGCGTGCCCCATGCGTCTGCCTTTAGGAGCAGTGCGTCCGGCAACATAAGCAATTACAGGTTTGTCGATCGCCTCAGCAATATAGTGTGCGGCGGCTTCTTCGCTATCGCCACCAATTTCGCCTACCAGCACAATCACTTCTGTGTTTTCGTCTTCGTCCAAAATCTGGAGCCACTGTGGAAAGGATGAGCCGACGATCGCATCGCCGCCAATACAAACGCCGATCGACTGCCCCAAGCCTGCTTGCGTTAGCTCCAGCGCAATTTCATACGTTAGTGTACCGCTGCGACTAATCAGCCCGACTGATCCAGGTGTATAAAACTCGCCCGGATGTAGCCCCATCAGCAGTTGACCCGGAATAATGATGCCAGGACTGTTGGGACCAACAACCAACGTTTCTGTGGCTTCGGCTTTGCAGAGCAAGCGAACCATATCCAG
>JBGTJW010000463.1:0-11200 GCA_041744955.1 Stenomitos sp. | reverse complement strand
TGAGCGCAAGCATTTAACCTGACGCACAAGGATTAAACGGTTGGCTCGCAAAACCATTTGCTTTTCTAAGTCAATCTGGATGCACGATGTGGTCATCGGTCTATTCATTAACCGCTATGAGTTTGGCTTAACCGTTTGACTATGTCCACTGGTCTAGTCCACTACCGAAAGTATAGACATTGCCCTGGAGATAGCAGCTATACCAACATTGAGTCAATGATTTTATTTATATGGGTATTGAAGCAAGCTATAGGCGGGTCACCCCTAACAAGCTTGAAAAACTGCACAGTGATGCTGTTTATGCAAGCGTTTATTTTGGAGATGATTTAGAAACGGACGAAGAGATTCACGCCTACTTTGAAGCTTTAAGATCCAGCGATCGCTATTTAGACCTAGATAAACATTGGCGATCGCTTTATTTCTTACTCACAGGTAATTTCCCTGATGATAGTAAAACCACAGGTGATACTTTGCTTCATAAGGTGTTTATGGGTGGTACAGCAACACCTTGGGAAGCGACTTACGGTATGGTGCGTTATCTAACCGTGAACGAGGTTAAGGAGATAGCTAAGGCGTTGAATCAGGTTTCAGAAGATAACTTCAAGTCACGTCTCGACACTCTGCTTGGATCTCATGAAAGCAGAATTTACATGGAGCCACATTTTCTAGAACTCCACAATCAATTAGTTAAGTTTTTCAATGTAGCAGCACAAAGTAGCGATATAGTACTCTTGTCGTTTGACTAAATTAGTCTTGCCAAGTGCAAGCCGCATAACAAGCCCAATGCACGCCGACCGTCGAGAGATTATTGGTAAGGAACGCGGATTGAATAAGGTGCAATTTTTTCTGTAGTAGGGATGTTCCCTGGAACGTCCCTACAAAAGGGAGATATTTCATGTTAATTAATCCGCGTTCCTTAGAGTTTGAAGTTATCTGCGGCGGATGATTGGCAACGTTAGCTGGCTTCGTTGCTGGGCTAGGACTGGTACAGGAAGATAAGTTGTTAGTGTTCAAAATCACGAAGCAACAACGCGCGTCTGAGCTTGTGCATGAGATTTAGGTTTCACTACAATTTCCACATCTCGACCCAAAGCATTGAGAAAGCGAAATAATCGTGCAGTCGAAAAGCCTGCTAGTTTTCCATTGATTAATGCCGAGATTTTAGGTTGGTCAATTCCTAATGCCTCTGCTGCCTCAATTTGGGTCATTTGTTGAGTCGTAATAATACTGCTGATCCGCCGAGCAAGTTCTGCTTTAACCAGCAATTCGTCAGCATTGTCTAAACTCAAATCTGCAAATACGTTGCCACTACTGGCTTGTACTCTAATCTCCTCAGTCATATTTTACTCTCCTTGGCGTTTACTATAGTTTTGTGAGTAGTGCTCTTTGGCTCGTTTTAGTCTTGTTTCGATCAGGTCAATATCCTGCTTAGGGGTAGCAATACCTTGCTTTGATTTCTTTTGAAAAGCGTGTAAGACGTAGACTACTCCAGCCAGTTTTAATGTGTAGACGGCTCGATAAGCATCTCCGTCAAAATCTTCTACAACTTCCAGTACTCCAGTGCCCTTAAATCCTTTGAGTGGCTTAGCTGAGGGATGCTTTTCACCGCATTGAGCTAAGTACAATGCGTACCCAACGTTTTGCCGCACGTCCTCTGGGAACTCCTTCAAATCATCCAGAGAACTTCCGACCCATTCAACTGGTTTTGGCGATGCATTCATATCTTAAATATGCTGGTTTTAGCATACCATTGTCAATGGTCAGGCTTCATCTGTTATTGCCAGCCAGCTAACACGTTACGGCAGCGGACGGACGAAAGCCGCTGGTGCTTAGTTCAAGGCTATCTGCCACCGCTACGTTTTGCCGTTAAAACTGCTTAATACTAGCGAATAAATCGATAACGCCCGATCGCAGTCAGTGGAAAGTGTTGTTGATAGAGATGATACTTCAGGTAAAAGTGACAGGGGAAGCCTGTACCTGTGAAGTAGTCTTCATTCCAGGTGCCATCGGGCTGTTGAGTTCGGAGAAGATATTGGATGCCGCGATCGAGCGCCTCCATCGCATACGTACCTGTTGCATCCCCTGCTGCCATGAGTCCAATCAACGCCCAGGCAGTTTGCGAAGCCGTGCTGGTTCCCTGACCTTTCAGCGAGGGATTGTTGTAGCTAAAGCACGTTTCACCCCAGCCACCATCGGCATTTTGGCAACTTACTAACCAGTTCGCACCCCGCTCAATTTCCCGCTGATGGGTCTTGGGTGCGACTAACGACAGCGCTGCCAGCACGCCACTCGTCCCGTAAATGTAGTTCACCCCCCAGCGACCAAACCAGCAGCCTTCGGGTTCTTGCTCAGTACGGAGGTAGGCGAGAGCGCGATCGAGGGAGGGAGTAGGGAGTGGGGAGTGGGGAGTAGGGAGAGAGTTTTGAGTTGAAACTGCCTTCTGCCCTCTGCCTTCTGCCTTCTGCCTGCTTTCCAACTTCCCAACCATTTCCAGCACTCTCGCGGTCACATCTGCCGTATTGGGGTCGATCATGGCTTTGAGATCGCCGTAGGGGATGGCGTTGAGCCAATCCTGATCATTGTTGAGGTCGAAGGCTGCCCAACCGCCAGGAGTGCATTGCATGGTGGCAATCCAATCTACGGCACGGGCGATCGCAGCTTGTTTCAACGGCTCATTCGGCAACTGGACGGCACAGAGTGCCATCACCACAACCGCAGAATCATCCACATCAGGATAAAAGCGATTGTCAAACTCAAACGCCCAGGCTCCAGGCTTACCTTGGCGATTTTTGACCGCCCAATCGCCGTGGTCGAGAATTTGCTTCTCCAGCAACCATTCGCCGCCGCGTACTAAGGCAGGATGATCGGGCGCAAGACCGGAATCGACGAGCGATCGCATTACCAAGGCTGTATCCCACACAGGGGAAATACAGGGCTGAATCCAGTAGTGCTCATCGGTTTCGAGCGCAAAGTTATCAACGGCTTTTAGACCGCGCTCGACGATCGGGTCGGCAACGTCGTAATCCAATGCTCGGAGTGCCAGCAGAGAGTTCAGCATAGCGGGGATAATGCCGCCCCAGTCTCCGGTGGCTTCTTGGCGTTCCAGCACCCATTTTTCGGCAGCGTCGATCCCTTCTTGACGGAATGGTACCAGATTCAAGTCTTCCGCTAGTTTGAAAGCACCATCCAGATGCACGAAAAGATCCGTCCAGTCGCCCTGACGCGGTAGCTCGAAGCGCGCGTTGCTACGTCTTTCAGCGTACAGTTCGTCCAGGTTGATGGCTGGCTCAGTAATGTAAACGGGTTTGCGATCGAACACAATTAGCAGCGGCACCGTGCTACCCCGCGCCCAGCTAGACAGTTCATAGATGTTGACAGGAAACGCATCCGGCAGCAGCATGACCCACGATGGAATGGAGGGTAAGCCTAGCCAGTCGTAGCAGCCAATCAGCCCCAGGTGAAACTTGGTGAAAATCCGTGTCTTGCTGATGCCGCCCTTTTGCAAAATGAACGATCGCGCCTTTGCCAACGCTGGATCAGTTGCAGGTACGCCCAGCAATCGGAGAGCCATGTACGCTTCTACCGAGGTGCTCAGTTCGCCACCGTCGCCGTAGAACAGTTCCCAACCGCCCTGCTCGCGCTGCTGCGATCGCAAATACGCTTCTACCTTATGCAGCGGACGGGTCTTATCAGTGCCCCAAAGCTTATGTAGCAGCACCACTTCTGCCGTAATGGTGACATTCGACTCCAGCTCTGCCCACCAGTAACCGTCGGGATACTGAAGCGATAGCAAGTAATTCTGACTGCGGGCGATCGCCTCGTCCACTGCGATCAACGTAGCCGTGGCACTGTTCCCGACACCCTGTTCCTGAGTTTGCATACCGTCTGTCCATCCTCAACACACCGATTTCGCCAATTTTACCGATACACCTGTCGTTACAATTGGCAGATGTTGTATTTTGCCTCTTAGTGAAGAGTCTTGGCAATTGGTAATGGCTGCAATCGGTTTAGGAATTACATCGCTGTCGCTCATCGTCTGGCTCGTACTGCTGTTTGGGCGTGGGCAGTTTTGGCGATCGGATCAGTTCTTGGATGAGGAGGGGGGGAGAAGGCAGAAGGCAGAAGGCAGAAGGCAGAAGGCAAGGGAAGCAGAGAAAGAAAGGGAGTCAGGAGAAGCAGTCTTAACTCAAAACTCTTTATCCCCACTCCCCACTCCCCACTCCCCACTCCCTTCCATCTGCGCCATCATCCCCGCCCGTAACGAAGCCGATCTGCTGCCCGTGACGCTGCGATCGCTTCTCACGCAGGGCTATTCCAACCTTCGCATCATTCTGGTTGATGACCAGAGTACGGATGGCACTGCGGATGTCGCACGGCAGACGGCGCAGGCTCTTGATCTCTCAACGCTGACGGTGATCTCTGCCGAACCGCTGCCAGTGGGCTGGACAGGCAAACTGTGGGCAATGGAACAAGGCGTTCGCTACGCCCAAACTCTGTCACCACCGCCCGACTACTTTTTGCTAACGGATGCTGACATCTCGCATCACCCCGAAAACCTGCATCAATTGGTCGCCAAAGCACAGGCAGATGACCTGGATCTGGTGTCGCTAATGGTGTTGTTGCGCTGCAAGAGTACATGGGAAAAACTTTTGATTCCCGCATTCGTCTTTTTCTTCCAAAAGCTCTACCCGTTCCGTTGGGCAAATGATCCAAACCGTAAGCTGGCGGCTGCGGCTGGCGGCTGTATTCTCCTGCGACGCGACGCTCTGACGCAAATCGGTGGTCTGCAAATTCTGCGTCAAGCGCTGATTGATGACTGTTCCCTGGCGCAGGTGGTGAAGGGGTTGGGCAGAGGGCAGGAGGCAGAAGGCAAAGGGCAGGAGGCAGAAGGCAGAAGGCAGGAGGTAGAGGGCAGAAGGCAGAGGGCAGGAGGCAGAGGGCAGGAGGCAGAGGGAGCAGCATTAATTCAAAACTCAAAACTCAAAACTCAAAACTCTCCATCCCCATCCCCCACTGGCAAAATCTGGCTGGGGCTGACTCGCCAAACCCACAGTTTGCGCCCCTACCCGTCGCTTAAAACGATTTGGGATATGGTGGCTCGTACTGCGTTTACTCAACTCAACTATTCGCCGTTGCTGCTATTGGGAACGTTAGTTGGCATGACGATCATTTATGTGGTGCCGCCTGTGAGCACGATCGCGGGACTTCTCACCGGACAGTGGTCGATCGCCCTGGTTGGACTACTCACCTGGCTGCTCATTGCTGTGGCGTATTTGCCAACGTTGCGTCTCTATCAATGTCCACCCCTATTGGCATTTGGGCTACCCGCGATCGCCTTCCTTTACACCATCATGACGCTCGATTCTGCCCTCCGTCACTGGCGAGGTGAGGGTGGAGCCTGGAAAGGACGGGTCTATTAGCCGTTTGTGCCGTGTCATGATAGCTAAGAATCAGTAATGAATGAAAAGTTAAAAACTAAAAGTGATCATCACTTGCCTTTGCCATTTTTAGTTTTGCCACTTTAATTTTTCTCGGGAACGCAGGAGTATCAAGATGAACGTACAGTTTCGAGAATTTGATCCCTTTAATGTTTGGATCTGGATCGAGTTCAGCACAGTGCCCTCAGAAATGGAAAAACAGTACGTTGAGGAAGTCTTCAATTCCTGGTTCTTTTTGGGCAAGCTCGGTGGCTTTAATGCCGAAAACCTCCAGGTGCAGGACATGGGGCTAGAAGTGAGCCAGATGGAATACGACGATGATCTGGCTGACAGCAGCATGGTGGCATTGATGCACAATATGGGCGAGGTGGAATACGAGGGCAACTGGGGACGCTGTTGGTTTGACCTCGGCACCAGTGACGCGATCGCCCTGGATGTGCTCATCACTGCCCTGCGCCAGTTCAGCAAAGACTACGTTGTCCTTGAAAGCCTGATTGTTGGTGGCGAAAACGAAGACTGGACAACAGGCGACAGTCGCTATCGATCGGATACGTTTTTGGATACCAGTGATTTGAATTAAGGAAGTGAGGGGTGAGGAGTGAGGGGTGAGGAGTCAGGAAAACAGAGGATTCGGGCGATCGCGCTTGGCTTCATTCAACACGGTTCGCGTCTGTTTGTTTCTGAAGGGTTTGATCCTGTGAAACAGGATTACTTCTATCGTGCGTTGGGCGGTGGTATTGAGTTTGGCGAAACAAGCCTGGAAGCGCTGAAGCGAGAATTTCGAGAGGAACTTCAGGCAGAACTGACGAACATTCACTATCTCGGCTGCCTGGAAAACCTGTTCACCTTTAACGGCAAGCCGGGGCACGAATTTGTTCAGCTTTACCGCTGCGATTTTGTCGATCAGGCATTCTATCAGCAGGAACAAGTCAACTTTGCTGATAGTGATCAAACCTACACGGCTTATTGGATTGAGCGCGATCGCTTCCAATCATGCGCACTGCGTCTGGTGCCTCCCGGCTGCCTGCAATACCTCCAGGAAAGTAGAAAGGATGAAGGATAAAGGATACATTTTCCAGTATTTTTTAGCCCTTAGCTTTTAGCCCTTAGCCTTTAGCCTTTCTCCCGCTTTCGTGCATTTCTAGACTGAACTCATGTCTCAGTGCTGCTATAAGTAGTTTCAGTATGTACTTAACAGCGCCGATCGGAATGAAGCTATGTCTCTATTGATGGTTCAACTGTTGCTCATTGGTTTAGCGGCTGGCGTTGCAGGCGGGATGTTTGGCATTGGGGGTGGTGCCATTATGGTGCCTGCGATGGTGCTGCTGCTGGGGATGGATCAGAAATTTGCGACAGGAACCTCGATCGCCGCCCAAATTTTGCCGATCGGTCTTCTCGGCGCTGCGGTCTATTACAGAGAAGGCAACCTCAGCATCCGGGATGCACTCTTTATTGCCGCTGGGCTGTTTGTCGGCTTTTTGTTTGGTGCGTTGTTTGCCAATCAACCCTTTATCAGCAGCGCCCTGATGAAAAAGCTCTACGGCATCTTTCTGTTCGTCATTGGCGCTCGTTACTTGTTTTTCCGGTAAAGCATTGCTTCAAGGCTGTCCGGCTGGTACTGCCCGATTCTGGCTTCCGTTATGGTGCTACGTTTGGCGGCTTTACTTCCAGTGCTGGGCTAGATGAGGTGGATAGCTAAGGTTACATTTGACACAAACATCTTCTCGCTCGTAGACGCATCGAACGTCCTAAACGCTTTTACCGCTCTGTCGTTGGGCTGCAAGAACTGATTGCAAGCAGTGAAGACGAAGCGGAAACCAAAACCGATACCGAAGCTGCCCCAATGTCCTTGTCTTCAGCACTGGATTAACGCCGTCAACGGTTTGGGCAACCGTGCCCATCAACCCAGACCAAACTCATTAGTCTTAACGCCTGCGGGCATACTAAACAAAGGTGTTGTCGTCTTGAAGCCTTGCTGCCACGGACACAACGACACATAATGCAATAACCGCCAGAGGCTACACCCATCATGGACGCGATCGAGCTACTGCAACGCTACCAGGCAGGCGAAACTGACTTTCGGGGCGAAAACCTTTGTGGTGCCGATCTAGGCGGAGCCGATCTCATTGGCGCAGACCTCACAGGCACCGATCTACGTGGCGCAAATCTGGTTTTGGCATACCTCAACCGCGTCAACCTGAGCAAAGCCAACCTGGCTGGAACTCACCTGAGCGGAGCCAACCTGAGTCAAGCCGACCTGATTAGCGCCAACCTGCGCGATGCCGACTTACATGGTGCCGTCCTCTACGGAGCCGATTTGCGCGGTGCCGACATCACCCTGGCAATCCTGCTCGATGCTAACCTGATCAGCGCCGATCTGCGGAACGTCAATCTTGGCAGCGCCAACCTGCGCGGAGCCTGCCTGCGCGGAGCCAACCTGCGCTACGAAAAACGCTGCTATGAAGGTGCCAACCTGCGCGGTGTTGACCTTCGGAATGCCGATCTGCGCGGTGCTAACCTCAACGGCGCTGATTTAACCAAAGCGGATCTGCGGCGTGCCAACCTCAGTGAAACCAGCTTGCGAGAAGCCAATCTTACTGAAGCGAACTTGATTGGAGCAACGATGCAGAGTAGCTTTCTAACGGATGCCATTTTGACTGAAGCCGATTTGAGTCAGGCATACATGGTGAGCGTCAAGCTAGAGCGCGCTAATCTCACCGAAGCGACGCTCAAAAACGTCAACCTGACCGATGCCAACCTGACCGATGCCAACCTGAGCAAAGCCAACCTGACGCAGGCAATTATGTGTCGATCGCGGCTCAATCGGGCAAGTATGAGCCGCACCACGCTACAGAACGTTGATTTGACCGATGCAAGCCTCATTGAAGCGTACCTCGGTCGTGCTGATCTCCGCGATGCCAACCTGACCAACGCCAACCTGGCAAAAGCTGAACTCAGCAGCGCTAATCTCATTGGCGCAAACCTCCAGGGTGCAACCATGCCCGACGGCTCAACGCATGACTAAGCAGTTGATGAGCGCTTAGAAGCCATTCATCCATGCATTAGCCGCGATCGCTCACAACGCCGCTACTCGCCCGTGATCGACAGTTCTCCGACCCAAACATAGGGGCAAACGCCGCCAGGGGTGAGGTGTGGTTCTGGCTCCACGTAGACGATCGCGTTGAGTAGCTCCAGAAAGTCACCAGCGACGGTAGCCGATTCGATGCTCGTCCGTTCACCCTGATTGACTAGCCAGCCATCAAACGGTAGCGAGAAGGAACCCTGAAGCGCCTTGACTCCAGCATGGAGGGCGTGCAGGTCATCGATCAGAACGACATTTTCAGCCGTCTCTAGACTGTACTGTTGTTCGGCAGGTTTACTGGTGAAGACGTGATAGAAATGGGGGCTAACAGTCACTTTTGCGCCCATATTGGCGTGCCCAGTAGGGTCAGTGTTAAACCGTTTAGCGGTGCCAGCACTATGAAGGAAGTTGACCAAAATGCCATCACTAATGAGGGGAATACGCTGAGTGGGTGTGCCTTCACCATCAAAGGTGGCGATCGACACATTATCTGGATGCAGCGCATCATCGGCAACCGACAGCAAGGGCGAAGCAATTTGAGTGCCCAACGACTCTGGTTTTGAGAGGCTCTGGTTATCGAGAATGCTTTGAGCGTTGAACAAATTCGAGAATGCACCTAAGAGACTCAGAAACGCCTCTGGTGAAAAGACGACGCGATACTTGCCTGTAGGAATCTTCTTGTAATCAAGGTGGCTAATGGTTTTTGCCACAGTTTCCTTGAGGCAGCCATCAACATCCAGGGTTTCTAAGCCACGACTGATGCGGAATGCACCTGCACTGCGAGGCTTTTTGCCATCTTCTTCCGTTTTGGTATAGAGATAGAGCGATGTGGTGGAGTAGGCTTCGGTTCGCAAAGCCCCATCGCTGTTGAGGTAGAAGTGATCAATGTCGCGCTGGGCAAGCCCATTGTAGGGGACAGAGGCGATCGCCGGATGTGCCTCGGTTAGTACCTTCTCGGCGGTAATCAGCTTTTCCAACAGGTCTGAAATGGGAGCCTGGGGCGCTTTTTCAGCAAACTCACGCGCAAGAGGAGCGGTTGCTGCTGGGCTAAAATCGGGAACGTTTTCCTTAACGCCAAAGAAGCTTGCTTCATACGCCGTCTTCAGTGCAAGTGCTAACCCAACCGGATCAACATCCGTGGTCGAGGTAATGCCCATTGTCTGCTCGTCGTTCCACACACGCACAGTGACGCTGGAACGATTGGAGGCTTTCACCTGATCGGGTTTGCCCTGATCAACCTTGGCACTGCTCTCATCCACAGTGGAGCCGTAAATGTCGAATTTGTGGATTCCCAGGCGATCGGCAGCTTCTTTTGCCTGAGTCGCTAGTTCGTTGATGGTTGGCACGGCAATTCCTCAAACTTCTCTCAAAACGTGATGCTTTCTCCTCTAGTATGAGCGATCGCGCTTGGTTCGGTAGCTCTGACTGTTGCAGTCGTACAACTATAGCGTTTCCGGATCCTGTGAGGTACAAATTAGAGGCTCAAACCCCTGCTCTGTATTGTTCCACCTGTAACTCATCCGACAGAGAACCGCTATATTAGCAGCAACATATTAGAAAGGCAGCAGACCGTTACAGATGCGATCGCTGCCATAGCTAACGTGAAGGTGGAGAAAGAAGCTCTTAAACTTGAGCTTGACAGTACGATCGTTTCGGCGCGATCGCACTTGCAAAACCAACGATCGCTTGTATAGCAACGGTGACTCAGATTAATGATGTCAATATTTTCACTACTAACGGTGAAGTTGTGCGGCGGCAGATAAGCTTGAACTCCCGCCGATAACCGCTATTCCGTCCGCACCAACCAGTGTTAGATGCCATGCCAACCCGCTTTAATCGAAAGCATAATAAACATTTCACAACTCTTCGGTCAAAATACCACGCAGTGTTAATAACCATTAATAACAAGGCTCATCTATTGGAGCGATGTCTCTACGTAACTGTGCCAAAGACTCTGTGTAAGCTGTAATCCAAGCTACAGCTAGTTGCTGTTCTGAAGCAGCTTCTTCTGTGGACGCACGTTCAAACTGTTCTTCAACCCACTCTGCAAAAGTCAAGATTTCTAAAGATATTCTATAAATTTCCTCAATCTCTTCACACCTAGGCTCTAACTCATCAAGCCTTTCTGGTTCAAGACTTGTGACAAATCCAGCTCGCCTAATAGCGGAATGCACTTCTAGCTTTTCTGATAATTCCTCAATTTCATCTCTTAAATATGACTTACCATATTTGGCATCCCAGGATTCCACAATTTGTCTATCCTCTAAAAGCTCAATATCACCAACATTTCCGTGCTTTTTGTTAGCTGAACGCATTTGTGAAAGTGGTTTCAAACTACTGTTTGGGAAAACTTGATAATCTTGCATCGCTTGCATTAAGCTATGCATAGCAATTTCCATTAAGCGAGCAGCATAATCAGATTGGTTAATGTGGCGGAGAATGAAGCTTAATGCAATGGTAGTACCGCATAGTAATGATAAACCTGTAAGCTAGACGGGTAGGCTGTTATCTAGCATGACTGATGCAATGTCCCAAGTGTCATTCATCGCAAATTGTCAAATATGGACGCACTCACTATGGCAAGCAACGTTTCCGCTGTCAGGACTGTCAGCGTCAGTTTGTTGAAGCTCCCAGCCGTCAACCCATTAATCAAGCCACACGAGACCTTATTGAGCAACGG
>JBGTJW010000462.1:0-4768 GCA_041744955.1 Stenomitos sp. | reverse complement strand
TGGGGTTGGCTCAATTGGTCGCGTCGCTTGTCTAAAGACTATGAAGTCTTACCAGAAACCTCAGAAACGTTCATCTACGTAGCAATGATTCGTTTGATGCTTAGGCGACTAGCGTCGTCTCTACCTTCTCAGACATCCTCTAAGACCCAAACACCACTGGGATAATGTTCGCCATCATGGAAATATGTTTTATACAGGTAGTTATCCTGAAAAGTTCCATCTTCACGCTTTTCGCGTATTTCATCTGAAGGCTGAGGATGGTAAAGACCATCAATTGGAACATTCTCTGGTCGTTCTATAGGACAACTTAAAGCAATTCTGAGACTGCGATATTCTTGCTGCCGTCGAGGAGGCATATCGCCTAAAAATGCCCATATTGAGTAACGCATATGGCTAACAGCAATGCGGGCAGGTTCTTTTCGATGACCACCGTTGTACCGAAGTCGGCAACCAAGCCTTAAGGGCTCTACAATTTGAGCTCGAATTCTATCGAGAGCCGTTTCCCCTTTCTTGGGTTGGGGCCACTTAAATTGCTGGTTAGAAACAGAATACTTGTTGCGTCGCCATTTAAGTTCCTCCTTTGAGATTTTGCGACTGTATTTGAGGATAACTTTATAAAGCGGTAGTCCTGTATAGTCCGTTTCACTCTCAACCTCTAGAAAATATTGAAATTTAGCTAAAGCTAGGAGGGCACTGATTTTGTTATGTTTTGTTCTTGGACTCTTTGCCTCCATCACCTCTTTTAGAAACTTTAGATATTCACAGAGCCATGTTTCTAGTTCTAATTTCTTATCCTTTAATAACTCTTTTCTATCTAATGAAGTTAATTTCTCTAAATCTGACTCTTTAAGCAGTGGAATTAGTAGATCTAAACTAAGCTCTTTAAGTGCAATATTTTTATAACGATGCAGCCAGCCTAGAATCAGACGAAGTTCAAAGATATAGCGATCAGCGGTAGATACTTCTATTCGCTCAGTAACCCTGCCTGGATAGTCAGAATCTGTGAAGAACGCATGAAATTTATCAAGCTTTTCTTGTAAAGCAGGGGTAGTTTCGTGGAGATCTAATTTGTACTTTTTATAAACATGCCTACGTGTGGTTAGTGGTGTATTCGCGACTGAACCAAACCCTTGATCGATTAAAGGACAGCGCTGTTCTTCTGGATTTGGTTTACGCCGCTGTTTTGGAAACCATGGGTTGGCTTCGCACCAACTTACAAAGACATCAAGTACCCAGCTATAAAACCTTCGACTTATCTCCGGTGCCTGAAGTACATGAAATCCCTTCTGTTGTTTTTCTCTAGCCTCTAGAAGTATTTTTATCTCTTGAGTCTGCATAAACTCCTTCGCTAGCTTGACTTCAAGTAGCGACATTTTTTTCCCTTTAGGACGCGCTTCATAACCTAACCCTGGCAGCAGAAACCGAATGACAGCCGTTTGAAGCTTCGCAATACTCCCTTTAGCTGATTTTTCATTTTGCGTAGATTTTATGTGCTCAGTATAGAGGATGTAGATCGCTAGCAGGTCATTGGGATCTTCCATAATCCACAGAAATAGTAGTTCTTTAGTACTAAACAAGAAAAATGTACAAAATTTGTAGAAAGCATCACGTCTGATAATTTCTGTTCAATTAACCATAAATTATTTTTTTGGCTACCTCCTTTATCTAGATGGACTTTGAAGCTTGCATGCTGTTAGAAGTGTAGTAAATAATTTGTTTTTGCCTAATAAATATGAACCTTGTAGTAAATAATTTTAGCGGTGCAGAAAACTCTTGAAACTCCTACTAGCAAAGGATTTTGGCTGAGACGATGATTTTGACGATTTGAGTTGAGTGTCTGAGGGGAATGGAGCAGTAGACGGCGTTTAATGAGTAGTTGTACAGAAAGGGATTGCGACAGGATATGTGCAAAAACCTGCAAGATAGCCCTCAAAGCCCCACTCCCTCGTTAGCTTTAGAGCTAAAAAGGCAGAAAGTGATAAGTGCTGAAAGCGCTTTGGCATAAAGCTTTCAAAAGTATATTGCAGGATTTTGCACATATCCTGTTCCAGTCCCGTTTGGGCCTGCTCAATTTCAACGGCAGTTAAACTTGTCATCTCTAACTTTTGAATGGGCGAAACGTCCAGTTCACTCGCACGCCGTCATTCGCTGTTTTGCAAATTCGATGCTTCCAGTCCTCTTGGCAACCAGGATGCATTACAACCAAATCGCCATGCTGCAATTCAAAGCTATGGATTTCTTTGGTGACTTTGTTGCGGAGCTGAAATTTGCGAGTAGCGCCAAGAGAAAGAGACGCGATCGCGGGGGTTTTACCCAGTTCTTTACTATCGTCACTATGCCAGCCAATATGGTTAGAGCCGCTACGGTATTGATTGCCAATTACAAGCTGATAGCGATAACCTGTCGCTGCTTCAATAATCTCGCGCAAATCTTTTAGAGGTTGCGTCCAAGGATTTGCTTTAAGTGTTAGCCCACTATATTTGTAATCGCCATCGCCGTAGATGGCTTCAAGTCGAGGTAATTGAATGGTCTTGGCAAACATTTTGATACTGTTTTGCTGCCAGTCCAAACCAAGACTATAGCTCAGGAGTAAATCAGCGGCAGCTTGAGCTAAAAAAGCTGGAATATATTCAAACGGCAATGCCACCTCGGGCTTTGAATCAAGGACCTCACATTGCATTGCTAACATTTCAAACCCTCCAATCGTCTACCCTGACAAAAGCTGATTTCTTCTGCTCCCGTACTCGCTATCGGGGACGGTTCACGCCCAAAAATCTGGCGTTTGACGCCAATCTTCAAGAATTTGCTCAACGAGTTAGCTTAATTATAGGACTGGAAACAGGAAGCAATTTTTCGCTGCAAAATGCCTACAAGCAAATTGAAGCTCTCTGGGAAACGTTACAGCGATCAAAGGAGCAACCGGAGATTGAGTAAAGCAATTGTTCCAATGATTCATGCCGTGAGAGATCCAGCTTTGCAGGCGATCGCGCAGTATTTGGCGCTGGATGCGGATGAAAGGAGCGCTAAGTACGGATAGCTGGAGAATTGAAGGCGCGAAGCAACCTTATGTAGAGAAGAAGTTTTGGATATTGCACGGCACTTGGATGCAGTTTTGCTACTTTCAGACCAAGCACCACGCAACGGCTAGGTTTAGTCAGGATGCTGTAGCCAGGTAGAGGTCAACTTTCCATCGACAATCTGCCAATTGAGGAACAATCCTTTTGGGGGCTTTTGTTCGGTCACAGAAAGGGTAGGAACGGCAGAAGTTGTGGGGGTTGTGTGGGGGTTTGTAGTTTTCATGGGGGCTGTCCTTTGTGATGACGTGAAGAGCTGTTTAGCTCGATGTACTTATCGTGCCAGTTCCAGCCAGTTCGACAGGTGACACATCCCTCAACTAAAGTGTGTTTTTCCTCTCTAAAAAGATTGACGTGAAACACTTGATTTATGTGTGGTAGGTCACTTATTCACTAAATTCCATACTTCCGGCAAACCTGCTGATACCGGGCAGCGGCTTGTTCATAGCGTGTATTGTTGCCGCCCGATGACAGCCCGCAATATTCCCGAATGAAATTTACCTGCCCCATAACACCATCCGCTCGATAGGCGAGAATGAGTGATCGCCACCCCTCATCAGGCAGGTCAAAACCGGGGTAGTCACCATCACCACCACTGTCAAATTCAAGCTCAAAACCAGGATTTTGTGGTGATTCGGGCGTGGTGGTATGACTCACCACTGCGGCGGAAGGCTTGTTGTATAGGCTTTCCAGCCAGTGGTGATCCTTTTGTTCGTGGTGAGTTGGTGGTGGCACCGTGGTGGCACCATGGTGAGGGGCGACTTGCGCCGATCTGAAGTGTGTCAGGTCGGGCAGGATTGCTAGCTGATTGCCGCCTAGCGTGGTGAAAACTAAGGGAGTCTCGCGGTTTTGGTTGGGTTGTTGCTGATAGGCAGCAAGCAACTCCAGAAGTTGCTTGCGTTGGGCAGCGTTGCCAACAACATAGTTATTCGTGATGGCATCTTCCACGCTCTGATAGTCGCCGTTTCGCGCTTGAGCAAAGTACGCCAGGTTATCTTGAACGCTGGTATCAAGCTTAAGTTGAGCAACCCGCGTTGTCTGGCTCATCAGCCAGATTTGGATATTGTCTTCTCTACCTTGAAAAATAATGCGCTCAACCATTGAGCCGATTAGAGTAGCGTGAGATGCCCCTAAGCGAATCAAGGTGTTGTATTCATCGATGATGATCACAACCCGGGATGGGGGCGTTTTCCAGTGCCCGCCTTGGTTAATCCGCTCCTCTTGCCGATGCTCTAGCAGTCGGATCAGTTCTTTCAGCCGTTCAACCATCGCGGGTATCCGCTCAGCCCGGTTTACGAGCAGCCAATGCGGGGTTTTCTCTAAACCGCACCAGGCAGCGCCCTTGGGGTCAAATATCCAAAAGGTGACGTTACCAGCGGTTTGCTGATATGTGTGGGCGATCGCCGCTTGGACGCTGGTGGTTTTGCCTGACCCAGTGCGACTAGCGATTAAAACGTGCCCATCATAGCGGGCGATTTCAGCCGTCAAATCGCGCTGAACAATGCTCAAAGGCACAGATTGACCCGGCTGTAAGGTCTGGGTTTGCTGACGTGCAGCCTGGGGTTGAAACTCTGGGAAGTAGTGCGCATCAATGTCAGATTCAGTGCGAGCGGTGAGGGTGCCTAGTTCAGCGCTCCAGACCTGGTCATCGGCTTCTTCTTGCAGCAGTTCCCGCTTACGGCGCTTTTCTAAGG
>JBGTJW010000461.1:0-3732 GCA_041744955.1 Stenomitos sp. | reverse complement strand
CAGGAAGGAATGGTGTTGCTCCAATAACTAAAATTGGGATTAAGATTACTGCTATTCCTATGATCCTATCTTGAGGATTGAGTTGACCAAGAACTTTTGAAAGGCTTGGAAGTAGCTTGGAAAGGTCAGGCAATGGAGAGTTAGATGTATCAGGTAAATCTTCTGACATTCTCTTACCCTGAGTGAACTTTTTTCTGCGTACAATATAACACTACATCATATAGTGCGTAGATGTTAAGTATCAAAGTGATGCCCTATAATGAACCGCCTTGTAGTTCAGGACTTTTGAAGGTGCCACAAGCTAGCTCTAGTTCACCAATCAACCTTTTACCCCGCTGCCGGATTCGGTGGGGACGATGTAGCGCTGCATAACGACAAAGAACAGCAGAATGGGCGCGATCGAAATAACAGACCCGGCTGCAATCAAGCGCCAGTCAAGCGAGAAGGTGCCTGCCAGTGTTGCCACTCCAAGCGGCAGCGTATAGTACTCCGGTCGATCGAGCACGATCAACGGCCACAGAAAGTCGCTCCAGGAGCCGATGAAGACAAAGATTGCCAGCGTCACCAGCGCGGGACGAATGGCGGGAATCATCACGTACCACCAGATCCCCAGTTCCGAGCAGCCATCCATTCGACCCGCTTCCTCTAATTCTTTAGGGACACCTTGAAATGCCTGCCGCAGCAGGAAGATGCCAAACGCAGACGCGATCGCAGGAAAAATCACGCCCAAATAGGTATTTCGTAACCCCAACTGCACCGCCAACACGTACAGCGGAATCATCACAATCTGAAAGGGAATCATGATCGTGGTGACAATCAGCGTGAAGAAAACTTCGCGTCCCCGAAAATTGAGACGTGCTAGAGGATAAGCCGCCAGCGCACAAAAGAGCAGGTTCAAACCGACGGTCAGCACCGCCACAAGCGTACTGTTAAACAAATAGCGCCCAAAGGGGTTAGCATTCCAGACGGTGACAAAATTCTGAAACGTCGGCTGACTAGGAAATAACTGCGGCGGAAACTGAAAAATATCTTCAGTGGGGGACTTAAGCGACGTGCTGATGAGCCACACCAACGGGATGAGCATCACGATCGCGATCGCACCCAAAAGGCTATAAAGCCAAACCTGCTGCCAGAATTGCGATCGCGTCATATCACTTCCTACTTTGTAGCGACTACTGCTAGATTCCAGGCAAACCGCTTTGTGAATGGTAAAGCTTTTAAGGCGCGATCGAGGGTTTCGAGACGCTCATAGCTCGGCTTCAAGCGATCGTGCTCCAGGATGATTTTTTTCCAGTAGCGTTCCTCGTTTGGGTTCACCTTTTCAATCAAGTAAAAGCGCAGAAAGATCCAGAGGCTTGCCAGCCAGAAGGTATCGTAGTGGGTTTCGGCAAAGCGCGATCGCACGAAATCAACCAGATTAATATCAAGCGGTGTTTCGTCCTCTGTCCGTACTTTTGTGGCAATGCGGCGATAGACGTTGATGACCGGATTGTGCTTCAGCGGGTCCCAAAAACAGGCTTTGCCGCCCGGTTTCAGAATGCGATGCATTTCCTGGATAGCAAGGTGAGGATCGGGGATATGGTGGAGCAGATTTGAGGCATACACAATATCAAAGGTGTTGTCAGGGAAATCGATCGCCATCGCATTCACCACTCGCCCTTCGACTTCTACCTGATTGGCAGCGGCTAATTTAAGTGCCACATCCACCATTCCCGGTGAGTAGTCAGCCGCAACGCAGCGCGCCCCTTTCGTCGCAAAATACACGCTGTTCTCGCCTGCGCCACAACCTAAATCAAGCAAATATTTACCGTCCAAAGCGCCAAGCTGACTGAGAATAAAGCGGTTTTCGGGAGCGGTGCAGGCTTCAAAATAGTCCGCCACACAAATGCCATCTACGTCAATTACAGCCGCCCACTGATCGTGAAACTGCTGCTCTTTTTGGAGAATTTTGTCTTGCGTCATGGTCTAGGTACGACAGAGATCGGCTAATTTAACGATGTGACTACATCACGTTAGCAGGTAATCTATGCCGTCAACTGTGGCGGCGGCGATCCGGCTTGCAGCACATCCTACTTGCCCAGTGCAATTGCTTCTGTTCTGAGATGCCTAAGATAATCTACGGGTTGACGCGTTCGGTGTAGCCTGCTTTCACCCAACCTTCACGACCACTACCCTCTAGCCTTACTCGCTGCCATTCTCCATCGGAGCTATCTTCCAGCACTGTAATGCCTGTGTTGATGCCCACACCACCGATACGGGCTGAATCTCGACTGGGGCTTTCCCTCAAATTTAGCCCCTGTGAAAGCGTGATGCGGGCACGGTAGCCAGCCGCTTCGGTGGGTGTTGGTGAGGGCGTTGGGGTCACGCTAGGCTTTGGCGATGCCTTTGTGGCGGCAGGTTTAGCTGCTGCTGTGGGTTGCAGCTTTGCTTTAGCACCCGGATTATCATTGGGAAAGGTGGGTTTAGGCGGTGGTGCTGTGAACTGAGCGATGACGTGCTGGGCAGCAAAAAAGCACCCACTGACAATCAAGGCGATCGCCAGAAAAACGCCGCTCAACAACTTTGTTAAATTCGCCCAACTCATAGCCTTCCTCAGAACTACCATGCTGGCAGAATTGTAGCGTTTGTTAGTCGGGTTGATGCATTTGTCGCTGAATACGGTTGCTCAGGCTACTGTGCCGTGAGGCAAGGCGTGCTTTCCCTGCTGCTGCCCACTCTTGCAAGAATTGAATTTGTTCTTGAGCGGTACGAGCCAGCGGCACAATCTGGCTAGCAGCTTCTAAAACATCTTCGGTAGTGAAGTCTCGATTCTGGCTAAAGCCAAGGTGCATTGCCTCAACCAGCGTCTGTTCAATTTCTGCCCCTGAGAAATCAGGGGTTTCATACGCGAGACGCTCCAGGTCATAAGCTTTTAAGTTAGGAAGACGCAGCCGCGACAGATGCACTGCAAAAATTTCCTGCCGTTCTTCCTGGCTAGGCAAACCGACAAAGAAGATCTCGTCAAACCGTCCTTTTCGCAGCATTTCGGCGGGTAAAGATTGAATGTTGTTTGCAGTGGCAACCACAAAAACAGGCGAAGTCTTTTCGGCAAGCCAGGTGATGAAGGTGCCAAACACGCGGCTGGTCGTGCCAGCATCCCCTCTGCCATCGACTCCAGCAAACGCTTTGTCAATCTCATCAATCCATAGAATGCAGGGAGCAAGCGCTTCTGCTAACTGAATCATTTGGCGAGTGCGAGACTCCGATTCACCGACCAAGCCAGCAAACAAACGCCCGACATCTAAACGCAGAAGCGGTAAGTGCCAGTGGTGGGCGATCGCCTTCGCGGTCAAGGACTTGCCAGTACCCTGAATGCCAACCAGCAGTAACCCTCTGGGATGGGGCAAACCGTACTGTCGCGCCCGTTCCGAAAAGGCACTCCCGCGACGCAGCAGCCAATCTTTTAAGTTGTCTAAGCCGCCAATGTCGGAAATGTTGGCAGTCGTGGGATAAAAATCAAGAATTTGGGTTTGGCGAATGGTCTGCCGCTTTTCTTCTAAAATCAGCTCTACGTCTTCAGGGCGAAGTTCACCGTGGGTTGCGATCGCCCGTGCTAGCACACGCCGAATCCGCTCCATGGACAAGCCCTGGCAGGAACGCACTAACTCATCCAGCACTCGATGTTCGAGCGATCGTCCAGTCGCTGCAAGTAGACGCTCAACCTCAACTTGAATTTCAGCCGGGGCAGGTAGA
>JBGTJW010000460.1:0-3369 GCA_041744955.1 Stenomitos sp. | reverse complement strand
CGAATACTCGACCGTAAAAACGACATCATCCGGAATTTCAACAAACTGGCTGATAAAAGCGAGGTTCTTCGAGCTATGTGGGATCGGTAATGGTCGATCGGTGCGTAAACGAGGCATAAACATACTGGTGATGTAGGGCATACGGCAAGGAATACAGTTTGCTGATGCCACCGTGTCTAGATCGAAGCGCAGATGTCCGCAGAGTTCTTGGAGAATTTCGGCACCGTTGCACTCAGTCATCGGCTTAGGCACAAAATCACCGACGCGATCGGGAAAGAGGGCATAACCCCAAAAAACCTGGACATCCGCAGGCTGATTGGCAAAATGGGGTTGATAGGCAAGCACGATCGACATCAGCCAGTTTGAGTCTTTAAACGTGACTAGTCCACCCGTGCCCGGTTGATTGCCGCTAAATTTGATCATTTTGTCGAAGAAGGCAGGGTTTTGAAGTGTGATGGTGAAAGACTCCCAGAAAGATTCGGCAATGCTGCTATTGAACACAGCAGGATTCCCGAAAGCGGGGTTTTCCGCCGCCAGCTTTTCCCACAAAGTCCAACTGTCGCTATCTTGTTTGGTCAGCTTTTTAGGTGCGCTCGTCATCGATCCCACACTTGAGGCATCGGTCATGGAGCCGTTTTGCAGAAACACAAGGTCACCGTCTTTGACCGCGATCACTTTGTTTTCACCACTCTGCTGATAGTGAATGCCTGTCACCACCAGCTTGCCCGCCTCGGTGTGACGCTCCAGATCCATTACCTTGCAATCAACGAGGAAATGAACCTCTTGATCTACGAGCCAACTCTGCAATGGACGCACTAAGGAATCGTACTGATTGTAGATGGTGCGCTTTACCCCAGCGAGGGTTTCGATCCGAGAGAATTCGAGCATGAAGCGATGCAAATAACGCTTGAATTCAACAGCACTGTGCCAGGGTTGGAAAGCGAATGTCGTTGCCCACATAAACCAGAATTCGGTCTCGAAGAAGGCTGGGGAAAGCCAATCTGTGATGCAACTGGCACCCAACTCAGTTTCATCAGTCAAACTTAACTTCAGCAATTCCTGACGATCATGCATGGAAAAGCCCATTGAACTGACGGGCACTTTCGCACGGCGACGGTCAACCAGACGCGCCATCGCATGTGATTGGTGCTGCTCATTGAACGCCATCGTTTCGTCAAAGACTGATTTACCAGGCAAACTCAGGGAGGGAATTGACTTGTAAAGATCCCAGGTGCATTCGTAATTGTCGGTTGTCAACATCCGTCCGCCCCGCATGGAATAACCGTCTACAGGGTTCCCAGCTCCATCCAAACTCCCGCCTAAGATGGTCTTTGCTTCCAGGATGAAAATATTTTCGCCAGGAATGCCACCATCGCGAAGCATAAAGGCTGCGGCTGCCAAAGAGCCGATCCCACCGCCCAACAAATAAGCATTAAATTCCTTGTCCATGTTCACTAATGCCTCAAAAAGGTTAATTTAGTCAGGTCTTACTTCTCTGTGGTTTTCGCAGCGGCTTTTGCCTCTAGTCTGCTGCAACCCGCTGCCAGAGTTACTGCTTTGGCTTCTTTCAATCTCGTTTCATCACCCAATCTTGCATATTGGATGGAGAGGTAAGCTTTGGTCGGTGTGTCAGGTTCCAGACCGCCTCAACGAAGAAGCCAATGTTAATGGGCTTGAGTAAATAGGCTTCAATCTTTACCTGCAACGGTTGAGCCAGGTTCGCTAGAGAACAGGTTGAAGTGATCAAGATGGGGGTCATGCTGCCACTGCTGAGTGCCAGGTCTCTGACGTGTTGAATGAGTGGATCGACGCTTTCGCCCAGGAAGCGCATTTCACAAATCAAAAGAGCGGGCATACACCAAGGCAGCAAGTCTAATGCGTCTTTGATTGAACCAAGCGTTGTTACCTTTGCACCATAGCTGTCAAGTAAAAAAGCATACAAATCCCTGCTGTCACGATCGTTGTCTACTATAAGAATCGGCACATCTTTGAGCATTCCAGGCTGCGGAAGGAGTTCATTCACTGGTGACATATTAATTGCCCTGCCGTGATGGCGGTTTCCATTGGAAGGAACTGCTAGCGTAAGCGTGCCGGAGTGACGAACGTAACGCAGTCCTCCATGACTGGCATTGCCTGATAGCAATGATGACAACGCCAGTAAAGCCTGCCCAAATGAACATGGCGGAGTAAAACATTTGAGCAGCACAGACAGAGATGTTTGTTATGCATGGCTCGATCGCGATGCATAGAGCTGGCTGGCTAGCTTTTCTTTGAAAGGACTTGTTCTGGTCATCTTGTTGAAGAAGCCATGAGTGATCTTATGGCTTTAAAGCCTGAATTGCGTAGATAATTTTGCTTTTCTTGCACTCTGCGTCATTACCGCTTGATTTACGGTGTGAATTGGTTGATTACGCTATAAAGCGTCGGCAACGATGCCAGTTAGTACGACCATTTCCAATTGCGGATCTCAGGCATATCCTCTCCGTATTTCGCTATATAATGCCTGTGTTCGATGAGTTTGTCACGAAGAAGCTGTTTTGCATGAGCGCCAGTGGATTGAAGTTGCGGGAGTCGATCGATCACATCTTGAGCCAGATGGAAGCGATCGAGGTCGTTGAGAACCACCATATCGAAGGGCGTTGTCGTCGTGCCTTCTTCCTTGTAGCCGCGCACATGCAGGTTGTGGTGATTGGTGCGGCGATAGGTGAGGCGATGAATTAACCAGGGATAGCCATGATAGGCAAACACGATCGGCTGATCGCGGGTGAAAAGGCGATCAAAGTCTTGATCACTCAACCCATGCGGATGTTCGCTGGAAGGCTGAAGCGTCATTAAATCAACGACGTTGACGACGCGGATCTTTAGATCAGGAAAGTGTTGACGCAAGAAATCAACTGCCGCCAGAGTTTCTAGAGTCGGCACATCACCTGCACAAGCCATTACCACATCGGGTTCAACACCTTGATCGGTACTTGCCCAATCCCAAATGCCGAGTCCAGCCGTGCAATGTTTGCTAGCAGCTTCAATGCCCAGCCACTGCAATTCGGGTTGTTTGCCTGCAATGATTAAATTGACGTAGTGACGACTTCGCAAACAGTGGTCAGTCACTGAAAGCAAAGTATTGGCATCAGGTGGTAGATACACTCGAATGATATCGGCTTTCTTGTTGATGACATGATCGATAAAGCCAGGATCTTGGTGCGAAAAGCCATTGTTATCCTGTCGCCAGACATGAGACGTGAGTAAGTAGTTGAGCGAAGCGATCGGTTTACGCCAAGGAATGTCATGAGTCACTTTCAACCATTTGGCATGTTGATTGAACATGGAGTCGATGATGTGAATGAAGCCTTCGTAGCACGAGAAGAAGCC